>NZ_FLQY01000365.1 GCF_900089945.1 Candidatus Propionivibrio aalborgensis | reverse complement strand
GAAAATGCGTCGCCGACTGCGCGTGTCAGTGCGAAACACCGCGCATCCCCACCCTCATTCAGATCATCGAAGAAGACGCCACCGACGCCGCGCGGTTCGTTGCGATGCTTCAGGAAAAAGTACTCGTCGCACCACTTCTTGTATCGCGCATGAACGTCATCGCCAAAAGGCGTCAGCGCAGACTTGCAGGTGGCATGAAAGTGACGAATGTCGTCTTCAAAGGGGTAGTAGGGGGTTAAATCCATGCCGCCGCCAAACCACCAAAGGGTCGTTGTGTTGCTGTTGGTTCTGCCGGCATCTGCACCTGGAGAGTCGGCATTGCCCTCGCCGCCGGGATGTGCCAGCAGACAGCGCACGTTCATGTGCGCCGTCGGGCAGTAAGGGTTTTCCGGATGCAGAACCAGTGATACGCCCATTGCCTCGAACGCACGGCCAGCCAGTTCAGGTCGTTTGGCAGTAGCCGAAGCAGGCAGTGCCGATCCGGTCACGTGCGAGAAAGATACCCCGCCGCGTTCGAATATGCGGCCGCCCTCGATGATGCACGTCAGCCCATGGCCGCCGAGTGGCTGGCCAGCTTCCTTCTGCCATGTGTCGGCTCGAAAACGCCCTCCGTTCTCGCCTTCCAGGGCTTCGGCGGCTGCGACAATGCGTGACTGCAGACCGACGAAGTAGGTCTTGAGGGCGCTGCTATCGATCATCGCGGTATTGCACGATGTCCGATATCGCGACGGTATTGCATGCCGTCGAAGTGAATTCCAACGATTGCATCGTAAGCCTGCTTCTGCGCCTGCTTGACGTTGTCGCCCAGGGCGGTGACGCACAGTACCCTACCACCCGAAGTAAGGATCCTGCCATCCTTTTCCTGGGTTCCGGCATGAAACACGTGTACGTCATCACTCTCGTCCGGCAAGCCGCTGATGACGTCGCCCTGGCGCGGCGTGCCGGGGTAGTTGGCTGCCGCCAGCACGACGCCTAGCGCAACGCGGCGATCCCATTCGGCATCGATCTGGTCGAGTTTGCCGGCAACCGCGTGTTCAAGCAACGTTAGGAAATTGGACTTGAGACGCATCATGATGGGCTGTGCTTCAGGGTCGCCCATGCGGCAGTTGAATTCCACCGTTTTTACCGAACCGTCCTTGCCGATCATCAGGCCGGCATAAAGGAAGCCGGTGTAGGGCGTGCCATCGGCGGCCATCCCGCGCACGGTCGGCAGGATGATTTCGCGCATGGCCTTGGCGTGGATAGTCGGAGTGACCACGGGGGCGGGCGAGTAGGCGCCCATGCCCCCGGTGTTGGGGCCGGTATCACCGTCGCCGATGCGTTTGTGATCCTGGCTGGATGCGAGCGGCAACACGTTCTTGCCATCAACCATGACGATGAAGCTGGCTTCTTCGCCGTCCAGGAATTCTTCGATGACGATGCGCGAACCACTCTTGTCGCCTGCCATGTTCGATTTGTTGCCGGGGAGCATGCTCTCGATGGCGCTGTGTGCTTCGCCAAGCGTCATCGCAACAACGACGCCCTTGCCGGCAGCCAGCCCATCAGCCTTGATGACGATGGGCGCCCCGTGCTTGTCGACAAAGGCGTGGGCAGCGACGCTATCGGAAAATGTCTCGAAGGCCGCTGTCGGGATGTTGTGCCGCGCCATGAAGCGCTTGGCGAAATCCTTCGAGCTTTCGAGTTGAGCGGCCTCTCTCGTTGGCCCGAAAATCTTCAGGCCGCGAGCCCGAAAAATATTGACGACCCCGGCGGCGAGCGGTGCTTCCGGACCAACGACGGTGAGATGAATGCCTTCTTTCTCAGCAAAGTCGGCCAGCGCTATCGGGTCGGTGATATTGATATTCAGGACTTCGGTTTCGCGCGCCGTGCCGGCGTTGCCAGGCGCGACAAAGATCCTTTGCATGCCGGACAATTTGGCCAGGTGCCAGGCCAGTGCGTGCTCGCGCCCGCCGGAGCCAATGACGAGTAACTTCATAAAACCCTTTCACCACAATGTCACCAAGCCACCAGGATGTACCAGGATTTGCGAAATCTGGGGAATCTTCGTGCCTTGGTGGTGAAATCATCAATGTCTGAAGTGACGGGCGCCGGTGAACACCATCGCCAGTCCGTGTTCGTTCGCCGCAGCGATGACTTCGTCGTCCCGCATCGAGCCGCCAGGCTGAATGACCGATTTGGCGCCGGCTTCGGCGAGTACATCAAGACCGTCGCGGAAAGGAAAGAAGGCGTCCGAGGCCACACAGGAGCCTGCCAGTACGAGACCGGCGTTTTGTGCCTTGGACGCGGCGATGCGTGTTGAATCAACGCGGCTCATCTGGCCGGCACCGACCCCAAGCGTCATGCCGCCGCCGCAGAAGACGATGGCGTTTGATTTGACGAACTTGGCAACACGCCAGGCAAAAAGCAGGTCTTCGATCTGCGCACTGGTTGGTGCGGCATGGGTTACCACCTTGAGGTCGGAGGCCTGTACATTGAAGGTGTCCGGGGTCTGCACCAACAAGCCACCACCCACGCGTTTGAACTCGAACGGTGGGCAATTATTGGACAGCGGCAACTCCAGTACCCGGAGATTCTGCTTGGATGCGAGCATTTCCTTGGCGGCAGGCGTGTAGGCTGGAGCGATCAGTACCTCGACAAAGTGCTTGCGCTCGTTCATGGCCTTGATGACGTCGGTGTCGACGGTGCCGTTGAAGGCGATGATGCCGCCGAAAGCAGAGCTTGAATCCGTCTTGAAGGCTTTTTCGTAGGCCGACAACAGCGTGCTGTCGATCGCCACTCCGCAAGGGTTGGCGTGTTTGATGATGACGCAAGCCGCGCTGTTGACACCTCCGGTGAACGTCTTTACGCACTCCCATGCGGCATCTGCGTCGGCGATGTTGTTGTACGAGAGTTCCTTGCCCTGCAATTGCTTATAGGCCGCGATGGAACCGGGTGTCGGTATCGGGTCGCGGTAGAAGGCTGCCTGCTGATGCGGGTTCTCACCGTAGCGTAGCGTTTCGACACAGTCGAAGGCGAGTTGCAGTTTGTCCGGAAACTGCTTCGGTTTGTTGGTTTCGTCGAGAGCGGTCAGCCAGTTGGAGATCGTCGCGTCATATCGCGCCGTGTGCGTGAAAGCCTTTTTGGCCAGACCGAAACGCGTGGCCAGGGACAGTGCGCCATCGTTGGCCAGCATTTCTGCTAGCAGCGCGGTGTAGTCTTCAGGGTCGGTGACAACGGCGACTCCCGTGTAGTTCTTGGCCGCCGAGCGGACCATCGCCGGGCCGCCGATATCAATGTTTTCGATAGCGTCTTCGAGCGTGACGTCGGGCTTGGCAATTGTTTCGCGGAAAGGGTAGAGATTGACGCAAACCAGATCGATGGTCGGAATATCGTGCCGCTCAATGGTCGCCAGGTGCTCGGGAAGATCTCGGCGAGCAAGAATGCCGCCGTGCACTTTCGGATGCAGGGTTTTGACGCGGCCGTCCAGCATTTCCGGAAATCCGGTGTAGTCCCCAATCTCGCGGACATCGAGACCGGCGCCGCGCAGTTGTTTGGCCGTGCCGCCCGTGGACAGGAGTTTGACACCCTGAGCGGCAAGTCCTTGAGCAAATTCAAGTGCGCCGCGTTTGTCGGAAAGGCTGATCAGGGCTTGACGGATTTTCATGAAGAGTTCTCGAAATAATGGATTTGAACGAAAAGACGTTGAAGCGTCGAGATGACGCAATATGAAGAAGAACGACTAAATCGAAGTCAAGTCAAACCAGCTTGTAGTCGACGAGTTTCTTGCGTAGCGTGTTGCGATTGATTCCGAGCATCGCCGCCGCTTGTGTCTGGTTACCTCCAGCCTGCTTGATGATGACCTCAAACATCGGGCGTTCGACGCTTTTCAGTACCATGTCATAGATGGGCGCGGGCATCTCGCCATCCAGATTCTTGAAGTAGGTTTCCAGTGCGCTGTATATGCAGCTCGAAATATCGTTGTGTTCTTTCATGCGGCGAGTTCCTCCCAGTCATTCTTATGCTCTGTCTGGATATAGTTCAGGTGTTCATTGTGTTCGGCAAGCCCGAAGAAGAAATCATTGACAGCCTGTTGTTGCTGCCTGATGTCGGGTAGTTGATTCATGCTATGGCGGAAAGCTGCAGAACCGGCCAGACCCCTGGTATACCAGGAGATATGCTTGCGTGCTACGCGCACTCCGGTTTCGATTCCATAGAATTCGTAGAGATCTTCAAGGTGCGCGAGCAGGATGGCGTGGATTTCGCTAACCCGCGGTGGCATCAGGTGTGTGCCGGTCTTCAGGAAGTGTTCGATTTCGCGAAAAAGCCAGGGCCGACCCTGAGCAGCGCGCCCGATCATCAGCGCGTCGGCGCCGGTCGCGTCAAGGACGTCTTTCGCCTTTTCCGGAGAGTTGATATCGCCGTTGGCAATGATCGGGATGCATGCCTCGCGCTTCACCGCGGCGATGGTCTCGTACTCGGCTTGCCCGGAATAGCCGCAGGCACGCGTCCGGCCGTGCATCGCCAAGGCGCGAATGCCGGATTGCTCGGCAATTTTCAGAATTGACAGCGCATTGCGTGAGCTTTTGTCCCAGCCCGTGCGGATCTTCAGGGTGACTGGCGTTTCAGGCACGGCATTCACGACGGATTCGAGAATTCGGCCGACCAGTGATTCATCTTTGAGCAGGGCCGAGCCGGCCATCACATTGCAGATCTTCTTGGCCGGGCAACCCATGTTGATATCGATGATCTGCGCGCCGCGATCGACGTTATGTCGTGCGGCATCGGCCATCATCGCGGGCGCAGCGCCTGCAATCTGGACCGAAATCGGTTCGACTTCGCCATCGTGGTTGGCGCGCCTTTTCGTCTTGGCGCTGCCGTAGAGCAGGGAATTCGATGTGACCATCTCGGACACGGCCAGTCCGGCGCCCAGCTTCTTGCACAATTGGCGGAAAGGGCGGTCGGTCACGCCAGCCATCGGGGCAACGAACAGATTGTTTCGCAGTGTAAAGCCGACGAATTCCATGGCGGTGGAGTGTTGAGGGTGTGGCTGGGGAAGTGGGAATTTTAACCCGAATGCTGGCTGAGAAATAGTTGATTTCTGAATTGATGCCATACCCTGACCTGAGTCGCCTACGGCCACGCCCTCGCACCCCAGATCATGCGCTTGGCGACGAAGTGGCGCAGCGGCGGATAGAGGTCAAGTGCCAGTAGACCGATGCCACGAGCGAAGCTGATCGGCGCCAGATCGTTGGAAAAAAGGCGAACGATACCATCAGTGAAAGCGATACTTCCACGCCGATCAAACTGGCGGCCTTTGGCGTAGGTCGCCAACGCTGTCGGATTTCCGGCATCGCTTTGGTCGAACAGCGATTCGGCAAGTTCCCAGGCATCGCGCAGACCAAGATTGAAGCCCTGACCTGACACGGGGTGCAGGGATTGTGCGGTATTCCCGATCCAAACCTGCCGGCGCTGCGCGAGCTGTGTCCGACAACGCAGGGCGAGCGGAAAGCCGGCGCGTGGGCCGGTTGAGACAAACTCGAGGCGTTTGCCAAACTGCTCCTGTAGTGCGGCGAGGAAGTTTTCGTCATTGAGCTTGAGCAATCGGGCGGCCTTGACGGGCGGTACGGTGAACACCACCGAGTAATCCTGGCCGAGCGGCAGCAGGGCGAGCGGTCCGTCGGGGGTAAAACGCTCCCAGGCACGGTTGTTGTGTCCCGATGCCGGACGAACTTCGGCGACGATGGCGTGTTGATCGTAATCCCGAACCGTGATTTCAGGGCCACGCTCCGGTGTGCCCTCGGCGTGTACGATGAGCTTGGCCGTGATACGGTGTATGGTGCCTTCGCGCGTAAATGTCAGTGTGGTCTCTTCGCGGCCTGTTTCAATTGTGTCGACGCTGCATTGGTCGATCAGTTGCTCCGGTTTGATGCGGGCGGCGAGGGCTGCGGCAAGATCGCGGTAGCGCATGACGTAACCGAGTGCCGGTGTGCCGTAATCCTCGGTAGAAAGCATGGTGCGTCCGAATCCGCCACGTTGCGAAACATGGATTTGGCGAATCGGGGTGCCAGCCATTGCGTTCCATGCATTCAGACGCTCGAGCAATTGCCTGCTGCCATGCGAGAGCGCCAGCGCGCGCGGGTCATCAATCCACGCGTCGCGCTGACGACTGTCGATGAGAAGTACCCGCTGCCTGCTGCCGGCCAGCGCGACCGCGAGCGCCATGCCGACCGGGCCGGCTCCGATGATCAGTACGTCCGCGTCATATGGAGGGGAAAGCGTGGGGGACGTAGCGCCTGCGGGGTGCTCAGTCACGGCGCATCACCTCTTCAATCTCGGCAATCGATTTTGGCGCGCTTGTGTAAACTTCGCAGCCGTCAGTGGTGACGAATACATCATCCTCGATGCGGATGCCGATGCCATGCAGGTGCTCGGGTACCGTGGCGCCGGGGCGGATATAGAGGCCGGGTTCTACCGTCAGCGCCATGCCGGCCTGCAGCACCACCCAATCGTCCCCACTCTTGTATTCGCCTGCGTCATGAACGTCGAGACCAAGCCAGTGCCCGGTGCGGTGCATGTAAAAGGGCTTATAGGTTTCGCTTTCGATGATGCCGTCCACACTACCGGCAAGCAATTGGAGATCAATCATTCCTTGCACAAGTACGCGCAGCGCAGCGTCATGGTAAGCAATGAAAGGTACTCCAGGCTTGATTGCGGCGATCGCCGCAGTCTGTGCAGCAAGAACGATCTCATACGCATCACGGGTTACGCCGCTGAACCTGCCGCTAACCGGGAAGGTCCGTGTGATGTCGGAAGCATAGCCTTCCAGCTCACAGCCGGCATCGATGAGAACCAGGGCGTGCTCGGAGAGCAGCCGATTGTTTTCAATATAGTGCAGGATGCACGCGTTATGGCCGCCGGCAACAATGGGTGAATAGGCGTGGCCGTCTGCGCCGCGTTTGCGGAACTCGTAACCAAGCTCGGCTTCGAGCTCGTATTCGGCCATGCCGGGGCGGCAGGTGCGCATGGCACGGGCATGACCTGCCGCGGCGATCGCGGCGGCGCGGCGCATGATATCCGTTTCGTGCGCATCCTTGATCAGTCGCATTCGGTCGAGTGGTTCACGCAGATCGCGTATCTCTCCAGGTGCACGCTTGCCGGCGCGGCTTTGTGCGCGGACCGTGTTCAGCGCAGAAATAACTTCGGTATCCACAGCAGCCTCATGGCCAAATGCGTACCAAAGCCTGCTGCGACTGGCGATCAGGTCGGGAAGCCTGTGTTCGAACTCGGCGAAAGCATACGCCTCGTCAAAGCCGAAGGCATCGCACACGGCTTCGGGGCCATAGCGGAAACCATCCCAGACTTCGCGCTCCTCATTCCTTTCGCGACAGAAGATGATCGATCGCGAGACGGGTTGCGAATCATTGCCACCCAGCAGAACGATGATCGCCTCGGGCTCGGGAAAGCCGGAGAGATACCAGAAGTAGCTGTCGAATCGATAGGGGTGGTGTGAATCGCGATTGCGTACGCGTTCCGGTGCGGTCGGGATGATGGCCACGCCATCGCCAATCTGTTCCAGCAGTGCGCTACGTCGCGTCGAATACGGTTCGTGTTTCATGATAAAGCGAACTCCTTTGCCTTCAGTTCCCGATCGAGTTCGGCAAGGCGTTCGGGTGTTCCAACGTCGACCCAGATACCGGGGTGGCGTTCGCCGGTGACGAGACCCTTGGCGATTCCGGCGTCGAGCAGAGGACGCATTTTCATGACGGCGCCGGCGGGCACAGCGGCGAAAAAATCGGGTGAAAAGATTCCAGTACCCGCGTAGGTCAGCGTCGGCCCTGTGCTCTCGCCGGCATACCTGACTGTTTCGCCGTCGAGGCTAAAATCGCCGCCGGCATGCTGCGGTGGATTGTCGACCAGAACAAGATGGGCCGGGTGGCCAGTGAGCGCGTGCATGCGCTTGTGCGCTTGCGAAAAATCCCAGTCGCACCACACATCGCCATTGACCACGAGAAACGGTTGGCTGCCAAGGAACGGCAATGCCTGGGCGATACCGCCTGCGGTTTCCAGAGCGCCGGCGGGTTCTGGCGAGTAAAGGATGTTCAGGCCGAAGCGGTTGCCGTTGCCGAGCGTGGCTTCGATCTGCTCGCCGAGATGTGAATGATTGATTACGATGTCCCTGAAACCGCTGGCCGCCAGCCGTTCAAGATGCCAGACAATGAGTGGCTTTCCGCCGGCGTGAAGCAAGGGCTTGGGCGTGGTGTCGGTAAGTGGCCGCATACGCTCACCGCGGCCTGCGGCAAGAATCATGGCCTTCATTGCGTATGTCATTGCACTGCCTCGGCGCTCGCATTGGCCCCATGTATCGGATACGCAGTTGTCATCAAAAAGTATAGCCTGCAACGACCTGCCGATTTTCGAGTTGATCCAGAAGGCGGGCCAGCGGACGCAATTCGAGGTAGCGCTCGCAGGTCTGCCGCAGGTAGCTCAATACGCGGGGCATGTCTTTCAGATAACTCTCCTTGCCATCGCGATGGCATAGGCGGGCGAAGATGCCGAGCACCTTGAGTTGGCGCTGTGCCCCCATCCATTCGTAATCACGGTAAAAATCGTGGAAGTCGGCATGTACCGGCAGCCCGGCCTTGCGCGCCATTTCCCAGTAGCGAATGACGAAATCGAGCTCCTGTGCTTCTTCCCAGTGGATGTAAGCGTCGCGGTAGAGCGAAACAAGATCGTAGGTGATCGGTCCGTAGACCGCATCCTGAAAGTCGATGATGCCGGGATTTTCGTGAATGCTGCTGGCCCTTGCGCTTGTCCCATTGGAACCCGCCATCCCGCAAACCATCAAGTTTCGCGAGTGATAATCACGGTGTACATAGACCCGAGGTTGCGCGAGATTGTTGGCGAGAATCCTATCGAATACCGTTCGCAACGTGGTCTGCTGATCCACGTCGAGCTTGGCGCCGAGATGGCGCGCAACATACCAGTCGGGGAAGAGTTCGAGCTCGCGCTCAAGCAGCGCCCGATCATAGTCTGGCAGCACGCCGGGGCGGCTGGCAGTCTGAATGGTGACCAATGCAGCATTGGCGTCGCGATAGAGCCGGGGTGCCGTGTCCAAATTCAGCACGTCGAGATAGGTGGCACTGCCGAGGTCGGAAAGGAGCAGAAAACCCTGATTCAGATCCTCGGCATAGACCGTCGGAACATGCACCCCGGCTGCACTGAAAAGTGCGGCCACTTTCAGGAACGGGCGGCAATCCTCGCGTTCGGGCGGTGCGTCCATGACGATGCGGGTGTTCCCGTCAGGCAGGCTGACACGGAAATAGCGCCGGAAACTGGCATCAGCCGACGCCGGTTCGACGAGGAAGTCCTTATCGGGGTACTGGCTTGAGAACAGCTTGTCAAGCCAGCTACGCAACAGAGCGCTACGCGGCATGCCGCTACTCCTTAAGCTATGGTGCTAAAATGCGTCGATTTTATCACTCGCTCTATTGGCCGCTGCACCGACGGAAGCAAATAGGGTTTGCAATGCTTTTTACTGATATTTCCGGATGAATTTTCCCGCCCGGCGCAAGTCACGCGCGCTGCTCATTTGCTACGGTTTTGCGTGCTTGCTTTTCGGCGGTCATACCGTCGCGCAGGAGCAGGCTCTTGCGCCGCTACGCGTCAATCCGGCCTTACTCGGGCTGCCCCCGATCAAGCCGGTAGAAGCGCCTGCGATCGCACCCGCAGCCCCTCCGGCAACGGCCGACAAGGGTCCGGAGGTCAAACCCGTACAGGCTGTCGTGGTTGAGCCGAAAGCAGTTGATAGAGCCCCTGAAGCCAGCGAGTCCGCCAGGGCCAGAAAGGACACTTCGCAGGAGACTCCGTCGCATCAGCCGCGGGGAGAGGGGCAACAAGCTGCTCCGGTTGCGCCGGTGCCGCAAATGGAGAAACAACCGCGATCCGAACCGCAGGCGCCTGCGGTCGCGCAAGTACAGTCGGCCAAGCCAGTCGCTCGGCAACAGGCTCAGCCCGCTTCCAGGAAGCCAGCCGAAACAGACAAATCATGGTTCCAGCGAGTCTGGAGTCCGGTGGCCAATGCCTATAACAATGGCGCACTTGAATTCTATCTGCCGTTGAAAACCTATCATTCTCGAAGCACGTATTCCCAAGAGCAAATCGACTCTTACCAGGAAAACCCTCTCGGCTTCGGTATCGGCCGTGGCTTGTATAACGAAAAAGGGAACTGGGAAGGCGTCTTTGCCATGGCGTTCCAGGATTCACACTTCAAGCCTTCGTATACCGGGGGTTACCAATGGAAAGCAATCTGGCGACCGGCCGAGGATGTTCGTCTGGGATTGGGCTATCTTGCAGGTTTGATGTCGCGCTCGGATATCCTGAGCTATGTGCCTTTTCCAATTGTTTTTCCAGTGGCCTCCGTGGCTTACAAGAACTTCAGTCTGGAAGGAACGTACATTCCCCCGGGTGGCGACAATGCCGGCAATGTCCTCTTTATCTGGGCCAAGTGGGAAATGGGCAAGACCGGTGAAGCAATCGGTACGCCGGCGC
>NZ_FLQY01000364.1 GCF_900089945.1 Candidatus Propionivibrio aalborgensis | reverse complement strand
ACAAGGAGGGGCAGGAGCGTTACACGACTGAGATTGAGGCCAATGAAATGCAGATGCTCGGCGGCAAGTCTCGTGAAGAAGGGCAAGCAAGCGCGCCGCAAGGGCCAAAGCAACATTCAACGTCATTTGATGATATGGACGACGATATACCTTTTAATTAGAACTGGCCTATAACGGTCGTAACTTTTATAAGTGGTTACGGCATGGTCAGTTCTAAAGCATGTAGGAAGTGTGGAAAATCAATGGGGCAATAGCTCCGTGAGCAGAGCGAACGGGGTTGAGCGTAGGGTTAGACGGCGCCAACGAAGCGGAGAAAACAAACAATGGCTTGCCCAAAGTGCGATTGCAAAGAAACATACACATACACCGAGGACGACATCCTCGGACTGCCTGACGATCAGGAACGATGCGCAGCGTGCGGGCCTATATTCTACTTCGAAGACCGCTACGACGAGGACGGCTACTAAGTGACGGCTACGTGGAGTTCAGCGGGGATGCGCCGCTTTTTGGCGCAGCCTCCGCTGGAACGCAGGGTTAGAACTCATTTTTGGAGAAAAGAGCATGGCTATTGCCGCCGAATTGAGCCTAGACAACGCCATTGGACACATTGCCAAAAGCGTTGGCGCGGAGTTGGAAAAGCAGATCAAGGCGGCGCTGATGCCGCACGCGGAAAAGGTCGTGGACGAGGCGGCAAAGAAACTGTGCCAGAACCTCAAGGCGAACATGACGAATTACCGAGACCACATAGATGGCAGCGTGAAGATTGCGCTGGTGATCGACGGTGCTCGGCATGAGTTCTAACGCAATAGCTCAGGGGCGCGAGCATAGCGAGCGTCCCGCTGGAGCGGAGGGTTAGAAGACATGGAAACGACCGAGGAAGTGGAACGACTGATGAAGCGCTGCCAGATCGGCGTCGGTGGCCGCAATGCGCTGGACACGGCGCACGAACGGTATCAGCGAGGTAACGACGTTCCGCTAGTGGAGCCGCTGCCGATGGTTAAGGGTTAATGGAGAAGGAATGAACAAGGAGGCTTACTACGACGAACACATAGCGCCGAAGCTGCTGGCGCTGGCGAAAGAGTGCGAGTACAACGGACTTTCGCTCTTTGCTATGTGCGAGTGGGAACCTGGAAAGAGCGGGAGTACGCGCAGCATCCAAGCGGGTAGCAGCTTCGCGCTTCGCATGGCGGACGCTGCCGCGAATGCGCAAGGGAATGTGGACTCTTTCATGCTGTCGATTGAGCGCCACGCCATGAAGCACGGACACCAATCATTGTACCTGCACATGCGCGGAATACCAGAGACTCCTAGCGCGGGTAGCGCAGAAGGGTGAACGAATATTATGGACGGAGACTGCTATGAAGTGGGGATTTTTGAAAGCAGAGGTAGCGGCCAGAAGGCTGTTGCCTGGAATGACATTCGAGACAACCTTGCTTAGCGCGCAAGGTCTTAGCGCCGGAAGCATTAGAAGCGCCTTAGAAATCGTTAGACAGTATGAAAATAAGCATTTGTTTACAACTTCTTAGCAATTCCGCGATTATTGCTCAAATAAGTACAAGAAATTAGTTAAACTTTTGATTGTGCAGCAATTTGTGACCGTTAGTGTCTAATGTTTTTTGATGTTTTTTGAACAATTTGCCCTAGCATTGGCAAGGGTTGTAGCGAGTTGCTTAGAAGGTTTTGTGACCAAAAGGAGAAAAGGATGGATATAACAATGAAACTCCGCGCCGACTGTTGTCACGACAGCCGTAGCGTTGACGGGTGCACTAATTGCGAAGCCGCCGATATTGTCGAAGACCTGCGCCGCCAACTATTGCGCACGACCAATGCGCTTTGGCGGGCTAGTGGGGATAATGAAGAAATGGTCAGCGGCTACCTAGCCGGGGAATAACGTAGAAATCAGCCCTCCGCGTGACAACGGCTGAGAACAAGCGCCGCCCGTATTCGGTCGGCTGGATTGACGGGTTCGATCACGCAACTTATGGAGAAAGACATGAACGAGTACCACAAGATTCAAACGCTGTTCAAGCGCGACATGGAGCGCAACGGAAAGACGCTGCTGGAAGGGAAATGGACGCTGCCGGAATTCGAGTTCTTGGCCGGGAGCACTTGGGTGTTCACGGAGAAGGTTGACGGCACCAACATTCGCGTGATGCTTAATGATGGCGCGGTGACATTTGGCGGTAAGACGGACTCGGCGCAGATTCCTGCGCAACTGGTGACGCGGCTGAATGAGCGGTTCTTGCCGTTGGCGGCCAAGATGCAGGAAGTGTTCGGCTGCGACGCCTGCCTGTACGGCGAAGGCTACGGCGCGAAGATTCAGAAGGGCGGCGGAAACTATCGGCAAGACCAAGACTTTATTCTTTTCGACGTGAAGGTAGGCGACTTTTGGCTGCAACGCGCCGACGTCGAGGACGTGGCGCAGAAGCTCGGGCTTGACGTAGTGCCGATCATCGGAGAAGGAACGCTGCACGATGCCATCGCAGCGGCAAAGGCGGGTATTGCCTCCACGTGGGGCGCGTTCCAAGCCGAGGGGATCGTGGCGAGACCGAAAACGGAGTTGAAGACTCGCAATGGTCATCGGATCATCACCAAGATCAAGTGCCGCGACTTTGTGGGGGTCGAACGTTTGAAATAACCGGCGTGGAGCGAAGCGGAACGTCCGCGTTGATTGATTAGTTATGTTTTTTTGCGTAGATACACAAACAGCTTGACATTATTTGATTGCGTAACTACAATAACAATATCCACAACGCAAACGGAGAACGAAATGAAGACCCAAGCTGAAAAGACTTTGGAGAAGTTGATGGCCTGCTACTACGACGAAAAAACGAACTCCGGTAGCACGGTGCCTTTCGCTGGCACGCTGACGGATGCGGAAATTCGGGCACTGTGGATCGCCGCAGCCAAGCACCTAAAGGGTCGTGGGAAATGAACGCCAAACGCGGCGGGCCGGGGCGCGGCCAAGGGCGCAAGCCGATAGCCAAGGACGGCGAACTGATGCAGGCTCGCCCGGTACGGATGACCGACGAGGAATGGGGGAAGTGCAAGCGACTCGGCGGTGCAGCGTGGGTTCGGGCGAAGATCAAGGCGACCCGTGAAACATAACGCTGGAGGTAACCGGCACCCCGCTACAACCGACATTCTAGATGGAGGCAATGTATGAGCGCGCAAGAACCTACACCGAACGCTGATTGCGGGGTGTCCGTGTTGACCGAACTGTTAGCCCAACACCCGTATTACTGTAGCGGAAGCAATTACTACTCGAACGAGGCTGGGGCGTCATGGGAAACCATGACCGATTTTCTAGCTGAGTTTGAAGATGCTGACGAGGACATGAATCTGGTTTTTCGGTGGGATATTCGCCAGCGAGACGACGACAATCCGGGCCGTTACTACGCCGAGGTTTTTATGATGCACCAACGGAAGGGGATTTTTTCTCCGCACCACATAAAGCACATAAACGAAGACGAAGCCGCGCGGTTCCGCGCGTACCTAGAAAAGCACTGGGCGACACTGAAAGCCATGTGGGAGCCACTGACGGCTAACGCCGAATTAACCGAGCGCCGCGCTGAAGCGGATCAGAACAACCCCGGCGCTTGACGGCGTCCGGTTGAATGTGTGGTTCGACGTTTTACGGAGAAAGAACATGGACACAAAAAAACTTCGCAAGGGGTTCGGATTTGCAGATGGACGGAATGCACAACTCGATGCGTACTTCAAAGCGTGTAACGAAGCTGCTGACGAGATTGACCGACTGCGCGCGCTGGTCGATATTGGGTATGACCACCTATTGTCATGCGGCTATCGGGAGGAAGACCCAACCTTGACGCAGATGCGTGCTGGGCTGACGCCGAACGCTGGCGTAACCGGCAGCGGAGAAGGCCAGTAACCACAAGGCACGGCGGCATTTCCGCTGTCCGTGTTGACGTAAATGTTAGGCCTTGAGGCCAGAAGGGATTACAAATGAGCAAGCAGAGTGAAGCAAAAGAGGCGCAAGGATACCGCAAAGGGGCGGCAAGCTGCGCGAGTTGTGAAAATTTTAAGAAAGACGTTGTCCCGCTGAATCGCTGGGCCGGTGACACGTACACTGAAGACAAAAACAAGCGCTGCGGGATCGGTGGATTTGCGGTTCAAAGTACAGGGCATTGCCAATTATTCTCCAGGAAGGTCTAACGCAAAAATCAGCCCGCCGCGCGAGGCGGGTAACGAAACGCCACAAGATTAACCCGGTCGCGGCTGGATTGACGGGTTATGGGTCTGGAAACTACGGAGAGCAGCATGAAAATTGAAACAGCAGAAGACGCAATTGAAGCCTACACAGGGCAAGACGCATGGAAATTCGCCGA
The DNA here is from genome assembly GCF_900089945.1 of Candidatus Propionivibrio aalborgensis. GTDB lineage: Bacteria > Pseudomonadota > Gammaproteobacteria > Burkholderiales > Rhodocyclaceae > Propionivibrio > Propionivibrio aalborgensis. The sequence goes on along the minus strand of NZ_FLQY01000364.1, from coordinate 51,545 downwards.
CCGTGAAGCTGCATGGGAATGGATGTTCGAGGCTGGCCGAAAATCGGCGATGAACACATGCTATCGGTTGGCAATGGCCGCCAGCGAGCCAGCGAAGGGCGGTAGCTTCAATGATGGGAAGTGGGCAGTTGCCGACGCAATCAAAGAACTGGCAGATGGTGGGTGCGATTGTGTTTCATGCACTTGCCTGACGCATAACGTGGGAGCTGAACGGCGGCCGTAGGCCGTCCGTTCGAGCGACGGGTTAGGTTTCACTGGCGGCGCACAACGAAAGGTTGGGAATGGCTGAGAAAGTGGTAATCGGGAACGCGGAACTGTGGCACGGCGATGCGCTGGAAGTGCTGCCGCTGCTGCCTGCCGTGGACGCGGTGATTACAGACCCGCCATTCAACGCGGGCAAGGCCATCGCCAACGACAACCTGGACCCGAAGGCGTGGCGCGCATTCTGCAACCGGCTGGCGCTGGCGCTGTGGACGAACGGCGCCCCCAACGTGCTGGTGGAAACAGGCAAGGATGACGCGACCATGCGGCAGGAACTGGAGCGGTGGCTACCTTACCGCTACGCGGTGGCGCTGAACTACACGAACAGCATGCGCAATGGAGCGGTGGGCTTTGCGAACTTTGGCCTGGTGTACTGGTTCGGTGAAGGCAAGTGCCACGAGCGCTACATGGACCGGCTCGACGCGGCGCTGATAAGCACCAAGGACGAGTTCACGCACCCGACGCCGAAGATGGTTCCCCACTATGCGCGGCTGGTGGCGATGTTCAGCCCGAAGGGCGGCACGGTGCTGGACCCGTTCGCGGGCAGCGGCACCACTGGCGTGGCCGCAGTGCAAAGTGGCCGACGATTCATAGGCATTGAACTGGCCCGCGAGCACTTCGATACGGCGTGCGAGCGGATTGAACGAGCCCAGGCGCAGGGCACATTGCTGGCCGAAGCCAGCGAGCCTGTGCAGGAAGGGCTGTTGTGAAACCTAACGCTAAATAGGCGTCATGACGCAATGTTTTGCGTCAAAGCGAGTAATTTACACGGGTATTGTTTGAGGAGAAATAACGACATGCTCAATACAGGTAAGCAAGTGGCCACATAACCGCACAAATTGCATGGAAAAAACCAATACAAGAACGTTAAAACAATGACTTGCATGTGGCCACCTTACTACCAAAACGCCGTACCAATCGCAATAACGACCAGAATCACGACCATGACGCAGATGAACCGCCCGGTTCCGTCCATGTCCTTCCACTTCGGGTAGTCGTTATCCTCGTCGATCATTGGCGAAGCTCCGCTATTGCGTTAGCGCTATCGTTCAATTTATCCTATCCTTACCGTTATGGTTGGGATAGGCTTCTTTCTAGCGTTCGTTCTCTGTTCTGCGCTCTATTATTTCACCACGCCAGAACATAGGGGGATGATTTTTGGGTGCGCGATGGCTCTATCTTTTGTCGCCTGGGCGTTGTCGTTGATAACCGGCGTTGGTCCGAATAGTTATTACTGAAGCCCAGGTGCTACCCGCTTCGCAACTCGCTCTTTCATGGCCTGCACTCGCTCAATGCGTGCTTTCTTTTCTTCCGCCGAGGCATCGCTACGCTCGATGCTGCGAATGCTGGCATTAAGCTTTGTTTCCATGCTTTTCACGGAATTCACGAACTTGTACCGCTTGAGCTTGTCGGCGTTGCTTTCATAGTAGTCTTTGGCGTCTTCAAACTTGCCGTCTTTCAACAACTGGCGGTAGGTGCCATAGGCTTGTTCCAGCTCTGACGCCTGGTCATAAAGCAGCGTCAAGTATCTGGAACTGCCAGAGCCTTGCTCTTTCATCATTCCTTGAGTTGTTACTTTCCAGTAGTCCATCGCCGGTTTGGTGGGTTCGTTCATGAAGACGCGAGCCGCCATATCCGCCGAACTGACAGCAGTGGCTCCTATCCATCCGAAATAGGCTCTTACCAAGTGATCGTACTGAACCGGCGATAATGCGCCTAGCGTGGCCGTAGATAGCGCCCTTGCCGGCATTGACGTATTGCTATTGAAGCGCATGTCAGAATCAAGACGCTGCATTCCCATTGTCTCTATCGGCCTTCCTGTGAAGCTGTCTTTGTTAGCGTACAAATCAATGATCGGCTTCACCATTTGCGGAACCGGATTCATTGACAGGTTGTTTTCGGCAATTTTCCCAATGACATTCCTGAACCGTTCGCCCGTCATTTCGTCGTTCGTCAGGTACTCAACAGAGCGTTCCGCAAGCGTTGCCACCGCGCCAAGCTCAAACGGCTTCGGAATGCGGTACTCGATGCCGCCCAGCTTGAACCACCAATAGTTATCCCTATCCCAATCTTCGCGGCGCTTCCAGTCGTCGTCATCGTGATAGCCCGCCATGAGCGCGATAGACGCCAGCGCCAGCGCACCAGTAACGACGGCCATTTTCTTTGGGTCGTCTCTCGCCGCCCGGCCAAGCTTGTACATCCCTTGAAGTCGCGCGTTAAAGAACGGGACAACTTGGGAAAGAAAGCGAATCGTATTGAAACTTCCCTGCATTGAGAAGTCCATCAAATCCCTAGCCAATAGCGCGGCTTCGGCGTGGCTCTTGCCCTGCTTGATAAGCTGGTTATAGAGCGCGGCCCGGTTGATTTCTTCCGAGCGATTCCCCAATTCGTTGTAAGCGGAGACGGCAGGGTCAATCACCTTGTCGTAAAATGCTTGCCACTTGTTATCACTGTTCAGGATTGTTGAATCCTTGACGCCAGCCTTGATTAACTGGCGAACACGCGACGATTCAGAGCCCTCAAGCATAGTCCCAAACCGGATGAGCCCGCCGCTGGCAAGGGCGGAAACATATTCCTGAGAATCGCGCCTCGTCTGCTTGTAGCCTTCCGTCACGTTCTTGATTGGGTTATAGCCCAGGTCAGACGTACCGATAGCCTGTAATGAATCACGGATCAGGTTTCGCACCTTAAAGGCAGGCGAAGCCGTCACGCCGATGGTCAGCGCGTGCTTGAACTTCGTCATGGCGTCCATGATCCCGTTCCGCATTCCGGCGTATTCAAGCGACGTAATAGCGGTCATTACGAACGGATCGGTGACAAGGTATTCGACCTTCTTGCCGTTTTCCTGGAACCAGACGGTTTTCTTCGTGCCTGGCGGGAGCATGGTGCCATTGCTGGCGCTGTAGGAGGCCATGTCAGGCGCCACCCGCTGTGCCACCCCGATGTTCTCTGCCGCAGCCAATGAGGCTCGTGCCGCCCGGTTCTGTGCGGAGGCGGTGATTAGGTGCGCCCAATTCTGGAGCGTGTTAGACAGCAAATCAGAGTTTAGCTTGTCCGTTCCGCCCTTGAGTTTCTGGAAAGCTCTCTTTCGAACGAGAGAGCCGCTTATCTTCGCACCAACAAACTCGCCGTCTTCTTCCGATACGCGGTAAAACGGGACGTAAAATTCAGACTCCCACGTCTTGCGCGAATTGCCATCAATCAGCCCCGACTGCTCGGCCATGTCCAGAGTATTCTTCTGAAACTCATTGAAAACCCGGTGCGCGTCGGCATAGATCATGCTGCGGTTGCGCGTAACCGTTCCTCTTGCTGGCCCGGTTTGAATCGTGTAATCAAACGCTGTTGTGCCATTGGCGAGCGATTTTCCAGCGGCAATGTCGCTTGGGCTGAATAGGTTTTCTTTGCCAAGTGGCGCGAGATTCCATGCCCGGTTCGCAGCGATCCACCAAAGCACGTCGTCCAGTTCGCCATGCAGCGGGACGCCAAGACGTTCCACAAAACCGCCTGACGTATCGCCATCATAAACGCCGTCCCTGAGCATAAGCTTGCCGTGGTGCAGCAGGGTGTCAAACGCGCCCGCTGTGCCTTTGGAGAGCCGCGCAAGCATGTAGGCGGTGCCGTTGTCGCCCAAGTCTTTCAATCCACGGAATTGATCGACAATGCCCACGGCCATTTTCTTCCAGAAATCATTTCTCAGATAGTTGAGCGACTTCTGGAGGCGGCTTTCGGGGTTAATGTCGCGCCCGACATTCTTGAAGAAATCACGGTGCGCTTGATCGTATGCGCGGCCAGAGTCTCCGATGACGTTGTAGCGAATGTCGTTGTTGTCGGGTGAGAATTGACCGTTGTTTCCGGTAGCGGATTTGATTTGGCTTGGGGAAAAGGCGACGTAATGAGTCAGCATAGTTCCGCGGTCGACGAACTCGCGCGCGTCGTTGTCGTAGTATCTATCCTGCCGCTGCGCGACAACGCCATCGTAGCCCGCAGCTTTTGCGAGTTCGATGCCGTCCGCGTCAGTGCCGCCGCCGAACTCTTTCCAAAAGGCATCGACACCCTTGGTGTATGGATTCTCTAGGCGAACGAACGACGGCATGATATGGGCCGATGGCGCAGCGAAAGATACCCCTTTTACCGCATCGCCGTATTCTCCTGCTTCGCGCTTATTATCAGTCATGTAGATCGCCGGGCCAAACTCGCCACCGCGTGTAACCTTAAATTCTGAAAAATCTGCATTTGTCCCATGATAAACAACCAGCGGCCTACCCTGATCGTCGGTTATTTTGCTTCCCGAAAACCACTTCCAGAAGTTGCGTATTCCTTCATCCGTCTGTGCAATAGGCTTGCCGTTGCTGTTCAATCGTGGGCGCTCTACGCCGTCGACGTTGATTGTTGCGCTTCCCGCTCCAACATTCCCCTTCGCCGTCAGACTCTTGCCTTCGCTCAACTTCATATTCTCGTGCATCACCCCAAGCCCCAGGCTCAAGGCGCGAGAGAGCGCGTCATGGCTTTCGGTCTTTAGGCCAAGGATTCCACGAATCACGCTGATGAAGCGATCCCATACCGTCTTGCGTGCGCTGCCTTCCGGTGCGGCAATTTGCTTCAGCAATTCCTGAAACTTCGGATTGCTGAAAACTTCGGCAACAAACTCGTCCACGTTCTCCATGCCGTACATGCCGTTCATCTTGCCGGTGGCTTTGACGTGGTTGAACAGGGCGCGCATTTGCACCGAGGCCATGCCATTTTTAGATAGCGCTTTGATTGTAGCGGCGTGTAAGAATTCGTGGAGTGCGTGCCGCTCACTACTGGCCGGGCGGAATAACGAGACGGTATCCGTCTTGGGGTTGTAGGACGCGGCATACTGCTTGTCGTTGCCTGCGTTGAACGTGAAGCCCTTGCCGTCGCCCACTGTGATCTTTGGTGCGATGCCCGTCTTGAGTAGCAGCCGGGCGAGTTGGCGATAGAACGGATTGCGTGAAGACGCTGCAATGAACTTCAGAATGTCTTTGGCGTTCTTGCCTTCTGCGGCCATGCCGTAAATGGCTTTGTCGGACGGGGTAATGCGGCCATCGCTGGCCTGGTTGAATCGTGACTCCCCAGGCAATGCCCCGCTGTTCCGCGCCATGTTGTCTTGGTCGTCGTAGCGGACAAGGCGCTGCTCGTCGGGAAGGGCGCCGGTTAGTGCTGACTCGGAAGCTGTCATTGTTGTTTCGCTAACAACGGCTGTCGCCTTGGTCTTCCCGTCGTCTTGCAACTCAGCCTCAAGGCGTTTCAGGTCGCCGTACTTCTCTGCCATTTCCTGTTGATACTCGAACGGCGCCCCGCGCTTTTTCTTGAGTTTTATCACGTCAGTTTCTTGCGTGATAACGTCCGCTCTTGCGGCTCGTAGATCACGATCAACCTCATTTACCTTGTTCGTGACTTGCCGGCCAAGCCCTACCGCGTCAACATCTGCGCCAAGACCTGCGGAAGAAACGACTAGATAAGACGCACCGCCAACGTCGACGCCCAGCCGGTAATTGCCGGTAGGTTCGTCCTGTTTTGTTTTGTGGTCGTGGGCAAATACGGCTTCAACGGTCAATGAAATTGCATCGCCTATGCTGCCTATCTTAACTTCGTTGCGGCCTGGCGTTCCTTTCTCCACTTCCTTGTTAAACGCATCCTTAATCGCCTGCCCGAATTCGCCGACCTTGTTATATGTCGAATTTCCTACCTTCCCGCTTTCAAACGAGAAATGCTTTTCGCCGATTGCTTTGTATGCTTTCGTGTATATCTTGACGCGCTTTAATGCGCTGCTCAGATAGTATTCAGCAGAACGAAGCGCACTGCTGACGTTGATCTGTTCGCTAGCGTGAGCTGCTTGCAGCCGTTCAAACCGCTCCACGTCCTGCCGCAGCCCTGCCAGTTGAATAGCGCGCGGGTCTCCCGATGCAACAGCCGCGGCTTGCTCGAATAGCGAAGCCTCGCCCATGTCGTCCATACTGCGTAATGACTTGTCGCCGGTGAACGCCTGGTCAATGAACCGCTGTTTCCGCCCGACCATCTGCCACATGGTCGATTGATAGGTGCCTTTCGTCGTATACCACTCAATAGAGACTTCCTTGTTTTGGTTCCCTTGCCGGATGATGCGCCCGTGGGGCTGCTCAACATCAGCCGGAAACCAAGGGGGGTCTTGGTAGTGCAGGGTGATGAGACGCTTCTGGACGTTGACGCCGGTTCCCATCTTCTTGGCAGAACCAATCAGCACCTTCAGCTTCCCGCTGCGCATGTCTTTGAAAACCGCTTCCTTCTTGGCGTCGGTGTTTGCATCATCAAACCATGCAATATCGGAACGCGGTATTCCTCCGTCCGTCAGCCTCTTGGTGAATGCCGCCCTTGAATTAAACCCTCGGTTTTTCTGTGACTGCTCACCAAATCCAAGGTTATAGAACACGATCTGCGTGCTGCCTTTGATCTTCTCTGGCTTTCCGTCTTTGTCGTAATAAATGTTGTCCTTGGTCGCGTGATAGGTCTCAGCAACCTTGTCGCCCATGGTTGTGATAATGCTCTCGCCTTCGAGTTTCCCACCGAAGAAACGCGGGTCAATCGCAGCAAAGCGACCGTCTGTAATGATCGCAACAATAGGATCAGGATTATTTGGTTCTTCCTTTGACGGCTTCCAGGCTTTTGATATTTCAATGCGTGTTGCAAGTTCGCCCCTCATGTACTCTTCAAGCGCATCGTTTGATTCAACGATGTTCAGGTTCGGCTTGCCACCTTTCAGGTCAGGCCGCTTCACAAGGGCGCCAAGGTTCTCAGAAGTCAGAACGTCCATGAATTGACGAACGCGGCTCATCAGCTCTGGTACGTTGTCGAACTTGGCAAAACGCTCGATCAGTTCATACCGACCAGCCGCATTCGGCTCAAGTGCTGGCGCAACCTCTCCGAACATCCGCGCCCATGAATCGAATGTTGAAATACCGGCCCGGTCAAGTTCCGCCCCTGCAAAGAATCGAAGGATGGTGTAAAGCTCGCCCATGGTATTCGTTACCGGCGTTCCCGAGGCAAACACGAAAGACCGGCCTGGCCGACCTTTCTCCATGATGCGGGTCTTGACGTACATATCCATCGCGGCCTGCGATCCGTTGGGGTCAATTCCCTTGATGGATTGCGCGGTATGGAAATCCAGTTTTCTGAAGGCGTGCGCTTCGTCGGCATAGATAAAGTCTGCGCCGATGTCCTCAAACTTGATCGTCGAGTCCTTGCCGCTGGCGCCAACAATGGCGTCAAAGCGTTGTTTGACCGCTTCAATCTGCTGCTCAAGCTGCCCACGTCGCACTCTGGAGCCCTGGTCCTTCGCTGTTTCGGAAAGTTCAATCTCAAGGTCTGCCAGTATCTCGTCACGAATCGGCGCTACCGATTCTTCTGATACGCCTATCCGCTTGAAGGCGCTGTGTGTGATGATGATTGCGTCCGGACTATTGAGCGTGGCTGAGGCGATGAACGCCTTGCGTCGTTCGGCGGAGAAGTTCTCGTCGTCGGCGACCATGATATTTGCCAGCGGGTACAGTTCCATGAATTCATTACTGAACTGCTCCAGCATGTGATTAGGAACCACGTACATCGGTTTCTTAATCAGACCGAGGCGCTTCTGCTCCATTCCGCCAGCGATCATTTCAATCGTCTTTCCGGCGCCTACAGCATGAGCAAGGTATGTATTCCCGGTCTGAATCTGACGCCAGATAGACCGTAGCTGGTGCGGGTGCAATTTGAATCTAAGACTCACGCCGGGAAGCGTCAAATGCGTTCCGTCAAACTTCCTTGGTGCGATATTGTTGTACCGCTTGTTGTAGCTTTCAACCAAGTCGGTTGCACGGTCGCTATCCGTCCAGACCCACCCCCTGAACTTGTCCTTGATCTTTTTCGCCATTTCGTTGGCGGCAGTCGTCGCTTCGACATCGGGAACGGTCTTTTTATCGACCGTCATCATCACCTTGATTGACCGGCTGTTAAGAATTGCTTCAAGCAACTCAGACGGAGACCGCGCCGCCGTGCCGTATTCTGCTCCCGCTCTACGCTCGGTGCGCTTGTTCCCGCCGTCCACTTGCCAGGTTTCAGTTTTGTGGTCATACGTTACTGATCCTGCGCCAATCTCCGTCGCAAACTCATTGACGTGTGACTCAGGAATCCATGCCGCGCCGAGCTTCGCGCTAATCTGCGATGGCCCCAACTTCTCCGGCTGAACTTCTTTAAGCGCCTCGACATTACGTTTGAATGAAGGGTCAAGCTGTGCCGCCTGTTCCGCCTCTTCAAGTTTGTCAACGACGTTGCCGGATAGGTACTCGTCAGCAAGTTGCCAGTTTCCGTCATTGGTTTTGAAAATCTGGCCGCCCATTGCTTCGATAGTCTCGTCGCGCCCGAGCTTCATCCTGCGCCCGATGTCTTCAAGGTTCAGCGTGCCGATAGCGTCAAGCGATACCGCCAAGGCATCCCCAATGCTTTTTACATCAACGACTACCGGCTTGCCGATGGTTCTGCCAAGGAGAAACGGCGCTTTGATTATCTCTCCAGATTCAGTGATTGTTTCCAGCGTCGTGAGAATTGCCGCGTCGTAATCTTCCCGGTACAACCGCTTGTTCTTGAATCGCTTTATCTGCGTTTCAACAATGCTTCCGTCTTCGGCGGTCGCCTTGCGCGTTGTTACGGTGAAGTCATTGATTGGCCCATGGGTAGCACGGAATGCGTCATACGCCTTGTTCAGCTTCTTCAGCACTCCTTCCCACTTGGCATCGTTTATTTGCGCTTCTCTGGCTAGTTGCACGAGGTTGCGCAGTTCGACGTAACTCTTGAACCATGCTTTATCCTTGTCGCTCAGTTTTACCGAAGATTCAAGCGGAACGCCAATACCGGATGAAACGCGCATTACCGTACCGTCTTTGGCAAGGTAGACAACCCCCTCGCGCTTGACGCTTGGGTCAAAGTCAACTTTTCTGGTTTCTTCCTTTACCGTTTCATCCGTCTGCCCAAGGGGGGAGTAAATGTTTTCGGGAAGCCGTTCAACCGCCTGCGCAAACTTGGCGTCTAGTTCTGCCGGTGTCGTGTCGTATGAAACAACAGTGTATTGCTCGCCGCCGCGCCCGTTGCTATTGACTCGCCGGCCAAGATCATCGGTGTTTCCGCTGATACGGTTTTGCCCAAGCACCATTTCTGGATGATTGGCAAAATACTCGTTGATCATTACCGGCCCGTCTTTTGTTTCTACCGGAACAATCTTCCCCCACTCCTGCCCTGCCGGGGCTTCTCCGTCAGCCCTCTTGCGCAAGAAAATAACGTCAGTCACTACGCTGGTTCCGGCATTGCCTTCAAACGCAGTAGAAGGGAGCCGGATAGCGCCAACCAGGTCGGCGCGCTCGGAAAGGTATTTGCGCGCCTTGTCCGTCAGTTTGTCCATGGTTCCTTTGCTGGTCACAAAGACCTGCAAACCGCCTGGACGCACCAGATCAATCCCTTTGGCAAAGAAGAAGTCATGAAGCATGAATCCGCGCTTGGCGTACTCTGAATCGCCCAGAATTGGCGTCTGTGAGAATGGCGGATTCCCGATGTTCACATCAAAGAAGTTTTTGGGGAATTTCCGCTTTATGAAATCCCCATGCTGCAAGTGCTGGTCAGGCGATAACAAGCGAGCTATCAGCGCGGTCGGTGCGTCAAACTCAACGCCTGTGAACACGGAAGTCTGATGCACGCTATCAGGCATCAGCATTGAGAACGAACCAATACCAGTTCCCGGCTCGAATATCTTGCCGCCAGTGAAACCTAGTTTTTGAATGGCGCTCCACATCGAGCGAATAATGCCCTCGCTGGTGTAGTGGGCGTACTGCGTCGATTGCAGGATAGACTGCTGCCATTCCCTTGGGAGTGCTTCGATACGCTCTGCCAGTGGCTTCCACCGCGCCTCACGCACGAAGCTAGGCCATATAAGACGGTTAGGTTCTTGCGATTTTGCGTAAGCAGGGGGAATCGGGAATAAGTAGTTGCGAATCTCGCCAGCACCAAAGCCAACGTACTTAGACAGCAGGGCTTGTTCTTCCGGCGTTGCGTTTCTCTTTTCCCCGTCGATCTTTATTGCAAGTTCAATCAGGTCGATATTGCGACTGGCTGAATCGAACCAAGAACCTTCTCTAGTCAGTCCGCCAATGCCCGGTCGGTAATCGGCAGAAACACGCTGCACGTCTCCTGCCACAACGCCATTCTGTCCGTCGCGTACGTCTGGAGACCTTCCTCCGTCCCCCACTTCTTCGACCGCATCAATCTTTCCTTCAGCGCGTCGTCCTGTTCCTCGAACGATTCGACCATCTGCTCGTCCAGGTCGATAGCGCGTTGCTTGAATTCCTCTGGCGGCAACGTAGGCGCGCTTTCGTCGTTGTCCTTCAGCCAGCGGATTATCGAGCGTATTCTCAAGTCCTGCATCGGAGGGATCATTGCCATCTTCCTTTGGTGTGTTTACTTCATCATAGACTATTTTCCCGTCCCTTACCTCCCGCATGTACTGCACGACATAGGGCTGCATAGCCTTGACGGTTTCCTGGTCCATGCCGAACTGGTCGCGCAAGTTCTTCACCAGCGCCAGCATCATGTCTTTGATGTCGGCGCCGGCTTGCTTGAAGTGTGATATGCCCGCAGCGAAGTACGGCTTGGCCGCTTCGTAGGTTTCCTGGCTGAATCCGACGCCCATGCTCAGGGTGCCTGGTTTCGGCTTGAACAGCGCATTCAAGCCCTTGGCGACTTCGGCCATGCCCATGGTGGCGTTCTTTGTAGCGCTGGCAGCGGATTTGGTGGCAGAGCGAGGATTGTCCGCCTTCTCCTTCTTGGATTTAGCTTCTGCCTTTGCTTCGTAAGCCCGCATTTCTGCGTCAAGCTCGTCTTGCTGGCCTGATATTGCCGGTTCAGCCTTGCCAAACGCCTCCTCTACTGCATCTTCGAACATGGCGTCCATGCCGTCGTCGGAAGGCTGATCGGTCTTTGGCGTCTCGGCGGGCGCTTCTTTGGCCGACTGCTGCGGGGCGGCTGGCGCGCTCGGCTTTTGCCGCTCCACTTCAGTCGAACCTGTAAGCTCGGTTGATGAGTTGGGCTTAACTTCAGCGGCGTCTTGCGGCGTTGAGCCGTCAGGGATTGCTTGACTGTTCGGAGCGGATTCCTTCGGCAAGCCAAAAACCTTCTGTCCGCGCCCGATTGCTCCAGCCCCTGAAAGCGCGGCTTTTATCTGTTGCGGAGTAGCGCCGTTCTCTACGGTAATGTTTTCGCCAGTATCGAAGTTCTGCGCCGGGTAGTTGCCGACATGGACCACGCCGTCTTTAACGGTGATCGGCTCGGCTGAGTTTGGCGCGCTGCCAAGCGACAAGACGACGGGCGCATGCTCTTTCGCTGCGGAGATCTGCTTAATCCGCTGCGCGTTAATCTCTTTTGCCAAGCGGCGTTGCTCTGCTTTGTTGCCCGATGCTTTTGCGGATTCGTACGCGGCAAGCAATTTTGGATCGACACGCGAGAGGCCCGGCCCTTTCTGCGCTTGCTGCGGAGCGACAGCCGGGTTTGCGCTTGATTCCGGGGGAAGCGTCGGCTGTTCTATTGCAGGGGCGGGTTTAGGAGATAACTTGTTTCCTTCGATGCCTCTAACTTCATCAATGATTCCAGGATATTCAGCAATTACGCTATCAGGAACAGCAAATCCGTCATACAAAGCCCTTCGTACAACGTAGCGGTGCGACATTTTCTGTGCCGCATTTTGATTAACCGCCACACCATATCGTTTCGATATTTCTGGCTCGATATGCTGGTGTGCGCCCAAGTGCCCTTTCCAGTAGTAGCTATTCCCGCTCACGTCTTCTGTATGACGCAATGCAGGATCGTCTTTCGTGGCGTTAGGAAACTCCCGCCTGAACTCTTTTTTCATGTCCGAAAGATCGGCGCCAGAAGGGTTGCGAATTACTTCAATATTGTTGCTGCCTGATCGAACATAAAATATTTCTCTTTTCTCCTTTTCTACAGGCGAGTCATATTCTTGGCTTGACATCTTCCAAGGTTCTTTAGAATCTGGCGCTACATTGGCTGCTGGTGCTTTCTGTTCTTTTTCTTGGCCTTGCTTGGTTTTAACGGCTTGAGCGACATCCGGGAGTCCTAAGTTAGTTGCGGTCTGTAATAGCGGCGTGGTGCGCGTTGGTTGCGCGCCATAGGTTTGCGTTGGTGCGGCGATGCCTTTTTTCTTGGCGGCTACCTGCGCGTCAAGTTGGTCAATCAAGCCGACAATTTCTGATTCGCGCTCTGGCGTCATACCATACTGTTCAATCTGCAATTCCAGTTCGTGAATGCGATTTTCCAGATTGCTTGCGTGGCGCTTCGGCTCAGGTTTCGCGCCCTTCTCTTTTATGAATTGCGAAGCATCAAGCTCATTTGGTGTTGACGGTTCAATGCCCGGCCCAATGTTCGCCGCGATGCCAGCACTCCGGTTGATCTGGTTGAAGTTGTCAATACTCGCCGTTTCTTCCGGCGTGAAGTCAAGATTTGAATATCCGGCTTCCTTCAATGCACGGCCAAAGGCGCGCTTCAGGTTCCTATCGCCCGGAAGCGTATCAGCGACTTGCTGCAAGAGGTTGTAACGCGCCTGTGCGCTTTGTTGTGCTTGTGCGGCCTCTACCATTGCCTGTTGCGATTCGGCCTCACTGGCGGCTTGCACGGCCTGCCCTGAGAGCAAATCAGAGACGCGAGATTGTTTGTCTGCGCGTTCGCCGTTTAGAAGGCCCTCAAACTCGGCCAGTTGCCCGTAACTGCCAGACGGGGGAGGAACAAAATCACGTTCGCGCAAAACCGGCTCTGGCGGAATTGCGCCGGACATGCGCCCAATCCCTACCGCTCCAGACAGCGGGCCGGAAGGCGGCAACGTTTTCGGAACGTCAAAACTCGTTGGCGTCTGGTCAAGCTGCGATGTACTTCCCGGCTGCGGGGAAAATTCCTGTGTCGCCTGAGCGAGTAGCGGGTTCGTCGGGGGTGCTGGCGGTACGCTTTGCTGCTCTGCTGCGTTTTGCCTTGCCGCTTTCGCCGTCTCGTATGCGGACATTCCGCCTTGCATAATGCCGCCGCCGGGGATTGCCATTGCCGCCGAAAACAAAGCTTCGTTCTGCGCTTCTTTCGAGAGCGGGTCTTTATTTGCACCCCACTTCTCAAGCATTTTCTGTGGATATTCTTCCGAGGCTTCTCCAAGTCCGCCCTTGACGAATTCCTTGCCAAGCCCTTTGATAATTTCTTTTGTAGGCTGCTTGGCTAATTCCTTGATTTGCTCGCGGGTTGCCCCATCAAGGAAGCGGGCTAGCAGTTTTTGCGGCCCGAAGGCAAACTCAATCGCCGTCGCCGGGATCGCGGCAGCAACCGCACGAAGCTTGTTGACGTCTTTTGGGTCCGCTGAGTCGTTTTGCTCTTGGCGAATTCCGCCGTACTCTTGAACAAACGTCGGGATTGCCTGCGCGATTCGTCCGCCGATTTCTTGTCCTGCAAGCGCGCCAGGGCGACCGCCAAGCCGTCCACCAGCAAGGCCGCCAATTACCCGGCCCGCAACTCCTGCTATCCCTTGTGGCGCGAGTTGCGCTCCCATGTTGGCTAGCGATTCGGTAACGTAGGTTCCCGGCTTTTTGGGAATGTCTGAGAGGCTGGTTATGCCCGGTTTATTTGCCTCTTCAACTCCTTTTCCCCACTCCTGAAGTCCAGAGGTAATGGAGTTTTTTCCAAGCACGTCTTCGCCAGTAACGCCAGCAGTAGACGCCATGTTTCCAATGGTTCTCTTGAAGGCCGGGACGAACCCGCCTTGCTCTTGCTCTGGAACCGGATCGTCAAATTTATCAAACGGATTTGTTCCTGCTGCTTGCCTGTCAAACTGGTCGAATGGATTGCCCACGGATTATTTCCCTAGTATTTGCTTAGCTGCACCAACCCCATACTTTTTGTCAAAATCTTCAGCCATGGAAGGGTTCTTCTTCAGCATATCTGCCGCAGCGGACGGAATGGTTGCGCCCGTCTCATTCTGTTTGCTTGCAGAGACTTCAGAAATCATTCCGCGACGGTCTTTTGAGAACAGCCTGTCAGGAAGTTTCCTTGCCCCCAGTGGATCGTTCGGGTCAGATCCTCCGGCCAAATGTACTAACTGCGACTTATCGGGCAGCGACCGGCTCTGACGTGCGGCAATGCCATCCATTGCAGCATCACGCTGCGGACCATCCGGCATTTTCTCCATGTCGGCTATAGCCTTTTGCAAAGACGCATATTCGGCCAGCGAGTTGCGCTTGACCTGCTGGTCCAATCCCGCCGATATGCCTTGCTGTTGCGCCTGTTGTTGCGCCACATCAGAGGCGGCATTCTGGTTCATGCGCTGCAGGTTCAGCGCAGCGGCAGCAATAACACGCGGGTCTTTGATGTCGGCTTGCATGTCGCGGCCATAACGTGCGCGTTCCATATCGGCCAGTTGCGCCTTCATGGCGAGAGTTGGCCGCATATCGTTGCCGTAGGCATCATTTATCCAGCCGGGGTCTTTCTCTCCACTTCCCATCTGGACCGCGCCTGACTTCATACCGGCGAGTTGCTGCGCAGCCGTGCCGTGGTCGATGTTGGTGAATAACGGGCTTTGGCCTTTGGAATTGACGCGCTTGATACCGTCTTGGCCGGTTGGCTGAACATCGTAGGTCTTCCCGTCTTGCGTGAATGAGCCAATGCCATTTGGCGCACGATCCTTACCTGAGCCATTGCTTGCCGCGCTACCCGCTTGTGTTGCGGCCTGCGGTGCTTGCGCCCTTTTTTGTGCGGGTAACGAAGCCTCTGGCTGCGGGTTATTTCCAAGTGCTCTCGACATTGCCGTGTCGCCGTCGTTAATTATGTTGGCGATGCCCGTAACCGGGTTGTGCAACAAGCCAAGCGACAGGACGTTCCCCGCTACGTCGCCTGCCCCTTGAGCGGTTGCGGCAAGCTTTGTCGGCAAATCCGTGTCGTCGTTCTGCCAAACCTTGTACAAATCGCTTCCGGTGTCGTAACCCTGAATACCAGAAGAAGCTACCGCACCAGCAATGCCAAGCGGCTTGGCGACTCTTGCTGCCGTCCTTCCGACTGTTTTAACGGCATCTTTCGCGCCTGAAAAAGTCGGCTTGCTGTAGCCAACGCCTTCGTACTTTGGAAGGTTTATGTTTCTTGTCTTTATGGTTGCGTCATGTTTCGGAATTTCGGCTGCGAGTTTCCGGTAGGCGTCTGCTTGTGATGTGTCTGGAGCTTTGTATGCGTTTATGTATTTCAAATTGCGCTCACGCTCTGCTGCAATCGCAGAATTTATCGCCCTCATGTCCAAATCTGCACCATTCGCCGCATGAGCAATGCCGCCCTTCATGGTCGGACCTACCGGCTTCCCGGTCATGGTTTCCAGCCAAGAGTCCAGCGACGGAAAGCCAAGGTCGCTCGCAATCTTGCTCAGCTCGGCGTCCTGCGCCTTGCTCAGAATGCGCTCGTCAGTGGATACCTTGATCGGCTCGCCGGTTTGCTTGACGCTGGCGTCGATACTGTCTGACGTGGGCGTACCCGGCCCTTTGATTTTTCCTCCATTGGCATAGCCAGAAGCCTTGTCGATCTGCTCTTTGCGGCCTTTCAGGATATTGACAATGCCATGACCGATACCGGGATTCGTTGCCGGTTGCTGTACGGGTTGCGGAGCGGGTTGCGGGGCAGGTTCCGGTGTTGATTTGTTACCGACTCCATACTTACCGCTAATTCGAGCAAGAATTTCTTCAGCCGTTTCAACTTTACCGCCATCGGCATAACGGCGCTTTCCAAACATTTCTGAAATAGGCGTCATTCTGTTTTGAGTCGGCGCATTGCGCGGAATCTCTGGAGCGCCAATCATTTGCTGTTGCGGTTGTGCAATACCTGCCGCATGAGGATCGCTTGCGCTTCCAGGTCGATAGGCTGCGTTTGGATTGACTCCGGCTTGACGAGCAACGTCAGAAGCCGACTGAACCATCCAGTTATGCTGCGCGCCCCTTCCATCGCCGGCCACCGGGTCGATCTTCCCTAGATTGTTCATGTCGGCATTGACAGTTTGCGCCTGCGTCAGTGGCTCAGGCTTGTTTTGTGTTTGAAGTTGTTGCAGCAGGCCCGAAAGCACCGCGTTGTTATCAACTTCGCCGCCCATCGCAAACTTACGCATTTTTCTACACGCCTTGCCCATATCGCCCCCTTTTTACTCTTCCTATTATCTACGCTATGCCAGCATTTACGTGCCGTTGACCGAGTAGCTTGTGCCTGCTGCCGCATGAACATTGTTGAACAACGAAGTCGCCATTTGTGCCAGTGCTTGCGCTTCGGTAAGCAGTGCTTTCAGCCGGTCCTCGATCAGCGTCAAATCGCTCATCTGGTTCTTCTCTGCCGCGCTCTGCGTTGATTGCGCGTTGAACTGATCCGCCGCGTAGGTGAGCTTCGCCGCGTCGATCCTAGCGCCGTAGAACTGGCTTGCTGACGAGATAAGCTTGCTCTGTGCGTCGTAACCAATGCCGACGACACGGCTTGAAACGTCCGGCCCGGAAGCCAGCGCCTTGATGTACTCCACGGAAGCGCCAAGGGCCATCTGGCGAAGGCTTAGCGCCTTTTCAACGGCGAATTTCATCATGTCGACTGACTGCATGGTGATCTTGCGGCTGGATTCGGCCATCAGGTTCTGTTTGTTCTGCTCGATCTGCACTTGCGCTGATACGAGCTGGTCGGGCATGAGCGGGAAACGCATCGCAGAAAACTTGTGCGCCAGCCCTGCGCTGGCCCGCGCCGATTCAATCGCTATGCGCGCATGGTCATCCGCCGTAATCTGGTTCTGGATCGCTACCGGAAGCCCGGAATCCGGGTTGTTGATCGCAGCCAAAAGCCACGCTTCAGCCGCCGCATACGTCGTGCTCTCATCGGGGAAGTAGGTCGCCCGGAATGCGGTGAACTTATCCGCAAGGAACGTGGCGACTTCAAGATACTTCGTTGTGAAGGTGTCGAGAATGTCGGTTGCTGACTGCGTAGCCGGAATATCAACGCCCGGCTCAACGACGGTCGGTGCAGTGGCCGACGACGCGGTAATGTGCGGAGCGGTTGTAACGTCAAGCCAGCCCGCCGTAATTGCGGCGATCTTGTCCGCAAAATCGTCAGATTTGAGGTTTCCCTGATCCCATGCCGCGTTGATGACAGAAGCCATCGCATCAAGCGACGATTGAGCGCCGGGGGTATAGCTGCCTGGGGTAATGGTGATGATGCCCATATCAAATTCTCCTTGTTGAAGCGGTCGCGCCGAACGACAGCCGCGATAGGTCAAACTCAGTGCTGCCCGACAAACTCAGGTTGAACCAGTTGGAACGAAGCCCCTTGCCTGGATCGAAGCGCTGTTCCATTAACTCAGTGCTCGCACTGCGCGCAAGATAGGTGTAATCGTCACTCTGCGTTTGTACACGCAAACTGATCTTTTCTGCGCACGCCACGCCGGCATAAACCGCTGGAAGGTGTTTCAGTTGCTCGCTGCCAAAGTCCTGCTTGCCGAAATCAACCGTCCACTCCACGTCGCCAGTCGATTCGATCAGGTAAATACCGTCCGCCTTCGTGCCGTAGGTGCTACCGGCTGACGTGAAATCGAAATCGCTGTAGGTCGTTGCGGCTTTGGTGTCCAGGTTCATGCACCAGCCACACGAAACAACCCGAAGGATTCCGTTCGACTGCGAGACAATCGACACGCCAGAAGCCGGGGCAGTCAGATCAATCACGTCGTTCATTGGCGCAGATACCTGACCGGCAAAGTCCGCCAGCACAATCCCGTAGGTGCTGAACCAGCCGACCACTGGCTTATCTGGAACCACAAAGGCCGTACCTTTCACCCCATCAAAGGGGAGCGTTGTCCTGACCATTTCCTGAACCATGCTCAATTCGCCGGGGAAGAAGTAGGTTTTGCCCGCGCAAATGTACGTCCCGCCATCCACGCCGACGGCCAGCGTCACAGGCGCCGGGAAGGTGATCGACCCGCCGCTTTCAATCAGGCCATTGGCCGGGGTGTAGTAGCCATAGCGGTAAGGGGAGCCGACGAAAACACGTCCGACATTCCCGGCGTTGACGATTGAGCAAAGCGATGCGCCGCTCATGAACAGATCGCCCGCAGGAAGCGGATAGTGTTTCTCGCCGGTGTGCTCTTGCAGCGTTGAATCGTCCGTCGCGTCATACGTCGCTGTGCCAAGCGTTACCCGGCCATTCCACATCACCACCGAGCCTTGGCAGGCAGAAACGTAAATATCAACGTGTGTCGCGCCTTCTGCCGTTGTGGGAAGCGTTACGCGAATGCCTCCCGTGCTGGATAGCGTGATCACCGTGATTGCGCTGATGCCGCTATCTTCGCCGGTTACGTCATTGACGTAGGTGATGCCGACCTGGTATTGCCCGGCCAATAGACTCCCGCCAATTGCGGACAAGTTCTGAACAACAGGCGTTTCCATTCCGAGCGGATACCAAACGCCGCTTGTAATGCGCCCGGAGTCAGTTCCGTTACTGTAGAAAAGCTCGTTGTTTTCAGATAGCCATGAAACCGGATCGTCATTCGACAGTGTTTTGAACAGCGTCTCTGAGTACGTCGGCAAGGTGACTGCGTACATCACGCCGCCGCGCACCAGATAGGCCGCGTCCGGAGAAAGGCTGTGCGCGTCGGTCATGGCCTGAACCAGCTCGGACGACTTGCGCCGATGCAGATTGCCACGGTTGTCTAGGTCGACGTTATCCGCTGCGCGCAGGTAGTCGCCCGTCTTGTCGACGTGCAGCGCGAAATCAGGAAGTCTGTTATTGATGCCCAAGTACGGCCCTATGGGAATTGTTTTCACTGTTTTTCCTTAAACATGGCGCTGCGCTTGATATGTATCGACATCGTACTTAGCGTACTTCACTGTCCCGCTCCCGGCGTTCCTGCCATCGGCGTCAAAGGTTGCGGCAGAGCCGTCGACTGCACTGAAGCAAGTGCTTCCCTCAAAGGCAAGTTTTGGAACCGCGTCGGCCAGAACGTCAAACCATCCATATGGGGTTAGGTGGGTGACAGGGGAGGAATCAATGCGTGTAACGCCGGATGCCCCGTTGATCACCACGTAGTTTATTGTGAACAGATCAAACGCGTCCCGCGTCAACTCCACCCGAACAACATTTTCTCCGTAGTTCTTTACCCCGCCTAGAAAGACAATCGGAAACCAGCGTTTTTCCCCAACTACATATACAGTGGATGGCGCGCCTTCAGACGTGAAGTTGTAGACGATAGGAACCTGCATCGCAGCGCCCCAAACACGGTAGCTATCTATGTATTCATAGGTGTGAGAGTCTTCATTCAAGTCGGCGCCTGTGCCGACGGGGCCGTAGTTGACGTAGTATCCGTATGTTGCGTTATAGAGACGCGACAGGGCCAACCCAGATGCCCAAGGCAATCCATACTTCGAGTGAGACATAACTTCTGTACTTATTAAATTGTCGACGACGACTTGCCCAGCCACAGAAAGAACAGAGTGAACCGACTTCGTGCCGTTCCACGTATAACTTGGAAGTGCGCAATTCGACGGGTCATAATCATATTTAGTTACGTCCGACCACTCGATTAACGTCTCTTTTCCGTCAAATTCAACCGCGTGCTGAGCGCCTTGGTACTCGTACCGTTGTATCGCGTAGGCGGTGTATGTTCCAAAGCCGTTATATTCCCTCCTTAAAAATGTCCCGTTCTTCAGTGTCACCGGTTTTGCCATGCCGTCAGGCGCGTACATGTATGATAGTGTCGCTGTGTAATACCCCGTCTGTATAAAAGTGGTCTTGTAGTCCCACGGGTCGATCCCTGATGCAACATACGCGCCAGAATTGACGTCTTCAATCTCGTTGGTATATCCAGTCCCGCTCGATTGAAATCCGATCATGGAAATCGTCGCGTCGATTGACGCGCTGTCCTCCCCCGTAATTACAACCTCGTTCCATTGGTCCTCCGCGAAAAGATCGGCCCTTCCAGCGTTGCCCGTCCAAGCAAACAACAATGAGTCCGGCTCATTGACCTCGTGGGCAAGTATGATCTTGCTACCATCAAACGAGACACAGCCGCGCTTTACCGTCACGATGCCCTCTGAAGTTCTGTAGTAAGCAGGAATGTCCAACACAACCGTCTTAACAGCCGTTCTGCCTGCTGCGCTAGGCTTCGCCGTAACCATGTACGGAGTCGGAGTCCCGTCGTATGACACCCAATTTGGCGCAGTGTCAGCCGGCATCCCGGCAACCCAGTTGCTTAATGTGTAGAAATCCAGAGTCGCAGTAGCCACTCCGCTCAACGTCATCTTAACGACCCAGCACGTGTCGTTTGCCGTGTACAACCAGACATTCATTCCGACATCCTCGCCAAACAGGACGCCGTTCGATATTCCGGCCCAATTCCCCCACGTCGTTAGCGCTGGGTCGCTGGCCGGCGGTGGAATCGCTGCGAACTCGTCCGCAGCAGGGCGCGAGAGAACAAAATTGAACGCCCTGGAATTTACCGACTCGGGCGATGTCCCTTTCGTTGTGAACTCTCCTGACGGCGTCTCCGTTGTTCTCCCGCCCGCAGTAGCTAAGCGCTCAAGCCCGTGCCACGGCCAGCCAAACAGGCCGGCGATTTGCTCAACAAGCGTCGTAATGAATTCCGGCTGCGTTCCCGGCCCGCGCGTGTGCGCCATGACAACGCTACCGTCCGGGTTGTTTTGAAACTTCTTGCGAATCGTCTCCGGACCGCCCATCGCGCCAATCATCCGGTTTTCGATAGCATTGCCTTGCGGCGTTCCTTCCCGTACGGAGAGCAGCTTGAAAATGTCGTCGAAGGCCATTACGAATGCCACCGGGCCGGCTGGGCGACCGATCGGACGACGTTGTATTGCTCAAGGCGTGGCACTGAGGCGAATATCCGCGTGCGAAGCGGGATTCCAACATCAATAACTCCGATTGCTGGGCTGACAAACCCGGACTGTATATCCGGGTTGATCGGAATGGCTGCGTTGAAATAACCGGATATTCCGTGCTGCGCTGAAAACGCCGTGCCGACACGGATTACGCCAGACGCCTGCCCGACAACGCCTCTCGATCCGCTTATTGTCGTCCTGAGCGGAAGCCTCGCGCTCACTGCACCCGTTACGCCACGCGCTGCAAATATCGAGGCTCCGAGTGGGATATTCGCTATCAGCTTCCCGCTTGGGACCGCCACCGCGTCTATCTGCGCGTATAGCGGCATGGCGGCAGATGCGTAGCCGGACACGGTGACCGTCGCCGTCATTGACGCTTGCAACGGGACGGCGGCGTCTACTATCCCTATCGTTGATATTACATAGAACGCAGCCCCTATCGGAATAGCCGCAGACGCGACGGCGTCGACATGGCCGACAGCGGTTATCGTTGAGCCTAGCGGGATGACAACTTCAACCAGTCCAAAAAACGCCGGCTGATCCGCGTAAGTATCCGGCGCGCCGTAAGGGGATACTCCTAGCGGGGATGCGCCGAACGCCATTAGATATACTGCCCGCCGGTAGACGTTGTTGACGCTATTGAGCCAGGCAGATAGGGGTCAGCAGCCCCTGCAAGAATCACTCCGTTTGCCGAGGCAATGCTCCGCGTCCCTGTGGCGCTACCGACAAAAGTACTGGCGTTGATGTAACACACCCCTGTATATATGGACTCTACAAAAGCCGTCGAAAACGCTGGCGTTCCAGTCAATGTGACAGTCATCGACTGTACTCGCACCGTGCCATTATTGGCCTCGATATGGGTCGCAGCGCTGCCAGAAATTGTATATGCGCCAATGCAAGTCACTGACCCATAATCATCAGCCCTTAGTTGTTGTATTGTGATAGCCCCAAAGTTTAACCCTGAAAAATTTATGTGGCCTTTCTTTGTCGCCATCACTCCAAACGCCGCTCCGCCGGTAATTTTCATGTCTTTGAGAGTGATCACCGCCCCCGTGCTGGCTGTAACAACCGATCCTGTAGCAACATCGAGAACGACATTTGACGGGGTTACAGCGTTCCCTTGTATGACAACCGACCCGCTCCCGACAAACGGGGACTGGGCAACGGTCGCTGTTGTATACGTCCCGTCGGCCACTTGTATGGTGGCCGTATACGTGCCGATGTCCAGGGTTCCAAAAATAACGTCTACGCCTTTCTGTATTGTCAGGAAAGCCCCGCCTGATGTGTTCGCAAGGCCCGTGTTGCTGTCGCTTCCGTCCGTGCGAACGTAGTACGTCCTGTTCGCGGTCAGCCGTTCGCGTATCCACGAGGCTCTTGCCGATGGCATGGTGATATAGACTTCTTTCGTTCCGGCTGAAAAACTCACCGCGGCATCGCTGTTGCTGCTGGCAAGCACCGTGTCACGCGACAGCGTATTGACGCCGGTATAGGTGCCGCCCACCAACTCCCACTCGCCGGTCGGTGCGCCGGTTCCGTCGACGGCGCGAATACTGTACGTCGTCGTGTCCCCGATGGTCAGCTTCGCGCTGAATGCCTGATACCCGGTCTCCGCCCCGGCCAGGGTAATCGATCCTGTGCCGGTGCTCGTCGTCGTCTCTTTGACGAAATCCGCTAATTTGAAGGCCATGGTTTACAGGGAGAACGTCCCGGCTGATATGCCGATAGGCCCGCCGATGACAATGTTCGTTGTATTCATCTGAATCATCCCGCCGCCGCCCGTGGTCGTTATGTTACCGTCGGCAACTACCGTTCCGGTGGAGTCCTTGACGCGCGCCCATGAAGCCGTGCCGGTTGCGTCTGCCGACGAATCCGAAGTCACAGCGCTCAGAGTAAGCACACCGGCAGATACCGTGCCGCACGGGTCAGAAAACGTCAGCGTCCCGAGCAAGACCTGCGACGTAACCGCCGTCGCTGGATCAGCAGGGATTGTGCCGGTATAGAAGTCGATGGTGCCTGGGCCGGACCCGGCGTCGATTGCATCGCGAAGCGGCGTGAGCATTGAGTTTTTTACGGTTGTTGCCAGGTTGATTACTAGTGCCATGCTGTTCTCCTAAGAACGTCTTGAAATTACCGACACGCGGTTTCGTTTGTTTATCACGGTGACTATGGCGTCTGGTGACGTGTCGAACCTGCTGCCAACGCCCGATGCAATCGCACCAATAGCATTTCCTGTCGTCGCGTGAATTTCTGTTGTAGCAGGTATCTGCGATGCAGAATTGATCGTGCCAAATACTCCGGCAAGCGTGGCGCTTATGGCCGTCTTGCAAGTCGAGTAACCGTTGATAGCCCCGACTGTGTTGGCTGTTGTGGCGCTTATTGTGGTTGTCGATGACGCCACCGATGACGATGCAATAGCACCAACAGCATTAGCGGTAGTCGCTGCGATAGCGGTCTTTGATGTTGCCTTCGACGCTATCGCTCCGACCGCGTTTGCCGTTGTCGTAGTTACAGCGGTCTTGCACGTCGACTTAGATATGATCGAGGCGGTTGCGCCTGCCGTAGTTGCTGTAATGGCTGATGCACACACGCCAGCATTAGCTGATGCGATATTACCGACTGCGTTTGCTGTGGTTGCTGCAATGACGGTCTTGGCCGTCGCTTTCGATGCAATCGCGCCTACAGCATTGGCTGTCGTAGCCGCAACTACGGTCTTGCTGGTGGCCTTGGAAGCGATGCTGCCGACAGAGTCTGCAGTAGTCGCTGCAATGACGGTCTTGGCTGTAGCTTTGGATGTGATGCTTCCGACAGCGTTCGCCGTCGTAGCAGAAATTACCGTCTCAAAACCAGAGGAAGCCCCTGCTGAGAAATAGTTTATTACGGCAAGATCAGATATGACCTTCCCATAATTAGCCCCGAATATTTCTAACGCTGCCGCTGGTTTGGCGATAACTTCAGGAACAGTCGCAGCTATCGCGCCCAATGCACTAACTGTCCATCCATTCATTGCTGTTGGCTGGTCGTAGAATTCTGGAGGCTGCAATGATCCAAAATGTGTATTTATTGCAGAAGCCCAATTAGAAGTTTCGCTGTTGGGCATCATATAAGTCTGAGTCACTGCTGGGAATGAGCTGTGGAAGGACATACTTCCTGCAACAGCACCACCAGTATCAGCAATAATTGCATTCTTGAAAGCTACGATAGTGGACATTGTGCTATCTGTCCAATGCCTATTCGCGTCATAAGTTAAATATCCCGGCTCCCAATCAGAGCGCCAGTGCCCACCTCGTCTACCAGCGGGTATAAGCATAGGATAGACGTAGAAATCTAGCCATTGACGGGCTATTACAGCACGGGCATCAGCAGAGATCAGGAATTCTACGCAGCCCTTAAGCGCCCAATTCCCTGGGTCTTCTCCAGCATGATTTCCTGCACTTAGCAAGAACTTCTTTTTCGGCAATCCATTGGGAGCCAAACCTGATCCGCTGGAAATCTTGAATGCATACAGATTACAGGCGTCTATTGCCTCGCTTAGCTCATTGACTCTAGGAACAGACTGTCCAAAGACATAATCTGCTCCACCATAGGCGATGACGCTAGGCGTTTCCTGTATGTAAGTAGTCGGAAGTGTAGCTAGCCACTCCCCCGTTAAGCTCTCTTGCCAAGGGGTTGATGTGCTGTAATAAACAGTATCTTGAGTAAATGCCGCATTGTTGTAAAACCTAAGATGCAAGTTGTCTGCATCATATAAGCAGTTGTCAAATGTGTTCCACGTTCTGGCGTCATACGACCATTCCGGTCTGTAACCACCGGCAATGTCGAACGGATAGTTTGTTGCATACAGAATAATGTCAGTCGAACTGTTATGCGTCGTTGAGGTCCAGAATTTAACCTTGAACTGCGGTATCTTCCCTTTAACATTATCCGCAGCACCGTACCAGTGAAACTGCAAAGGCTGACCGGGAATCCAGTCGTTGATCATTGTTCTCGGAACAATGTTGAGCGTCGGGGTTGCTGACGCTTGATTCACTACTGAAGACGAGGCAAGAAACACGTTGCCTCGATCAACGGGCGATAGGATCGCAGTCGGTAGCATCCCCGACTCAATGGCGGCCGACACACCGGCTGTAGTCACTGCGATTACAGTCTTGCAGGTAGACTTTGAATCTATGCTGCCGGTAGCATTAGCTGTAGTTGCTGAGATTGTAGTGCGATCACTGGACCCAGACCCTATTGATCCAACGGCATTGGCCGTCGTTGCGGCAATGGCCGTCTTAGCCGTCGACTTCGAGATAATCGATCCGCCAGCATCTGCTGTTGTGGCGCTTATTGTGGTTGTCGATGACGCCACCGATGCACGCAAGGTTTGGCGTAACGAACGTATAACCTGAAGCGGGTTACTGTTTAACGACCAGTGATCGGTAGCCGATAAATACCCATCAAAAAACAGGATCGGCCCGATCATGCCGTCCCATCCTCGCGCTACATCGGACGGTCTGTTACCGATGGCAATAGGGCTGAGTACTGTCGTCGTAAAATCCGAGCTGGCGCCGCCAATTAAAGACGCTGCAACCGGCAAACCATTTACATAGAATTCTGGGACGTTTGTCGTATTTGACTTGTCGTGCGTCCAGCTTTGGTTGACCCACTGGTTAAGGGGTAGGCTAGATGTTGGACCCCACCCAGGGCCACCCGCCTGATCCCCAGAAATAGCGATATACCCCAGCCTGCCACCGGACAAATATACCGAATCTACCCCTACGGAAGCTCCATTACCTGAAACATCCTGAAAAACCCTACCAAAAGCGCTTCCTCCTGTGCTGAGTGCATAAACCCGCACGAAACACGACCGAAAGCCAGTTAAAGGCGGTCTGATTACAGGCCCGGACAAATAGCTGTTGGTGTTCCCGGCAAGTGTGGAGCCAAAGCCCGGATTTATACCTTTAGGTGAGATTGATTTTGCAACCCCACTGCCAGTCCGAGTGTACGGCGTGTACCCGGATGGCGTTACGTACCCATCCTGCAATAAAACAAGTTGCAGCCCTTTTTTGAACCAAGCAGGGTCGAGTTCGTAAGGGCCATGCTGCGGCTGAATGATTCGACTGGACATTTAGATCGTTGTCAGTTCTTGACCGTACGCTTCCACCGTTCCCCCCGTTGTAGCCCCCCAGGTAATCGTGATGTTGGCAAACATGGTTCCTTGCGGCAGTTCGCATACGATGTCATTGACCGAGCTATTGACTAGATCACCTGACGCTTGGTAATAAAGGCGCTTTGTTCCTGTGCTTTCACCAACATAGAACTTGACAATAGGGACCGTCGTCGGAGCCGTTCCACCGTTGGTCAACTTGACAGCAGCAAGGCCGCCGTAAGCCGTCGTGAGATTCCACTCCGTCGCATTGACCGAGGCAGCAGCGGCCAGAGCTTGCGATGTCAGCAGGGTTTTGGAGGTATGTGTCGAGGCCATGATTATGCGTTGCCTTCAGTGATTATCGCTCCGGTCGTGATCGCAATATCCACGCCCACTTGAATGGTGCCTGTCTGCGTAACGTCCGTGCCGATAAGCAAGGTGCAGACAGCCACATCAGCCGAGGTCGTTACGAGGATGAAAGTCGGCGTGCCAGCGGTAAAGCCTGAGCTTGTCTGCGTCACTGTCTCATTGAAGTCAATAACACCAGATGTCGCCGTACCTAGTGCGCCTGTGACGTCCAGCGTGGCAAGCAGAGTGCCAGCCGGAGATAAGGCCTCTGTTCCGTTGTAATACTTCAGCTTCGGATTGGTGCCAGCAGCGGTGATGATGTCTGTGGCGCGAGTGTTGCGTAGTGCGGTGGTGAGTTTCATTTTGATGCTCCTGTAAAAAAATTAAACGTCGTTTGCTGCTACTTGCTGCACCTACCTCCAAAATGACCGAATATCCCGGTCAGCGCTTGCTCTTCGGTCGCGCAGCGATGCACGCCGGTTAAACGGAATTCCCATACTCTGTAGCTGCCGGGAAAGCAGAAGACGAAGTCGGTTCGCCACCGCTGTTTCTTTGGCGGGGGAACGTACTCGATCACGACAATCTTTTTCCACCCCGCCCGCGTTCCGAACAGAAAATGCGGAATTAGTCCGTGAAAGGCATGCGAACGCCTGACAATTGCGTATTGCCGACCATGTGTCATTAACCACATGGTCATTGCCACAATCCAGCAGTTGAGTCGGCGTTTCATGTTTGCTCACTACTCATCCTTCGAGTCATTTTTCCCATACCTCATACTGTTCGCCTCGCCGAGTTCTTTCACCGCGAAGTTCAAAAACCCAAACAGTTGCTTTTTTGAAAGGCCGTCTAGCGTTACACCGGGGCGGTCAACAACGGCTTCGCCTGTTTCCGCGTCGGTAACGATTGTTTTGTAGTGCAGGGTGTAGCTGCCCATTGACGGAAGCAAGCGCATCAGGAACCCAACGGCCAACTTGCATGATCCGGTAAGGAAATTGACGAACTTCTGGTCCACGCCAGAAAAAATCATCGTGTCCTGAAGCTCGACAGTCGATCCGTTCAGGGCGGTCGTTGTCACCGTGGCATTGAATTTACGATTGCTCATGGCAGCGAGTCCGTCACAAAATGCGAAGCGCCAAACAGGCGTACCGCTTGGTACATTCCGTTTCTGCGCCACGCTGAAACGCCGTCGACTTCCATCGCTTCGAGGAACGCCGCGTCGGCTTGCTCTCGCGTGAAGTTGTTATGTTCAGAGTATAGGAAGTCATGGACAACGGACGGCGCTTTTGCGAATCCACCAGCCAAAAAGAAAAGCACCGGAAGGCGCGGGACCGAAGCAAAGTCCGTTTCAAATCCGACCGGCACGACAATCAAACCGAGCGAGTCCGACAAATAGACGAGCGGTAGAGCAAGCTGCCATTTCTCCGGGTCGCTGCTGACCAGCCTGACGATGAGCGAGGTCTTGAACTTGCTCATTCTTCAAGTGCCTTTTGTGTAGCTATTACCCCTGCCGCACCAACCGCCGCAGCGCCGATTCCTGGGGCCGCTATGGCCGCGCCAGCCGCAGGGATAATAAGGGGTGCCAGAGGCATCAATGCCGTTGTCAGCGCGGCTCGCTGTGCTGCTGTGAGCGATGCGCCGATCACTGAAGCCGCAATCGCCTGGCCTTCAAATGCCTTGACGCCTTGCTCTTTCAGATCGACCGTGTAGTCATCGCCGCGCTTCTCGATATGTGCTTCGAGGTAGGCAAACTCTTTCCCGTTCCGCACCGTCACTTCACAGCAAACCGTCTTTTCACCGATTACCACAGGTTTAACCGAATACTCCGCTGTGCCAGCGTTCTGCACTGAAGCGCAGCCGGTCAGGAACAGAAAGAGGAATGTCGCGTATTTCACGTCACCGCCTTGGGATCGGTGAGTGTTGCTTGCACGAGGCCAAGGCCAGCCCCGGCCCATTTCAGCGCGTCGACAAATGGCTCAACAGGAGTCATTTGCAGAATAACAAGCGCGAACCACGATACAAGCATCAACACACCGATCATTAATTTCTGAGTTGTCGTCATTTCGTCTCCCTCGTTATCGTGCAAAACACTTTGCGTCCGTCAGCTTTCGCCTTGCTCATCATGGCTCTGAGCTTGTGCAACACGCCTTCACTGCACGACACGCCGTTCAGCGTCCGGTATTCCCCGACTTCAACGCATCCCAGCAGCGATTCATTCCCGCTCTTGGGTTGGATGCCGCAGTACGAAAAGCCAGGAACGTCCTTGAATACTGGAATGTCACCAAACAGCATGGTGTCGTACAGGTACATCTCATACCGGCTAATCGGGATGGCCGTGGCGGAAAACTCCTTCGCTCCACCTTCTTCTAGCCGCCGATCCTGATCTTCGCGGGTGAATATCTTTCCATCAGGATTTGCGCCGTAGTACAGACGCCCAAGCGTGTAACCAGACCGTCCGTTGCGTGGCTCCATGTCCACTTCACGGACCAGAAAAAGCTCAATCGGAGAGAGATAGTCGTCCATCGACGGCGGCGCAAACATCGTCACACAACCCCCTGTAAGCAAAGGTCGCGCTCTTTGGCTCGGCGTTTTGTCAGGCCCGGAAGCGATACCATCACCCCGGCCACGCGCGCCTTATCCCAGCGCACAAGCTGATCGCACGCGCCTTGATAGTCGCCCGCAGCCAATAACCGCGCCGCTGTCGAGTTTCCTTTGTCGCACGCTACTTTAGGCCCGATGTTGAACACTGCATCCGAGAATGCCGCGAGCACTGGAGCCGGAAGGCCGGGGACGCACTTCTCTACATGCTCAACGGCTTCGAGCATGTCCGCAGAAAGCAGCGCCTCGCATTCCGCAATCGAGTAGAACTTTTGCCTATCGACCTCGCCTGTATGTCCGTAGCACACCGTCAAGATGCCGACCGGATCGCGGTATGCAGCTTGGCGCAGCCCTTCGGCTGGAACCGCAATCGCGGTAGCGAAGACCGCAGCGGCAAGGGCTTTTTTCTGGTTAGGTGTCATTGCGCTTAATTTTGTCGGCCTTGCCGTCCAGCTTGTTCTCTATCTTGTCTAGCTTTGCAAACAAGGCATTCGCCATCCGGTCGAAATCTTCTTTTTTGATGTAGGAATCAGACATCATCAAACGAACCCTTCCAATCTGGCCCGTTAGTTCTACGTCAGCCTTCTGCAACTCGCGCAGTCCGTCCCAAATCACCTTTAGAATGAATGAGATCGCCGATAACAGCCCAGCAATGATCATGTTCACAAATGTTTGATCCGTCATTTTTATTCTTTCTCGACCGTTACCGATCCGGCTACAAGCGCCGAAACAACCGGCGTGGTGTCGTCGCTCACGTCTTCAACGTCGTAATAGGCCGTCTTGCCGGAGAGCAGCGTCGTGGCAACGGGCGGAAACGTCAGCCGAACGCGACTGGAAGAAACATCTGTGTCGATCACGAGTACGTCATACGGCGCGTCGGCGGCATCGGACGAAGCAATGACTGACAAATCAACAATGTCATCAGCCGAATAAGCGGTCGATCCGACCCAAACAAGCTCTGTGTAAGAAGCGCCTTTCGTGATACGCAGCGCTGTAAGTTCTGCGGCACTCAGTTTCACCCACGTCACTGAGCCGTCCTGTCCGGCCTTGGTCGGCTTGACGCTGCCCGTTGTGCCTGGAACTGAACAGACCACCAGATTGCCGCCCTGCTTATCCCGCACACGGCAACGCTGGGTGTGGCCCGTCAAATCGGTGGGCGTGTTGTACTGGATGAATCCGGTGTTGGGCGTATGCACCAAGTCGGCGACGTTGGTGTCGTTCAGCTCAATCAGGTCAGCACTGAGAACGGTGGCCGGATGGTATTCGCTCGTGTTCTTGTAGTTTTTCAGCGCGTCCATATCGGCGTTGATCTGCGACATGGTGCCTTTGAGGTTCGTCACCGCAACGCGGGCGCCGTCTTTGACGCCGTGGGCTGTCGCTTCGATCTGCGCGCAACCGTTCGTGGACGTGACACTGATAATCGGCTTGCGGATAATCGGCGGCTGTTCCTCCGGCCAGATGTCCATGATGTAGGAGTGGCCTTCGGTTAGCGTCAGGTTCTTTGCTTTTGCTGCCATTGAAACTCCAGCCCTGGGATTGTGTCGCCGTCACGGCGAGTAAGATCATTGTCGATGAAAAGCCAGCATTTCAAGCGATAGGGTTGCCGCCCAATGTGTGCCGCTCTCTTTGCCACGTTTCGTTGCGTGCGCTACTGCGTTTGCCAAACTCCTTTTCAAACTCAGCAATCGACACTGCTGCTTTCCCCGGCGCGAAGGTGTCCGCGTCCTGCTTCATGTAGGCGCGATAGAGCATCCAGTGAATCAGAGCATAGTGATACTCAGGGCGAATCTCCGGCACGTCTTCGTCATCTTCCATTTTGCGAACAGGAAGCCGGGAAACCGTCATGAACAGCACGTCGTCGACGTTAGGTATCGGATAGAGGCGAAGCGCCCCCGTCTGATAGTCAGGCACATAAGACGTAGGGCGCCCCGCATGCGTTTCCCATAACGGCTCGCAGTCATCCATTTGCGTTGAAGTAATGGACGACAACGCCCCGATTACTGTGCTGAGCCTTGCCCGAAGGACGGTGATAATTGCAGGGTCAAGCGTTATCAAAGGCTCGTCCGCCGCAACATCGACTTCACAGAAGCTTGACGTTGAATCCCGAAGCAACCAGGCGCGTCTGCACGCCTCGGACTCCGCCTCGTTTGCAAGGAACGTCAGATAACTGTCGCTCCAAAAATAAGGCTTGTTTACAGAGTCGCCGGACTCAATCCTAAACGCCTCAATAAGCTCACTAAGGTTCATCAGGTTCTTTCAGCCAAGATGCCGCGCAACCATGCGCCGCCTTTGGGGTTCTTGTCCTCTACTACAGAGAACGGGTATTTGAGCGCGTGCCGTGGCGTCAGGTTGTTCATGGCCTCACCCAAACGCTCGTCAATTGTCTGCGTATAAGACGTTTTCTTTGCCCTTGCCAGCCGCTCGACAAAGTAGCGCTTGATTGTTTGCGGGTTTCCCCGTTGCAGGAATTGACGGTTCCCATTGACCGAAACCATTACAAGATCAACGTCGTTAGCGTCATTCGAGTCATGAACCATGATAGTGACCGGCTCATGCATGAACTTGTCCATGTCCAACTCAGACCCGCTAACCACGCGGTCAATGATTTCGATGTCTTTGGGTCCATCACCGATTTCGTCAATGTTGAACTGCTCTGCTTTACCAAGGTACTCGTTGGGCGTGTCAATGTGCTGTTTTGCCATTATCTGTTTCCTTTTGTCATCACGACAGTAGTTAGCAGCCCGGCGAACCGGGCCGCTGGTTACACTACATTAGAGAGCGGTTACGCCAGCCTCAATCACGGCCAACCAGCCGTCATTAAGCGACGTGCAGTTGAAGTAGAACTTCGCTCCAACATAGCCGCGCTGCCCAAGCGGATCGCTCTTGGTTTTCTGGCCCGGAGGAATCCAGGTCGGATCAAGAGACATATCCCCGCGCAGAGCCACCTGGCCCCAAGCGTTTTCACCACAAACGATGATCGGATACACGTCCACCGCACCAGCCGCCGCCGAATACAAGGCGGGCGACAGGCCAGAAGCCCCGGCAATACCTGCTGACGGATAGGAAGCCAGCTCAGGCGAGCAGATAATGCGGAAGTTTTCGACCGTACCAAGCTCCTGTTCATGAACGGGCTTGCGCGAGCCATACGCAGCAACCGGAGTAAATCCGGCCATGTTGCGGAAGTCTGCTTCGCAATCCGAATGACAGAAGACCAGATAACCGGCTTCAACCGGCTTGGTGGCGATGTTGGCCGATGGAGCCAGAATGCCGGTAATACGCTTAGCATGATTGGCTTGCAGGTTACGCGATACCTTGCGCAGCGTATTCAGATCAATTGCTTTGTTGATCGTTACACGCGACACGATAGCACCGGGATAGCTGATGTTGGTACTCGCCTTGACGACGCCAAAACGCACCAATTCACGAACCAAACCAACACGCTCGCCGCATTGCTTCTTCATTTCTGCGGGAACGTCGTCCTCGTAGGTATCGACCACCTGGTCACTGACTTGATACAGACAACCGTACTGATTCAGCGTGACGGTAATGTCCTGCGGAATCATGGTATCGGCGGTCGGTGTGGTGCCTTCCGTCAACACATGAGCCGCCGCCGTGGTGTCCATGCGGTTGATGGTGTTGAAGTTGGTCAGCGCGCCGCCATAGGGAAGATAGCGACGATACATAACCGTTTTACCGTTGTTTTTCGGAACTTCCTTTTGCGCTCCGGTAATACCGAGAACCTCGACGGGGATTGCGTGGGCAAGGATTTCACCCTTGAACTTGTTAATTCGCCCAGCGGGCGATGCATAATCAAATGAAGCCATTTTATTTACCTCTTAGGTTTGATTCCTGACGGAGTTGAACCCCGCAAGAAAGTCGTCTTGTGGGCTTGGTGCGTGCTTCACCCGTGAAGAATTGCCTTCGGGGATAATCGCTTGCTCCAAGCGCTGCTTGTTGCGGTTGCCTTTGCTTTGGGCGTTGGTTTTCCATGCGTCGAAGGTCTTGACGATGGTTCCCAACTCCTTGGCGCTAACCGTTGTTTGGTACGTTTGCTGAACGTTGTCGGGCTGCGTGGCAATCCATAAGCTGAAATCCTGCGACGATAGCGTTTCGCGCCAGCCGTCGTAAGTTGCATCCATGATCGCAATATTGGCATCGCGGATAATCTCGTCACGGTCTGGCCCAGGCTGCACGCTGTTGTTCTTGGCGTACTCCTGAATCATTTCGGAGGCGATCTTGCGCGCCCTTGCGTCTGCAATGTCTCTAAACTCTGGAAAATCGTTTTCCAAATCGCTCTCATCGTCGCTTTCTGACGGCTCTGGAGCCGCCTTGCGTTGTGCTGATAGCGTCTGGAGTGTGCCGTTAAGCTCACCGATCTTGCCGTTTGCCTTGCGTAGCTGCTCCTCAATGGAATCAACTCGCGCACTGCGTTCAAGCAGTGATTTGACTTGGCTTTCTGTCATGCCGAAAAACAACGGCTCAGCCTCGGACTCTTCAGGTTCGGCTGTCGCCTCTTCAGGCTCTTGCTCTTCCTTTGGCTCTTCGGTGCGTGGTTCGGGCGATTCTTCGCCGGGATCACGAACGCCATTAAAGCCAGCCATGAAGTCCGCTGCGTCCTGTTCTTCGGTTTGTACTTCGTCCTTGTCAATAACCATTCTTTGCTTCTCCTTTAATACGCGAAGGGGCCAGAAGGCTCGTCCGCAACAAGTGCCGGGATTGGGTTATCCAATGCCAGCAAATCCTTTAGTTCTGCAATTCGTCCGCGCAAATGCGCCGTCTTCTCGGCATCAAGTGCGCCGTCGTTCTTCGCCCGGCAGTCGGCAAGGCGCTCTTCTGTTCGCTCTACAAGCGCCCGCCATGTCTCTGTCGTGCGGTCAATTTCCATCGTCAAAGCCCGTCTCAATGCCGCTGTTCATGCCTTCATCCGGGCTTTGCGGCCTGGGCGGGAAGTTGGGCGACGTGTTTTGTGGCAGGTCTTCAATGCCT
Organism: Candidatus Propionivibrio aalborgensis; assembly: GCF_900089945.1. Lineage (GTDB taxonomy): Bacteria > Pseudomonadota > Gammaproteobacteria > Burkholderiales > Rhodocyclaceae > Propionivibrio > Propionivibrio aalborgensis. The sequence goes on along the minus strand of NZ_FLQY01000364.1, from coordinate 17,279 downwards.
TCAGCGCCTTGAGGCTCTGGAATGGCTGGCGCTGCATTTGCGTCTTTGCCGCCAGCAGAGAGCCACATGGCATCAGCCACCGGGGCAATCGTCGGGTTCATTGCAATCTGATTGGCGGCTGACGTTGCGGAGAACATTCCAGTGACGTTCTTCTCAGCGGCATCGGCGTCAGTCTTGCGCGTCTGCGCCTTGATTAGCTCGGCCTTGGCTTCGGCTATCGGGTCGGCCTTCTCTGTTTGCTGCGCCAGCGTCTCAGCGTCATACTGCACACGCTTGGGATCGTAGCGCTGGCCCTTTAATAGCTCCGTTGCCAGCTTGGCCGGGTCAAGCCGGTACTTGGGATTGTCGGCAACCTGTAGCAGCGTCACCAGAAATTGCTGCTGTGCATCACGCTCAACGAGGGCTGAGCTAGCTCTAACATCAACCTTGAAGTCCCCCTTAATGTCTTCCTTGTCCGAGTGCTGCATCATCCAGTCGTAATACCTGCGGATATGTGGTTCGGTGACGTAGTCATCAAAACGTTTTGCCAGCCTGCGCAGCACACCAGACGCGTTATTGTTCTGTAGCTGCATGCCGCCAAGGGTTTCAGGGGCATCTCCGCGAATGCCTTGCAGCATGGCCGGGAGTCCGGTTGTATCCTCGGCCATCTTCAGCGCGAAATTGATGATGTTCATCAGCTCAGGCTGTACTGACGGCGTGACGAACGCAGAGAAGGCCCGCCCGACGTCAACCACGTCAGGCTCGGCGCGCCACAGTTTCCCGCCGCGCAAGCTCCATTGTCCATCAGCCGGAGTAATGCCGTTGCCGATGACGACCTGCGGCGCCGTCGTCATGCCGGAGTTATCCATCATCTGCCTTGACGCGCCGACTAGCATCCGCTGCGGCGTCCTGATTTGATGCGACACGCCCGCGCCCCATGGCATGCCTGGGCGTCTTTGCCATGCCAGCACGTCATACGGGAATTCGCCGGTATCGAGCACGTTCAAGGCGCACTTGATAATGCGGTCGTTGAGGATCACGGCCATTGCGTAGGCTTTGGGCGTTTCGTCCTCGACCTCGACACCAACAGTTTGCAAATCATCGGAGTCACACAGTCCGTAGAATATCCACATATCGAACTGGTCTTCATTCTTCAGTGCGCCATTGCCGGTTGCGCTGCTTGTTCCCGGACCCTTCTTGATTGCCGATAGAATCTCTTGCGCGTCATAGCCCGGCATTTTCGCCATGTCTCGCAGTTGCCGCGAGGAAACATACTCACGCTCGAAAACGTAACTGCCATTGTGTATTGACTCGCCACAGGCCGGGTCGGGAAACAGGTTCCATGCGTCAATGCGTTTAGTGCCTGGTTTGATTTCGCTGACCTGTACCATTTCTGACACACCGTTTGACTGCTTATAGACGCGGCCCGTCTTGCGAACCGGGTACGGGCCTTTCAGCACGCCGGAGCCGATGCGCGCCGAGTCCTCAATAACGTGCCTTACTTCGCCGTGCCAATTTGACTCGTTCAAACAATCGTCAATCTCGTCCTGCATTTTTTTTGCAGCGGCTGTCGCTATCTCAATCGTCTCCTCTACCGCTTGCTTAAAATCAGGGCCAAGCTGCGCCATATTGAGCGGCGACAGCGTCGGGATCGGCGTTGGCTTAATCTCCCAGGCTCGGTCATCGGTCGGAAGCAGCATATCGGCCACTCGTGCGCTGGCAGCATCAACGTATGGACGGGTAATGTTCAGGAAAATCACAGAGCGCGTAGACGTTGGTTTATCTTCGGAGTAACCCGTTGCCCAGCGCTTAGCCATCGCCATGTTTCCAGACGTGGCGTATTGACGATTCGCCGCGTCAACACCCTGATAGTGGTCTTCGTCATCAATCCAGTCGTCTTCGATGCCGCTGGCCTTGCGTCCTGAGATAGCCTCCTTGCGCTTTGAAAGCAGCGACAACAGGAAAGCGTCACGCCTTGGCCCTTGCAGATCGGTTTCGCCAAACGGGTTCAGCGTCTCATCCATTACGTCGTCTGTCATCGCGTCCATCAGTAGCCAATCTCCGGGTCAAGCGGTCGCCACTGCGGCACAACCTGCTGTGTGGTTATCGTTTGCACAACGGCCTTGCGCTTCATCATCAGCGCGTACCGAGTCGCGGAAATGAGGTCGTCAAACTCCTTGACTACCCGACCATCTTTGCGGTGATACAGCCGAAACTCCTGAAACCAGTCATCCAGGTTTGAAAACACCTTGAAGCGGCCTGTTTGCATGCGGTCAAGCATTTCCATCAGACCCGCCTCAACGCCATTCCCGCCTGAGCCTTCCGGCTGTCCAGCCTTTGGCGCATGAGTCGCCTTGTCTTTCAGCATCTTTAACCCAGCCTCGGCGTACTGGAGCGCGAGCTGTAGCCCTGAGCCTTTGTCTGTTTGGAGTCCGTCATGCGGCCAGGCAGTAGGCACCCACGACCCCCAGGCTTTTACCGCTGGGGCGAAAAGAACCGGCGTTTGCTGGCTGGCCCGATGCGCCTTGATGATGTAGAACACGTCCGAATCACGGTCCCAGGCGCATTGCACACCGGCTGACGGGTGATCCCAGCCAAAGTCGATACCGTTAATGCGCGGCCAATGCGCGGGGATTTTGAACGGATCAACCTTTATCGAATCCTCGTCAATCGGGAAGATTCGGCCACTGCCTAGCGTCGGAATGCCTTTGGCGCGTGCGTCTCGCTCATGCTCCGGGTAGGATGCAATGATCGCCGCCCGCTGCTCCGGCGTGTAATGCTCGGCGTCGTCAATCGTCATCGATATGATTGCGCGGCTCATTGGCGTGTCGTCTCCGGGGATTCAAACAACATGACCACGGACGACATGCCAAGAAGCGGCGTGAAGGTGATAATCGCAAACTGGCCGCGCTGGCCGTTGTTTGTCCGCGTCAATCCTTCGGTGTAAATATCAATCGGCGGCTCTTCGTCGAACCACACACCGTCAACAGTCGGCCCCTGCCATTTCTCGCGGCCCTTTTCATAGGCTTTGAAGGCAATAACGGACGTTCCGGCCTGCACATCACCGCCGCCGCCGTGTCTCACCTGGACGTTATCCAGCAGATTCGCAACACCCATTGCCCGGTCACGGCCAATAATCGCGCTCTTCGGAATGAAGCCAGTTCCCCAGGCTTTCTCAACCGCTGGCGGACCCACCAAGATGCGTTGCGGGTTGTCTCGCGTCGATTCGCCGGTCACTGATCCCGCCCATAGCAACGGCGCTTTGTTGAATGTCGCGCCTTCCCACCACTCAGGATATTGCCCCGTGGCGTGCATCGCCCACTCCGCGCCACCGGCGATACTCTTGCCAAGCTGATTGCCGGCTCTCAACAGGCGTTCGCTGTGAGCCAAGCCCGCTGCATGAAAGATTTTCTGCTTCGTGTAGGGGCGATAGTCCTCCAGCTTGCGAACCGCGATCTCTTGATTGATCGCCGCCAGCAATTCTTCGCGGGTGCGCTTGTCAATCGCGTTCAAGGGCTGCTTTCAAGCGCCGTAGTTCTGCTACTGATTCAGAGGATAAGTCGGTGTTCGCCGGCTGTTCGTCATCGACGTTAAACGCCTCGCGCTCCATGCTGACCAACAGTTTCAGCGTCTCGGCCAGCTTCTTCGCGCCGTCTATACGGCCTGGCAGGCTGATAACGCGCTGGAATAGCTTGTTGATTTCAGCCGTGTTGTCGCCCTTGAGAAGTTCGCCCAGCTTCTGAAAATCTGCCGGGTTCTCGCACTGCGCCTCCATTTCCGCCAGCATCAGCTTTGATAGCTCCCGGCTACGGCGTATGTCTTTGCGGTGCGAAAGGATTAGCTCAGTGACCGCATTTGAGCTAACCTCGACCAGTTCCCGGTCAGCTTCTTTCTTGTTTTTGGATAGTTCTTTGGTCAGGAGCGACTTGGATAGTTTCGCTCTTGCCGACGCATGAATTTTCGCGCTTAAATCCTTCGTCCACTTTTCGGCCTTGGCTCTGTTGCCAACCGTGGCGTGCGTGGTTCCGTTGCGCGCGGCGATCTGCCGGTCAGTGAACTGCCCTGAGCAATAATCGCGCTCTATCGCCTCCCAATCTAAATCTTTTCTCGGACCTGACACGTTTTACCAATCTATCCACTTTTGAACATGGATAGAGTTTACGCATAAAGCCAGCATTTCAACTTCCGCTTAAAAGCGGGTCTTTTCGCCTGAGCACAAAAAGATTGGATATATACACTAGAGCGGCTGACAAGCTAGGTGGTGGTAATGTCAGCGAAGGGATACGGATTGCGATAAAGCCGCTGCTATCCGGTTAAGTCGACGTTGCTCTGATTCCGGCTTGGCTTGCTCCACCAACCGCCAAGCCCGAAGTCTCTCCATCCTCTGAGATACATTGATATGCGCGCCGCAATTGTTTTAGGTTGTTGGTGAAACGCTCTCGCGCACTTTCCTATTCTGATGTGAAACACAATATCACCTTCCCGCCTCTTTGATAGCGATTCCGTGTGACGGATTCAAGCCTAGCGCTTTATAAAGCAGAGTAAAATCCGCGACTACTGGATGCCGGGTAAGCTTGTACGTTGTCACCAGATAAAACAGTTTTGGCTGTTTGCGTGATCTGACGCGAAGACTCCCGGACACTTCGACCGCCTCACGCGCTACGAGCCACGACACGCCTGTTTTCACAGCATTGGCTATGCGCTGCTTCTGAACGCATCTTCGCTTTCGCTGGATGACGTTCGCTATCTCCCTGACTGTAAAGCTCTCCCCTTTAATATTGCATATCGCTGTGTAAATCTCGTCCGTGCTGATGTGCAACGGGCCGCGATCTGCTGTTACTTCCCTGCGGATTAGGGGCGTATCAGTCACTAGCAACCTTACAAAGCTCTGCCTCCCGCCTGTCACAGATTTTTAGCATTGCAATCAGTTCTTTCTTCGCCGCCTCTGCGCCCGCTTGAAACCCATCAAACATAAAATGCTCTGAAAGCGCAATGCGAGACTCAACGTCCTCACGCAATTCTTTGTTCTTCTGCCGTAGAAAATTAGCCTGACTGGCGAAAACAGAATCACTCATATTCAAATTCCTCGTCACGCGCTGCCTGGGCCGCTTTTTGCTCTTTGGTCTTTGGCCCCGGCTTGCTGATTGAGAAGTCGCGCCATTCATCAATCCGCTCTTTTGCCTTTTGCAACCACTTCAGAAACGCGGTTTTGGATATATACGTTTTCTCCACCGTCTTCAGGTCAAGCAAGACGGTTGAATACCTGACTTCTCTACCTGTCTCCTTGTTGAAGATCAGCCCGGTGCTGGCGCAGACATAGTGCATATTCCCGCTACACAACGGCCAGTCTGTCTCGGACAGGTACGTTTCCTTTGCCTCGCCGGTGATATGCAAATTCATCATGCATTTCCACTTGATTCGAGTTTGATACGAACCCAGGTCATGCGCCGTGAATCCGTCATCGGCTATCGTCTTTAGTCGCGCCCGCGTTTTGGCTTGTTTAAGCCGCTCTTTCCAGCGCTCCGGGTTAATTAGAGCGTTTGCTGTCATTTCTGTGCGCCCTTCTGGCGCGCAATCAGCATTGCGTCAGCTATCTGATAGGCCCGGTTGCTAACTATTAACCACGCCTCATCTAGCGCACACTCTTCGCACAAAAATTTAAGTTCCTTGTCTAAATAAATTGCAGGAAGAACAGCCACCGCAAACTTATCGCGCAATGTCATCACTTCGCTCATAGCACCAGCCACCATACTTTGGCGTTTTCCCGGTCAATCTCTGCAAGCCTTGCCCGTGCCTTCCACAAGTCTTCGAGAACGGTCAGCATCGCGCCAGCGCAAAGCCTTGGGTCGAAGTCAATTTCTAACTGCTCTCCTCGCGACAAGCCGAGAGCCATTGAATACACCAGCCGAGACGACGGGCATGTGTTGCTAAGTGGCTTCAGCGCACGCGCTGCCCTGCGCTTGATGTCTCGAAGTTTGGTTGATTGTGGTTTCATCGTTAAATCGCCAGCTCGCGCAGCAACGAATCCACCAACGCACACAGCGCCTTTTCCTTGGCCAGTAGCTGCCCTAGCTTTTCGCCAAGTTCGGAGCCATAACCAGGACTCGCATAGCCGAGTCTTTCAACCTCTTCGCCAACAATCCGAATTGGCGCAAGCCGTTCGCGCAGCTCTTCCAGCATTACCCCAAGATCGCCTATATCTGAAGCTAGGTCATCCACGACATTTGCTATTTCCGACCCTTCGTTTTCTTGCACTGCCCGACCCTCTGTGTTCGCTAGGTTTCTTTGGTGTTGTTTCTGTCGTTCTATCAGCATTTCCAGCAATTTTTTATCCAACATAATCACTACCTCCAAATATCAGGCAAGACGCCTTGCCGTTGCACAACCCACGAACTTGTTCCTGACAGCTTCGACACCAGCATCCACGGCCTGCCGCGCTTCTCTGCCTGCTCCATTGCCTGCTTTTTATGTGCAGGTAGAATCGAAGCGCAGTTCTTTACCTCGACCGACCATTCCTTTCCGCTTGGGTCAATCGCCAGAATGTCCTCTGACTTCACCCCTGCGGTGAGTTGCGCTACCCTCCAGTCACGATCAAGAAGCATGTTCTTGACTGCTGTTTGGCCTACCGCGCCCTTGGTGCGTGATCGTTTTCCGCTCATATCAATTTCAAATCACTAGAGCGCCTGGCAAATTCACCGCACCAATCATTATTACAAGTCACCGGGAATCCAAAATGGTCGCCGTTGCTAAGCTCGTTGTACGGGACACCAAAACCAAGCTGTCTAGGAGGGTATCTATGACAGTCTCCATCCAGTCCGTCTGTTTCATCAATCTCTTCCCAAAACTTACACAGGCCGCACTCTTTTATGCTCATCTTTTTCGCCTCCATTGCTTACAGCTCATTTTTGGTGGCAATTGCCAATCATCTGGTAAGCGACACAAATAGCATCACTCGCAGCACACAGAAGCCTTAGCACCTCTTCGTCTTGTTGAACAAACGGATGATTGACCAAGTGGTCGCTAAGCAAGCAGTGTATGACGTGGCACCTATCAAGCGCCTCATGTACCAAAAACTGGTCAATATTTTCTTCCATTCTCACCCCCATTCAACTTCCCGTTATCAAACTTCTTAAACACGATTCCGCCTTCAAATCCAATCTTCCCGGTTCCGTCGCACCCATAACAACGATATACACCTATCGGCTTTAGATGATCAGGCACGCTCGACATGCCCGCGTCTTTCGCCGCGCTCGCCCACCCCGTTCCGTTGCACCGTCTACACTTCATACATTGCTCGGTACAGCTTGTCTGTATTTGGACCAGGCATAAACTTCTTCGACCATTCTCTAGCACCACCTGCGCTAATGGCTTGTTGCACGCGTCCTGTATATACAACATCCATTTCAACAATCCAGTCAATTGCTGTTTGTGCTATAGAAATCTGACGGTCAAAATCATATTCAGACCGACTTTTTTTGCTCGCCATTGAGGAAACCGTAGCAAGAGTGCAATCGGCCATATATACCAGCGCATCTTCTGGTGTTTTAACTTTGCATTTCAACATACCGCTCCACCGTAAAGTTTAGTCAGCGTCTCATGCAGACACAGCTCCTCGGTTTTCTTCATGACGTTCCACATTGCTTTCTGCCCATGCCACCCATTTCGATGTCCACGATGGCAATCCGGGCAAAGCGGAATTACGATGAAATAAAGCCCTTGCTTCATTTCGTGCGCCTCCCTGCCCTCTTTCTCCGTTCCACATACCGCACAAGGCAGCGCCTTCACTTGCTCAACGTGGGCGCGCTCGAAGCGCGTCATTGGCTTTTTGTTCTTGCTCTGCATCACGTAGCCTTCCGTTCTGTCTCGTCACTCCACACGACCCCTTTGTGTGCGCCCCAGGCGTATAGATACTCGATAAACTCTGCCGCCTCTTTCACACGAAAATCGCGTGTCTGTATTCCAAGCTGCACAACTCCGCCACCGTCGAGACTTGGAACAACGCGCCCCCCTCGCCTGAGCGGGGTTCCGGCCTCGACCATTGCTTTGGCAAACGCATCAACTAGCAGGCGTTTCCAGTCTTCAATGCCCCACTTCTCACCCATAAACTCACAATGCTTGGCTATATCTCCGATCTGAGCATGGAACTTGTCGTTTTGAATATCCTTGCGCTTTGGCTCTCCTATCTGGAACACATAGCCCAACGGCGCGGCCTTGACGTACTTAATCGCCGCCTCTTTGGCTACGTTGCCGGTTAGAACGAGTTTCTTCACGGACTGATCCAATGCAATCCACACTCCATCGAATACCAGAACAGCGGTTTCCCGTTCTCGTCCAGGTGATTGCCCTTGCCGTGGCCGTTATCAAGTACCGGGCATTTACACCCGCGCTTTATTGCCTCCGGCGAACCGGGGTTAGGTAGGGGCTGCTTCTCTTTTTCTTTCACCACCGCCACCACGCACAAGCCACCGCAGACAGCAGCAGCACCAGATACAGCACCCAAAACCAGCCCGGCGTTACCGTTGAAATCATTTCCCACCCTCCACTTTTTCCCTAATCTTGTCCGCAATCACTTGCCCGTATACTTTCTTCCACAACCTGTAGCACTCTTCGCTCTCAGCTTTTGTCCATCCTTTCCAGCGGTGTTGCAGGTAGCGCGCAAGGTCTTCAACAATGTCCGGCATTCTTCTTTCTCAGCCACGCCGTTTGTATGTCGGACTTGATCACATCAACATACGGCTTGCCCTTCATCACTTCCATCCGGTCCAGATAGCCCCTGCGCTCGCCAAACGGCATATCCAGCACGTAGCGCACGTCCAGGCTGCGTATGTACCGCTCACGCTCTTTCCGGCCCTGCGCTTCGGCGTCCGCTTCGCTGATACCGCTATCCATGCAGATGCCGACACGCTCGGCGTGGATTTCTGAGGCGGCTATGGATTGGTCTTGATTCACGCCATGCCCCTTTCACGGTCCAACTCTTCACACGCAAACCCGACCGCTTTCCACTTGTTGATAGCTCCCCAATCAACGCGCTTCCTGCTTGCCGTGATGTAGTTTTGCAGCAGCTTGTACTTTGGTATTTTCGATTCGTGGTTCGTTCCGAGCGAGCGGATAAACTCAATCTCGTGCTCAGTTGCAAAGTTTGTGCTTGTACTCATGTCTTCTTCCAGTTCGCGGCCTTTCTGTTTTCTGATTTGTGGTCATCTCAAACAATACCCGAGTAAATTACTCGATTTGACGCAAAACATTGCGTCATGACGCCTATTTAGCGTTATGCCTCATCCTTGTGGCGTCTGCACAATGCCGCCGAAAGCAGCCTGTACGGCGTTTTGCCATTCCGGCTCTTCGTCGTCAGCCGCCGTGTCGCCAGCGCCGACTTTCATCGCTGCGTCTATTCTGTCGCGCCCGCAGTTACCGCCGTAGGTCACGCCAAGCCTGCGAAATTCCGCGCCACTTACGTGGTGCATCAACCACTCAAGGCGCTCAGTGTCTTTCCTTGCTTCAAGTAAATCTTCTGCGCAGCAGCAGTGTTCTTCATTTTTTATTCTCAACGCAGTCTCGTACTGCCTTACCATCGAGCTGAGTTGCTTCACTTGATCGTCCAGGTTTATGATTTTCTTGTGCTCGCCGTCCATGTAGGCCAATAGATCATTCCAGTCCTGTGCGCCAAAGTAACTTCCTCCTTCCATGACGGCGTAAATATGCGCGCGCCAAGGGTTGTATTGCGTTGCGTCGTCCTGCACTGAACAATCACATTCCCCCTTCGGGTATGCTGGTGCATCGTGTGTCGCGCAATCGCTATCGTGTCCGTCGCCTTCTCTGTGGCATCCTACGGCGCAGTTTGTCGCATAGTCCGAGCACGTCTCACAGGGCTTTCCTTCTAGCGGGTCTTTTCCAAGTGGGTATGTCATTCGTCATCTCCAAATATTTCCCAACATCGTTTGCAAATCCAGAAGCCGCGCATTGCTGGCTGTCCGCAGTGTTCGCATTTCATCGCTATGTCTCCAAGGCCTAACACGTCGCTCAACGCGGACGCAGGCGATAAGGCCGCCTGCGCCGGTTAGCTAGGCGTTGGGCGTCAGCACTCGCAGTGCCAACCTTTGCCACCACGTCCTAGCCTGCACCAGATGCCAGCCCTCTGCCTGCGCTTTCCAGCACGGCAGGAACACCCCGGTATCCAAGTCCAGCACGGCACTTTCGCCGGACATGACAGCGCAGCGCTGGTCATGCGTTGCAGCTGGGCCATGAAGTTCAATAGTTGGTTCTCTCGGCGTCATCAAATCTCCAATCATTTGCGCCCAACAGGCGCTTCAACGCGGACGGGCGAAACTGCCCGCCCGCCGGTTAAGCTAGGCGTTAGAGGTGTCGAACATGGCCCGATACCCTTCGCTTTGCGGCGCGTTCCAATCTACAACCACGTCTCCGAGCGAAACAAATATCGGCTGTGCCATACCGAGGCGTTGCGCCAATACCGTCGGGCATAGAACGCAAATAACGTTTCGCGCTTTCTTTCCGCTTCGCCCTGTCGTTGTGTACGAAACTTCAAACGGTTCCATGTCCACCCCTAACATTTGCGTCAACACGGACAGCGGAAATGCCGCCGTGCTTCGTGGTTAAATCTTCTCGCCGCTGCCGGTTACGCCAGCGTTAGAACTCATGCTCCGTGCTCCGCTCCGAGTCCTTCCGCAACCCGCACCGCTGGCAGATAAACTCTCCGCGCCGCAGTTTGTCGATGTGGTCAGCCATGCCGAGGCACAGCGCCTGCAAGTCCTCAAAATGCACTTCCATCCCATGCACGTAATCATTCACCGTGGCAAAACTGTAATCGGCAGGCATCGTTATGCCCTCCTGCGTTTCCGTCAGCACCTTGCCGGTTTCGGTCAGCGTGTAGCTCATGTCAATCCTCAGTTCTAACTGTACCATCGAGCGGACTCGCCTTCGGCTCACCGCTCATGGCGGCGTTATGTGTCAGTTTCTTCCGTGCATCGTCAGCGTGCTTTACAAAGTCCTCATGCCGCGTCGAGTACAGCGCATCTTTCCCTTTCGCCCACTCGTTGTGGATCGAGGAGCACACCTCCCACGCGATCGCGGCTTCTTTCCAGCCATCTTGCTCGTTATTGCGCAGCGCCATCAAATCCTCTGTGCAGCACTGGTGTTCTTCCGTCTTGATGCGCAGCGCAATTCCTAGCCGATCAATGGTGTCTGTAGCCTTCAACGGCCATGCGCTCAAGTCCTCGCCCTTGTCATCGTAGGCTGCATGTATCCGCCGCAGGTTGTCCTGAATGTTCTGTAGTTCCTTTTCAATCTGCATGTTTTTCTCCGTAGTTTCCAGACCCATAACCCGTCAATCCAGCCGCGACCTAATGAGGCGGCGCTTGTTCTCAACCCGCTTTGCGCGTCGGGCTGATTTCTGCGTTAGTCATGCCGTCCTCAGTTTGTAAGAATCAGAACACTTGCCGCTAGCGACCAACTCGGCAAGGATTTCGCGCAGGCGTACATCGGCTTTTGCTGCGGAGACAACCGCATCAAGTGCGATTTGCGACTTTGGATTCTTCGCCCAGGCCAGATGATCGCGGCTGTCTGCCGTGGAAATGTTTTTCGCCACCTTCTGGATGGTTTCGTTCGCCCTTTCCTGCTCTTCGGCTGTCGGCTTGTAATCAATCGCTTTGACATGCCATTGGTGCCGTCTCGCGGCTTCCCTGCACAGCGCGATGAACTCCGGCAAGGTAGGTGGGTAGGGCTTGCTATCCAAAGCGTCTAGCGCCTCTTTGATCGCTCCGGGCATTTCGCGGAAGCCGCCAAGTTTTTCAGCCCATCCGCGCTTTACGTCTTCAAGGTTCGATCCTGACCACAGGCCGCTGAGCTTTGAGCCGTACAGCACGGACATCTGCATGAATATCCGATCAATCCAACTATCAGGAAGCGCGTTATGCGACACGCCTTGCCTCTCCGGTAATGTCACGTTCTGATTCATTCGGCTTGTTCCTACCTGTCAAGATTGCAATAGTTTCGGCTTGCCGGTCATGCCAGCTTTGGCCGGAAGGAGAAGCCCTTGCGTTCTGCGTTTTGTTCTCCATCCACTCGGCTTTGAATCCGCGCCAGCCCCGCGAACAGCTTTCACGAAGCGCGTCAGAGAGCGACATTTGCGCTTTCTCTGCCTCTTTCGATATGCCATCGATTGCGGTTTTTGATGGTTTTGCTTTGACGGATTTTCGGTGTTCAATCCAGTCGGTAGCCAGATCGGGAGAAACCCCCAATTCGACAAGATACTTTTGGGGATCGAAGCGCGGAGCGCGCTTAGTCTTTGTAGTTAACTCTGTATCTGTATCTGTATCTGTATCTGTATGGTTCAACGTTCGTTCAACGTTCGTTAGTTCCTTTTGTGCCTTTATCTCTGCACGCCTTGCTGCTGAAGCCTTTCCTGCCTCGCTGGCCTTTCCAGATTTTGAATTTACAGCAAGTAAATCACGCTCAATTCGCCAATGAATCCACTCGTCTCCAACTATTTCAAAGAACTCGCTAAGGATTGGTTTAGCGTCTGCCCACTCTTCCTTGGTCATGCGTGCAACGTTTGTTAAACGTTCGTTGGAATTGTTCAGCGGCTTACCGCGCTGCCAATAATTAAAAATGAGCAACAGGTATGCGCCGTGCTGTGCGGCGTTCAAATGCGCTGTATCTGCAAGGTAGTCGGCAACATAAAGTTGCATGTATGGGAGCGCAGCCATTACTCCACCGTCGCTGCGTTGTCTTTGTTCTCGCCTTTGAGCATTTACGCGGCCTGTTTGTCTATGCTTGTCATTTGCGCAACAAACGCCTCAAGCCGTTTTCCAGCCGCATACGACACGTCGGCCTGCGATCCATTAAGGATTCGGCTTATCGATGGTTGGTTTATCCCCGCTCCCGCCTCTATTTGCTTTTGAGTCAAATCTAGGTCTACCAGTGATTGCAGAAGTTCGCGTGCAGTTGTTTTATTCATGTTGGCGTTAATTATACGCATAGTGATAATCAAGTCAAGCAGATTCAGAAAACACTAAAATTGGTGAAGTGTTTGTTGAGTGTTACGTTCTTGAAGACGGGGCAAGAGTCCTCTCTGGACGTGGAATGCAAACTGCTATTGGGTTTGGCGGACAAGCTAGTACCCATGGGTTAAATTTTCGTGTATTTTTAGAATTGGACGCAATAAAGCCTTTTGTTAACAACGAGTTAACCATGGCTTTAGATAGCCCAGTGTGTTTTGTTAGGCCCGGACGGTTTCAAACTGAGACACTACCCGCATTTTCGACTGTAGAAAAATAATCATACAAAATTCCATTTTCGTATTGACTTTGATATATGCATCCTTATAATTCTACTTAACGCATCACGAAACACGAATCACAGAGCAAGCGAGTAACGGCAGAACAGCGCCGCCAGTCGTGGCCCACCACTCACCGAGGATAGGGGGCTAAGCGAGAGTGATTTGAGGCGGGTGTAGCAGGGCAAGTGAAGTTGCAGTTGGTTTTGGCTCATAGCATCAGACGGTTCGTGCGCTTGGCGGGGCCTCCTTTCAAGTACTTCGGTACTAACCCTGCCAAGGGGCCGCGAAAGACTTTGGCGAGTCTTTCGGAAAAAGTAACGCAAATGGGGCTGGCGATCCCATGCGAACCGGGCAACACCTAGCAGCAAGAGGCACATGCGGTCGGCCTCGCACTCAACGACCGAGCAAACCGGACTGGCGTGGTAAATCGGCCAGCGTGACGGGAGAACGAAAGCCCCGCGACGAGTGGAGAGACACGGAGCGCACGGTGAGAAGACTTCGAGTTATCACGTGGAAGGCGACCTGACTAGCGGAATAGACGCTCAAGCGCTCAGCGCCGCCGGGGGGAGTGCCCGGAACGATTTTAAGCGCGCACCAAACAAGTGGCGTGAGATTGGTATCTAAGAAGCCTGTACTAACCCATTTTTGAGCATTCGCATAATGAACATTGAAGCCATCCTCTACCCTGCCCCGCATCCGTTGCCGCCTTCTGGCGCCGACTATGTTAGGCCGCATGACATGGACGGCAAGCAGCCAGATGACGGCCTGCGCATCTGCAACGTGTGCGGTGGCGCCTTCGCAGAAGAAGGAATGGCGATCAAGCAGAACGGAGACATAGGCAAATCCTGCAAAAGCTGTTCGGACGCAGGGAAAGAGCGGAGCAAGGGAAGGATCAGGAAGTCCAGGGCAAAGCCAAAGCCCGTTGTAGCGTCAACGAAGTTGCAGGACTACCTCAACCGACGCGAACAGGCCAGAGTCGAGATCCGCGCTTCGATACTTGAGGCGCTGAACGGACCAACAGCAACGGCGGTTTCTATTAGCGCGCTGGCCGATATGGTAGGGAGCAACCGTTGCAAGCTTTTTAAGCATATGTACACAATGGAGAAGGCCGGAACGGTCGAGCGTATAGGGGTTGGCAACAAGACCCGGTGGAGGTTAGCCAAATGAAAACCTGCGCGAGTTGCTACTGGTGGAATAACAGCTACGTTAGGCCACGATGCATCGATTACAACAAGGCGCTTGACATGGATGAACACTCTAGCCCGATTCCGCTTGAAGAGTGCATCATCCACCAGGAACAGGAGGCGGCAATGAGAAAGAACGCATCAACAGCGATCAAGTCCGCTTTTGGCATCGACAAAACAATGCTGCACTTTTCGGAGGTTAAATCATGAGATTCATCCGCTACATTCAATTGCGCCGCGAAGGGTTCAGCGTTCCGGCTGCGGCCAGCCTGAGCAACGACGACCGGCTTGGGGATAACGATGATATTGCAGTCGGTTACGTGATCGCTGTCGTGGTGCTGGCCTACTTACTGGTAGGTGGTTGATATGACTAACGCCGAACAGCACGAAAAACTCTGCGACATTCTGTGCAAGCTGGTTGACGTTCTTGATTGTGAAGAGCTTGCGCTGCTGGCGCATCACGCGGGGATAAAGATTAACGAGTTTTATCCAGAGCCAAAAATTGTTGAACTTTAACGTAGGAGGACGGCATGAGCGAAAAAGTAACACCAACCGGGCTTGCATTGCTTCGCGTCCCATTCCCGGCGCACCAGATAAGCCGACTTCCGAAGCCAACAAAGAGGCAAACGGAAGAAGTCAAGGCGAACTTCAAGGCTGGTATTCGCTGCAAAGAGTGCGGACAGTGGCACCACCCCGATGTCGTCCACTTAGATTACGTCGGACACGCGGCGCTGACCGACCGCCTGCTTGAAGCCGACTCAGCGTGGAATTGGGAGTTTGCTGCAGCAAATCAAGACGGCACGCCGATTATCGACAAAGACGGCGGGATATGGATTCGCTTGACTGTATGCGGAGTTACACGCCTTGGTTACGGAGACGCCCCTGATAAGACAGGAGGCAACGCGATGAAGGAGCGAATAGGAGACGCGCTCAGAAACGCCGCCATGCGCTTTGGCGCCGCTTTGGACCTGTGGCACAAAGGGGAGTTGCACGTAAGCGATGACGACAAAGGGCCAGACATGATAACCGCTGCGCACATTGCCAACATCACCGCGCTTATTGACGAGGTAAAGGCGGACAAAGACGCCTTTTTGAAGTATTGCAAGCTGAACGCGATTGAAGACATGCCGCTGCTGCAATACCCATCGGCAATCAAAGCGCTTGAAGCGAAAAGGAAATCATCATGAACTCACTTTACGACATCGCAGCAGAATACCGTGAAATTGCGGAAAAACTGAACGATTCCGACTTCGACGAACAGACAATTGCCGACACGCTAGAAGGCATGTCTGGCGACCTGGTTCAAAAGTGCACCAATGTCGGGTTCTTTATCCGCAACATGGAAGCGGAATCGGAAGCCATGAAGGCGGCGGAAGAATCAATTGCAAAACGGCGCGCAACGAGGGATTCAAAAATAAAGCGCATGAAGGATTATTTGCTGAATGCCATGATTTCAACCGGGAAGACCAAGATCGAATCGCCGTGGTTCGTCCTGTCCGTTCGCAACAACCAAGAGTCAGTAGTTGTCGACGCAGACAGTCAGATACCGGAAGGTTTTATGCGGATGATCCCCGCAAAATACGAGCCTGACAAAGTTCTAATCAAGAAGGCAATTCAATCAGGAATAGAAGTCGAAGGGTGCCACCTTGCGCGGTCACAGTCACTACAAATCAAATAGTGGTTTCAAACGTCGAACGAGTCAAAGCCCCCGATAGAACCATATTCGTGGAACGAGTCAGAAATAACGAGAGAACCACACTGGTAGAACGAGTCAAGCTGAAAGATAGAACCATGCAACGCGAACGAGTCAGAAGTAACGAGAGAACCACACTGGTAGAACGAGTCACATGAAACGAGAGAACCAATTGGTCGGAACGAGTCACAAAACGAGAGAGAACCATATAGTATGAACGCTAACCACCAGGAGTTATAAAATGCAACCGCAAACGCTTGAAAGAATGAGCAGGAATATTGTCAGCGATGCCGCTACTTTGTCGGATGACGAAGCGCGCTATCTAGTCGACGCCTATTACATGATGCAAGAGGACAGGAAGCGCGCTCATAACCAGGCCCGCGCAGTCGAGCAGAATGCAGACGAAGCACACTCTGTCAGCGACAACAAGATCATCAACTGGCTGGCCGACCAGTCGCAAATGCTTGAACATCAGGTCAAGCGCGCTCTGGATAAATACACCGAGGCGCACTACATGGGTTCATGGATGCGTGAAGTCGTCGGTATCGGCCCGGTAATATCTGCTGGACTGCTTGCGCACATCGACATTGAGAAAGCGCCTACAGTCGGGCATATCTGGCGATTTGCCGGGCTTGATCCGACGCAGAAATGGGAGAAGGGTCAGCGCCGCCCGTGGAATGCCACGCTTAAAACATTGTGCTGGAAAGCCGGGCAGTCGTTTATGAAGTTCGCCGGCCGTGAGGATTGCTATTACGGCGCTATCTATCGCCAGCGCAAAGCCTTCGAGATTGAACGTAACGAGCGCGGAGACAACAAGGAAATTTCCGCCGAAATTATCAAGAAGATAGGCAAGACGACCGAGGCATACAAAAGCCTTGTCGATGGCAAGCTTCCTCCCGGCCAGATCGACGCACGATCCAGGCGATACGCCGTCAAGCTGTTCCTGTCGCACATGCACGGCGCTTGGTACGAAAAGCACTACGGCGAGAAGCCGCCGCTACCGTACCCTATTGCGATCCTCTGTCACGCGCACATGATTAACAGGCCGCACTGAAAGGCAAAGGCTCAAGAGCAAACAAGATTTACAAACGCATGACTTTTAATAGGTGAAAACAATGGCATCAGTCAA
>NZ_FLQY01000363.1 GCF_900089945.1 Candidatus Propionivibrio aalborgensis | reverse complement strand
AAGTTTACAAGCCCTTGTCATAACTCCATGATCGTGAACGGTTTTTCATGCTCCGACCCTGGCCTATCTCGCAACAGGGTGAAGGGCTTGACGTGTGCGTGTTATAGTGAGCTCCCATTCTTCAAGTGCTTTGTCGTGGTGCTTCGCTTTGACATTCTCGTTATTGGTAGCGGCCTGGCTGGACTTTCAGCGGCGCTTCGTCTTGCACAAACCTGCAAGGTCGGCCTGATCAGCAAACGTGCTCTTGTGGACAGCGCCTCCAGTTGGGCGCAAGGGGGTATTGCTGCAGTTCTGGACAGTCAGGATTCGGTAGAGGCGCACATTCGCGACACAATGACTGCGGGTGCTTTTCTCAACGATCAGGAAACCACACGTTTCGTTATCGAAAACGGCCGCCGAGTAATTGACTGGCTTGTCGAACAAGGCGTTCCTTTTTCGCGGGACGAAGCGGGTTTCCATTTGAACCGCGAGGGCGGACATGGCGCACGTCGTGTCATCCACGTCGCAGATGCAACGGGCCTGTCGGTACAGTCGACCCTGATACGCAAGATTCGGGAACATCCGAACATCACTGTTCTTGAACGCCACATTGCCATCGACCTTATCACCGGGGAGAAGCTGGGGCATGCCGACAAGCGGTGCTATGGCGCCTATGCACTCGACAGTGACAGCGGTGAAGTGTTGACTATCGGCGCACTACATACACTGATTGCGACGGGTGGCGCTGGAAAGGTTTATCTCTATACGACGAACCCGGATACCTCCACCGGAGACGGTATTGCGATGGCATGGCGCGCTGGATGTGCGGTAGCTAATATGGAGTTCATCCAGTTTCATCCAACCTGCCTTTACCATCCTCAGGCCAAGTCTTTCCTGATTTCTGAAGCAGTACGGGGTGAAGGTGGACTCCTGCTTTTGCCCGACGGCACTCGCTTCATGCCGCAACATGATTCGCGTGCCGAACTGGCGCCGCGCGATGTCGTTGCCAGGGCAATCGACTTTGAAATGAAAAAGCTTGGCCTCGATTGCGTCTATCTCGATATTTCTCACAAGCCTGTCAGCTTTCTTGCCGAGCATTTCCCGAACATCATGACGCGCTGCCTTGAACTGGGTATAGACATTTCCCGTGAGCCGATCCCGGTAGTTCCCGCTGCCCATTACACCTGTGGCGGCATTGTCACCGATCTTCGTTCCCGCACAAACATTCCGGGGCTATACGCAGCTGGTGAGGCGTCCTGCACTGGTTTTCACGGTGCCAACCGGCTGGCTAGCAACTCGCTGCTGGAATGCCTGGTTTTTGCAGAGGCAGCTGTCAAGAATATTCTCGAACAACCCAGAATCGACCTTCCGGATATCCCTGAATGGGATGCCAGTCGCGTCGTTGATCCCGACGAGGAGATTGTCATCTCACACAATTGGGATGAGCTGCGTCGCTTCATGTGGGATTACGTGGGTATTGTCCGCACTACCAAGCGTCTGGAGCGCGCTCAGAATCGCATTCACCTCCTGGCACGGGAAATTGACGAGTATTATGCGAATTTCCGGGTCAGCCACGATCTGATTGAACTGCGCAATCTTGTTGTGACGGCGGACTTGATCGTTCGGTGTGCGTTGCTACGCCGTGAAAGTCGCGGACTTCACTTCAGCCGCGACTACCCGGAAACGCTCCAGAAAGCGAAGAATACACGAATCAAGAGATCGTCCCGGCGCGCCCCATACTCTGAAGCGAAACAGAATCTGGATGAGACGAGAAGCGCGGAAACCACCAAATGATGGGCCGTCAAATGCCAAGAGGCAGACGCCTCCTACTGATTACAAGAGCGCGATTTCATTTGGTATCGACAACGGGAACTGCGTGCCAGCGTAACCACAGGCGAAGCATCCTGAATTGATCGGAAGACATATGGTCGGGAAGCAACGCAAGGTTGCAGACCCGCTTTTCTTCGCCAATGCGCAGCCGCATTACGATCAATCGGAGAAACACCGTGCTGTCCGGCAGCGCAGTCACTCCGACACGATTACCGTCGACCAGCGCGCATTCCAGCGCGTTTCTTCCTGTAAGGTGCAAACCGACGATTCTGGGCGGACGCAGAGCGTGCCATAGCGATAAGCCAATGACCACGATCAGCAGTGAACGCAAAAGTAACGGCCACGGCAATGCGATTACGCAACCGGCAGCTATCGTGTGAAACAGAAGGAGCAGAAGTGAAAGACGTTGCGAGCGGTGCAGTTCAATGAAAACGGGGAGCTGCACGGCTTGAACGGAATCGGCTAGACCCGTTTGAAGACAGCGGTTGCGTTCGTACCTCCAAAGCCGAATGAGTTAGAAATGGCAACGTCGATCTTCATGTTGCGCGCCTCATTTGCGCAATAATCAAGATCACACAATTCATCCTGATCAAAGATATTGATGGTCGGCGGGGATACTTGCTCGTGAATTGCCAGCACCGAGAATACAGCTTCAATGCCGCCGGCTGCACCAAGCAGGTGGCCGGTCATCGACTTTGTCGAATTGATCACCAGGTTCTTTGCATGTTGGCCAAAGGCGCGCTTTACCGCTACCGTTTCAGCTGTATCGCCAAGAGGCGTTGAGGTGCCATGTGCATTTAGGTACTGCACATCCTGCAGATTCAGTTGGGAATTTCTCAGCGCGTTGGTCATGCAACGCGCGGCGCCCTCGCCGTCTTCACAAGGCGCCGTCATGTGATGGGCATCCGCGCTCATGCCAAAGCCGGCCAATTCGCCATATATTCTGGCGCCACGCGCTTTGGCGTGTTCATACTCCTCTAGCACCATCACGCCGGCACCCTCGGCCAACACAAAACCGTCGCGATCTTTGTCCCACGGACGGCTGGCAGTAGTCGGGTCATCGTTGCGCGTGGATAGGGCACGAGCGGCGCAAAATCCACCAAGCCCGAGGGGGGAAACGGTGCACTCGGCACCACCGGCAATCATGACATCGGCGTCACCGTATTCGATGAGACGTCCCGCATCGCCGATGCTGTGTGTTCCCGTCGAACAAGCGCTGACCAAGGCGATGTTCGGCCCCTTGTAGCCATACATGATCGACAGATTGCCCGAGATCATGTTGATGATTGAACCGGGGACAAAGAACGGGGAAATCTTCCGTACTCCGGAAGCAACGAATTCATCGCGAGTACTCTCTATCATCGGTAATCCGCCGATGCCGGAACCGATGGAAACACCGATACGCTCGGCGTTGTCCGGGTGAGCCTCAAGTCCAGCATCCTTGATCGCCTGAATACCCGCCGCCATACCAAAATGGATGAATAAATCCATACGGCGTGCATCTTTGGCGGGAAGGTATTGCGTGATATCGAAATCCCTGACTTCGCCGGCAATCTGCACGGGGAATGAAGAAGCATCAAAACGGGTGATCCGGTCTATTCCGGAGCGCCCAGCAAGAACGTTCTTCCAGGCTTGTTCAACTGTATTACCAACCGGAGAAACCACTCCAAGGCCGGTGATGACGACTCTGCGACGTGTCAAATTTTTCTCCGGGGGAAAACAGGAAGAAACGCTAAATGGAGATAAGAGGGTTCGGGGAAAAATCCTGCAGGGTAGTTCCAACTACAGCCCCGCAGTTGTGTTTCGCTGAAGGCTTATTTCTTGTGGCTCAAGATGTAATCAATGGCTTGCTGAACATTGGTGATCTTCTCGGCTTCGTCATCCGGAATCTCGCACTCGAACTCTTCTTCGAGAGCCATCACGAGTTCTACTGTATCCAACGAGTCTGCGCCGAGGTCGTCAACAAAAGAAGATTCATTCTTGATATCCGCTTCATTGACGCCGAGTTGTTCTGCGACTATTTTTCTGACGCGCTGTTCGATATTTTCCATCTAAGTGCTCCTTCGAAAGTTCATTTATGAAACAAAACCGGGCTATTCTACCAAAAATGACCAAGTCTTACCAAATGAGCAGGCAAAGCTGCCCTGTGACTTGCCGCCCACTCAAGTACTAATCCAGATACATGCCACCATTGACATGAATCGTCGTTCCAGTGACGTATGCGGCGCCAGGTGAGGCCAAAAAACCGACAGAAGCTGCAACGTCCTCGGGCAAGCCAAGACGTCCGAGCGGAATGTTGGCAACGAGCGCCTTCCGATGCTCCTCATCCAGGCTCTTGGTCATGTCGGTATCGATGAGGCCAGGTGCGACGCAATTAACCGTGATGTTGCGACTCCCCAATTCTCGCGCAAGGGAACGTGTCATGCCGGCGACCCCGGCCTTGGCAGCACAATAGTTGGCTTGCCCGGGATTGCCTGAATGACCGACGATCGAAGTGATATTGATGATTCGCCCCTGACGTACTTTCATCATGCCGCGCATGACGGCTTTGGACAAACGGAAAACGGCCTTCAGGTTGGTGTCGAGTACCGCATCCCACTCATCGTCTTTCATGCGCATCGAGAGATTGTCCCGTGTAATCCCGGCATTGTTGACCAGAATCGTTGTTGCGCCATAAGTTTTTTCGATGCGTGTCACCAGAGCATCAATCTGTGCCTGGTCACACACTTCCAGGGCAGCGCCCTCCCCCGCGATGCTTGCCGTAGCGAGGTATTCCGAGATGCTGGCAGCTCCCTCATTGCTGGTGGCCGTGCCAATAACGGTTGCACCCAGTTTTCCCAGTTCAAGTGCGATAGCTTGACCGATACCGCGCGAAGCGCCAGTGACGAGCGCGACTTGTCCGTTAAGCATTTTTCCTTTCACTCCATTGACGGAATGGCTGCTTCGATCGCCGCCAGATCAGCCAGCGCAAGGCCGTTCAGACCGCCAGAGCATCGTTTCGTGAGGCCCGCCAATACCTTGCCAGGGCCGCATTCGGCCACGGTCGTGATGCCTATCGATGCGATTTTCTGTATCGTTTCAACCCATCGCACGGGAGAGAAAGCCTGCCGAATCAGCGCGTCCTTTATCCTTGCAGGGTCTGATTCGATGGCGACGTCAACATTGTTGACCACCTGAATCTTCGGTTCAGCGAAATTCAGTTCTGCCAGACGAGCGCCCAACTTGACCGCAGCCGGCCTAATCAGCGAGGAATGGAAGGGCGCAGAAACGGGCAAGAGCAAGGCGCGCTTGGCTCCTCGAGCCTTGCATCCTTCACAGGCCCGTTCAACAGCGGCTTTGCTACCGGCAATGACGGTTTGGCCGGGTGCATTGAAATTGACCCTTTCAACAACCTCGCCGTTGCCCACTTCGTCAGCGGCTTCAGCGCAGGCTTCTTGAATCCTGTCGTCGTCAAGGTTCATGATTGCAGCCATGGCTCCCGTTCCGACGGGCACAGCCTCCTGCATCGCGGCTGCACGCAGACGGACAAGCGGCACCGCATCCCTGAAATCGATGACCCCTGCGGCAACCAGCGCCGAGTACTCGCCGAGGCTATGCCCAGCCACGACCGCCGGAAGCCTGCCGCCTTTGTCGAGCCATAAACGATAGGTCGCTATGCCGGCCGTCAACATCACGGGCTGGGTGTTGACCGTTTGCGCCAGCGCTTCGGCCGGTCCCTGCGATAACAACTCCCAGAGATCCTGTCCGAGGGTTGCCGATGCCTCATCAAACGTTGCGCGGACCACCGCAGCATCGCCGTAGGCGGCCATCATGCCAACCGATTGCGATCCCTGACCAGGAAAAACGAAAGCGAATGCCATAGATAATCCTCTTAGAACTCAAGCAAAACCGCGCCCCAGGTAAAGCCGCCGCCTACGCCTTCGAGCATGACTTTATGACCGCGCTGAATGCGCCCATCTCGAACCGCCACATCCAGTGCCAGCGGAATGGAAGCGGCGGAGGTATTTCCATGTTGGTCAACCGTCACAATAAATTTTTCCATGCCAAGCCCCAGTTTCCTGGCAGTCGATTCAATGATCCGGATATTGGCCTGGTGTGGGATCACCCAGTCGACTTCAGATGGAGAAATGCCGGCGCCTTCGCAACATTCCTTCGCCACATCGGTCAGCACACGGACGGCAAACTTGAATACAGCCTGCCCATCCATCCGTAGAAAGGGGTCGCCAATCACCTTTCCACCGCACACACTGCCGGGTACCGACAGGATGCCATGGTGCGAACCATCGGCGTGGGCCGCAGTAGCCAGAATACCGGGGGCTTCAGACGCTTCCAGAACAACCGCTCCCGCGCCATCCCCAAATAGCACGCATGTGGTGCGATCTTCCCAGTCAAGGATCCGTGAAAAAACTTCGGCGCCAACAACCAAAGCCTTCTTGTGGCTACCCGAACGAATGAACTTCTCGGCAACAGTCAGGGCATAGGCAAATCCACTGCACACCGCCTGGACATCGAAAGCCATGGCACCCTGATTTCCCAGTTTTGCCTGCAACAGGCAGGCCGTGCTTGGGAAGATGAAGTCAGGAGTCGAGGTCGCAAGGATTATCAAGTCGAGCTGCCCGGCATCCGTTCCCGCTGCGGCAAGCGCGCGACGGCCGGCTTCGAGCGCTAGATCACTTGATGTGCAACTCGAGTCAGCGAGGTGGCGTGTCCTGATGCCCGTACGGCTGAAGATCCATTCGTCATCTGTTTCGACCCCCCGATTGAGAAGATCGGTGTTGCTGACTGGCTGTCCGGGAAGATAACTGCCAACTCCTGTGATGCGGGCAAACATGCTATGCAATCTCCTGCAATGGTTGTTGCAATGCGACACGTTCGGTGATGCGTGACAGCACCCCGGTTCTTGCTTCTTCTGCCGCACGCTCAATTGCGTTGGCAAAGGAAAAAACGTCGGCAGATCCGTGGCTCTTGACGACTATCCCCTTCAGGCCAAGCAGAGTGGCGCCATTGTATCGCCTGTGATCGACATGCTTCTTGAAGTTATTCAAGACGGGCAAGGCAATCAAGGCGACAAGTTTGGTGAGCAGACTGCGGTTGAACTCCCGCTTCAGAAAAGTAGCCAGCATCTGTGCCAGACCTTCCGAGGCCTTGAGGGCGACGTTGCCAACGAAGCCATCGCAAACAATAACTTCAGCCTCACCCTTGTAGATACCATCCCCCTCAACATTTCCCACAAAATTCAGGCCGGACTCCCTGAGCAACTCGGCCGCTCGCTTAACGACGTCGTTTCCTTTGATAGCTTCCGCGCCAATATTGAGAATGCCGACCGTTGGCCGATCCTTGTGTTCCATAGCGGCAACCAGCGAAGCCCCCATGATGCCAAATTGCAACAGATGCTCGGGGCTGCAATCGACGTTGGCTCCCAGATCAAGCACGTGCGAATGGCCTTTGGCCGTCGGAAGAATGGCGCAGATCGCCGGGCGGTCAATCCCCGGCAGCATCTTGAGGACAAAGCGCGAAATGGCCATCAGGGCACCAGTATTGCCGGCAGAAACACAGGCATCCGCTTGACCTTGTTTGACGAGGTTAATGGCGACCCGCATTGACGAATCCTTCTTGTTGCGCAATGCCAGCGCCGGCGCCTCATCCATCGCTACAATTTCGCTTGCGTGATGAATTGCAATACGACTATCTGCTGATCTCGCAAGGAACGGGCTGATCTTCTCTTCGATACCCACGAGGATCACGCTTACGTCATCGTGATTTTCCACGAAGTCTCGCGCCGCACGCACGGTAACCGCAGGGCCAAAATCCCCGCCCATGCAGTCAATAGCGACAGTAACCGTCATCCGGAAGGAGCTCAAAGAAAAGGCAGGCAAGTTCCCACGATGGGGAATTGCCTGCCCAATCCTGTAACCTTACTCTCCTGTACCCTTTGTGACTTTCTTGCCACGGTAATAGCCGGACGGGCTAATGTGATGGCGAAGATGGACTTCACCGGTCGTCGGTTCAACGGCCAGCGGAGGATTTGTCAGAAAATCGTGGGCGCGACGCATGCCACGCTTGGACGGTGATTTCTTGTTCTGTTGAACGGCCATAAATTACTCCATAGATCAAACGCACTATGCTTTGCCCTTGAAACCTTGCAGCACGGCAAAGGGGGAAATCTTAACTTTTCCCGCTTTGATATCAGGCAAAGCACAACTTTTGTGACGCGGCGCCGAGGGCAGATCAAGAATGATTTCGTCTTCAATCAACGCAACAACATCGAGTTCTTTTTGCGCTGGAAGGAAATCCATTGAATCATCCTCGATCTCCTCCTGCGTCAATTCTTCGTCATCGACGAATTCCAGCACGCTCCGCACCTCGACCGGATAATCAATCCCCTCAAGGCAACGCTGACAGCAAACTGACAACACACCATCCAACTGCAATTGCAACTGCGGCCTGTTGCGCGCACCCATCCGGCCCTCGATCCGAAAACTCAAATAACCAGCTGAACCGGCAAGCTTATCGAGAACGCGAGCCAAGTCGGCAATCAGCAATTTGCCTTGCAAGGCACCTGCTTCCCGCGCAAAGGTCAGACTGTCAATAACAATCCGTTCCGACATAAGGGGCGCATGATATTATTTTTGGCTTTCGAAGTCAAAGCAGTAGCGCCATTGTTCTGATGTTTATTGATCTTTAACTTTGTCCCGCCACGGTGGCGGTATTTCCGTCTCTCTCCACATGCCCAGCGTACAGATTGTTCTTTCCTCGACCTCCCTATTCCGACGTGAACTGCTCGCCCGGCTTGGTTTGCCGTTTGAAACGGCCAACCCGAATGTCGACGAAACTGCACGGCACGGCGAGACACCGGAAACAACTGCGTTGCGGCTATCGGAAGACAAGGCTCGAGCAGTCGCAAGGCAGTATCCGGAGGCGCTGATAATTGGTAGCGATCAGGTTGCCTATCTTGATGGTCAGGTTTTTGGCAAACCAGGAACCCATGAGAATGCAGCAAGGCAATTGCAGACGATGCGTGGCCGCACCGTCAACTTCTACACCGGATTGTGCCTGCTCAACGCCAAAAGCGGCAAAGTGCAGTTGCGTGGTGTGCCCACGCTTGTCACTTTTCGGAACCTGACGAGCGATGAGATCGAAAACTACTTGCGCAAGGAGAAGCCCTACAACTGCGCCGGCAGTGCGAAATCCGAAGGCTTGGGAATTGCCATAATCGCAAAGATGGAGGGAGAGGATCCAAACGCGCTCATTGGCCTACCTCTGATTGCGCTCTGTGATTTTCTAAGAAATGAGAGTGTTTATGCCATATAAACATATCGTTATAGCGTCTATTTAAAGTATTTTATGGAAAAAGGAAGGCTATATTTAGTCCCGGTTCCACTCGGCCCAGTAGCGGCCGAATCCGTCTTGCCGGCACCCGTGCTTGACTGTGCGAGAAAGCTTAAGCATTTTGTGGCGGAGAGCGCCAAGTCGGCTCGAGCCATGCTCAAGTCGCTGCCTTCCGATTACCCGTTGCAGTTGATCGAGATTCGCGAACTCAACGAACATACCTCGCTCAATGCGTTACCCGATTTGCTGGCTCCTCTACTCGCGGGAATGGACGTTGGCCTGATTTCCGAGGCTGGCTGCCCGGCTGTGGCGGACCCTGGAGCCAATCTGGTCGCCTTGGCGCACAGGGAGGGAATCCAGGTCATCCCGATGATCGGCCCATCGTCAATTCTCCTCGCCTTGATGGGGTCGGGTCTGTCCGGCCAGCATTTCGCATTTCATGGTTATTTGCCGACGAACCAAGACCAGCGGCAAAAGAGACTCCGCGAACTGGAAAAGGATTCGCGTCAAGGGGGAAAAACGCAGATTTTTATCGAAACGCCTTATCGCAATTGCCAAATGCTTGAAACCCTGATCAGTGTCTGCGCCCAAAACACGAAAATCTGCGTTGCCACCGATCTAACGTTGGGTAGCGAGAGCATCTTGACGCGCACGCCCGCTGAATGGCGCCGACAGGGGGTGCCGAGCGTTAACCGCCGCCCGACGGTATTTCTGATTCAGGCCTGAAATACCCACACCCAGAAAAGGAAAGCCGTAGGGCGTGTTCACAGTAACCAAATATAGGTGCATGCGAGATGCAAGAATGCGGTGAAGCGATGGGCCAATTTGTCGTAACGGGTGGCGAGGCG
>NZ_FLQY01000362.1 GCF_900089945.1 Candidatus Propionivibrio aalborgensis | reverse complement strand
GCGTAGAGGGCTTGTGTTTTTGTGGGGGAGCCTGGCGGTGACCTACTTTCGCACACGTAGTATGCACTATCATCGGCGCGACTTCGTTTCACGGTCCTGTTCGAGATGGGAAGGGGTGGGTCCAAAGCGCTATGGCCGCCAAGCATAACTTGTCTGCAACTCGCGTTGGCGAATTGCGCAAAAGGGAAGAAGGTTGGTTGGGTGTTGGGTTGTGATTGTATTTGAGTTGCTGCTTAAAGTTATAGGATCAAGCCGCACGGGCAATTAGTACTGGTTAGCTTAACGCATTGCTGCGCTTCCACACCCAGCCTATCAACGTCGTGGTCTTCGACGACCCTTCAGGGGGATCAAGTCCCCAGGGAAATCTTATCTTAAGGCGAGTTTCACGCTTAGATGCTTTCAGCGTTTATCTCTTCCGAACTTAGCTACCCGGCGATACGACTGGCGTCATAACCGGTACACCAGAGGTTCGTCCACTCCGGTCCTCTCGTACTAGGAGCAGGTCCCTTCAAATTTCCAGCGCCCACGGCAGATAGGGACCAAACTGTCTCACGACGTTTTAAACCCAGCTCACGTACCACTTTAAATGGCGAACAGCCATACCCTTGGGACCGGCTACAGCCCCAGGATGTGATGAGCCGACATCGAGGTGCCAAACACCGCCGTCGATATGAACTCTTGGGCGGTATCAGCCTGTTATCCCCAGAGTACCTTTTATCCGTTGAGCGATGGCCCTTCCATACAGAACCACCGGATCACTATGACCTACTTTCGTACCTGCTCGACTTGTGGGTCTCGCAGTCAAGCACGCTTATGCCATTGCACTATTAGCACGATGTCCGACCGTACCTAGCGTACCTTCGTACTCCTCCGTTACACTTTGGGAGGAGACCGCCCCAGTCAAACTGCCTACCATGCACGGTCCCAGACCCGGATTCACGGGCCATGGTTAGAACCTCAAACAAACCAGGGTGGTATTTCAAGGTTGGCTCCACCAGAACTAGCGTCCCAGCTTCAAAGCCTCCCACCTATCCTACACAGACCGGTTCAAAGTCCAATGCAAAGCTACAGTAAAGGTTCATGGGGTCTTTCCGTCTTGCCGCGGGGAGATTGCATCTTCACAAACATTTCAACTTCGCTGAGTCTCAGGAGGAGACAGTGTGGCCATCGTTACGCCATTCGTGCAGGTCGGAACTTACCCGACAAGGAATTTCGCTACCTTAGGACCGTTATAGTTACGGCCGCCGTTTACCGGGGCTTCGATCAAGAGCTTGCACCCCATCACTTAACCTTCCGGCACCGGGCAGGCGTCACACCCTATACGTCCACTTTCGTGTTTGCAGAGTGCTGTGTTTTTATTAAACAGTCGCAGCCACCATTTCACTGCAACCCTTTCACGCTCCAGCCGCGAGGGCTTTCACGCTACCAGGGCGCACCTTCTCCCGAAGTTACGGTGCTAATTTGCCGAGTTCCTTCTCCTGAGTTCTCTCAAGCGCCTTAGAATTCTCATCCTGCCCACCTGTGTCGGTTTGCGGTACGGTCTCTTTGTAACTGAAGCTTAGAGGCTTTTCTTGGAAGCATGGTATCAATCACTTCGCGGCACAAGGCCACTCGTTATCACGCCTCATCTAAGCCCTGCGGATTTGCCTACAGGGCACGACTACACGCTTGAACCGGGACGTCCAACACCCGGCTGACCTAACCTTCTCCGTCCCCCCATCGCATTACAAAGAGGTACAGGAATATTAACCTGTTTCCCATCGACTACGCATTTCTGCCTCGCCTTAGGGGCCGACTCACCCTGCGCCGATGAACGTTGCGCAGGAAACCTTGGGCTTTCGGCGAGCGGGCCTTTCACCCGCTTTATCGCTACTCATGTCAGCATTCGCACTTCTGATACCTCCAGCATCCTTCTCAAGACACCTTCAACGGCCTACAGAACGCTCTCCTACCATATGTGCGTTCCCTTTAATTCACTCATTCGCATCTCACCCCTCATCTCGTCAAATCGACTCGATCAGTGAGTGACGGGCTTTGGTCTCCACATAACTTGCTGCGCAAGTTAGTGTCGCCCAAGCTTTTCTTCGAATGAATTAAAGTGGAACGCACATATCCGCGATTTCGGTGCATAGTTTGAGCCCCGTTACATCTTCCGCGCAGGACGACTCGACCAGTGAGCTATTACGCTTTCTTTAAAGGATGGCTGCTTCTAAGCCAACCTCCTGGCTGTCTGAGCCTTCCCACCTCGTTTCCCACTTAACTATGTCTTGGGGACCTTAATCGGCGGTCTGGGTTGTTTCCCTCTCGACACCGGACGTTAGCACCCGATGTCTGTCTCCCACGCTCGCACTCTTCGGTATTCGGAGTTTGCAATGGTTTGGTAAGTCGCGATGACCCCCTAGCCATAACAGTGCTCTACCCCCGAAGGTGATACGTGAGGCACTACCTAAATAGTTTTCGGAGAGAACCAGCTATTTCCAAGTTTGTTTAGCCTTTCACCCCTATCCACAGCTCATCCCCTAATTTTTCAACATTAGTGGGTTCGGACCTCCAGTGCGTGTTACCGCACCTTCATCCTGGCCATGGATAGATCACTTGGTTTCGGGTCTACGCCCAGCAACTAATCGCCCTTATCAGACTCGGTTTCCCTACGCCTCCCCTATTCGGTTAAGCTCGCTACTGAACGTAAGTCGCTGACCCATTATACAAAAGGTACGCAGTCACGGAACAAGTCCGCTCCCACTGTTTGTATGCATGCGGTTTCAGGATCTATTTCACTCCCCTCCCGGGGTTCTTTTCGCCTTTCCCTCACGGTACTGGTTCACTATCGGTCGATTACGAGTATTTAGCCTTGGAGGATGGTCCCCCCATGTTCAGACAAGGTTTCTCGTGCCCCGCCCTACTTGTCGCAAGCTTAGTACCACAATCGTGTTTTCGCGTACGGGGCTATCACCCACTACGGCGCAACTTTCCAGAAGCTTCCACTAACACAATCGCTATCACTTGCAGGCTGGTCCCATTTCGCTCGCCACTACTTTGGGAATCTCGGTTGATTTCTTTTCCTCCGGCTACTTAGATGTTTCAGTTCACCGGGTTCGCTTCCTCACCCCTATGTATTCAGGATGGGATACTCCTTGCGGAGTGGGTTTCCCCATTCGGACATCTCTGGATCAAAGCTTCATTGCCAGCTCCCCAGAGCTTTTCGCAGGCTTGCACGTCCTTCTTCGCCTGTAATCGCCAAGGCATCCACCACATGCACTTATTCGCTTGATCCTATAACTTTAAGCTCTCTTTTCGAGATCTGTCGGTTACAGGCAACTCATTTGTGCGATCCCTTGTGGTTAGCAAGAGATCGATGCAATCACAACCGTATCACGGGCCTCTCCTCGCTTCATGCCGACAGCGTTTAACCCGTGATACAACCTTCTTCCATTTTGTTAAAGAGCGCACTACAACTCGTTAGGAGTTAGGGGTGAGGAGTAAGGAGCAAACCGCTTGGTTTTACTCTTCACTCCTCACTCCTAACACCTCACAGCTTTAGGTGGTGGAGGATGACGGGATCGAACCGACGACCCCCTGCTTGCAAAGCAGGTGCTCTCCCAGCTGAGCTAATCCCCCTCTAAGCGTTCCATGCTGCGTTGCTCGGCAATCTTGCATAGCGAACTATGCGGCGATGCCTCGCGCCTTGCCTGAACCGCTTATCTATCCTGATATCCTGGTGGGTCTGGTTGGAATCGAACCAACGACCCCCGCCTTATCAAGACGATGCTCTAACCAACTGAGCTACAGACCCTCCGTCTGCGCTTCATAGGACAATCGATAGGTTGTGAGTTCTTGACCCGGTCTCGCTCTAGAAAGGAGGTGATCCAGCCGCAGGTTCCCCTACGGCTACCTTGTTACGACTTCACCCCAGTCACGAACCCTGCCGTGGTAATCGCCCTCCTTGCGGTTAGGCTAACTACTTCTGGCAGAACCCGCTCCCATGGTGTGACGGGCGGTGTGTACAAGACCCGGGAACGTATTCACCGCGACATGCTGATCCGCGATTACTAGCGATTCCGACTTCATGGAGTCGAGTTGCAGACTCCAATCCGGACTACGATCGGCTTTCTGAGATTGGCTCCCCCTCGCGGGTTGGCAACCCTCTGAACCGACCATTGTATGACGTGTGAAGCCCTACCCATAAGGGCCATGAGGACTTGACGTCATCCCCACCTTCCTCCGGTTTGTCACCGGCAGTCTCATTAAAGTGCCCAACTAAATGATGGCAATTAATGACAAGGGTTGCGCTCGTTGCGGGACTTAACCCAACATCTCACGACACGAGCTGACGACAGCCATGCAGCACCTGTGTTCAGGCTCCCTTTCGGGCACCAATCCATCTCTGGAAAGTTCCTGACATGTCAAGGGTAGGTAAGGTTTTTCGCGTTGCATCGAATTAATCCACATCATCCACCGCTTGTGCGGGTCCCCGTCAATTCCTTTGAGTTTTAGCCTTGCGGCCGTACTCCCCAGGCGGTCAACTTCACGCGTTAGCTACGGCACTAAAAGGTTTAACCCTCCCAACACCTAGTTGACATCGTTTAGGGCGTGGACTACCAGGGTATCTAATCCTGTTTGCTCCCCACGCTTTCGTGCATGAGCGTCAGTAGTGACCCAGGGGGCTGCCTTCGCCATCGGTATTCCTCCACATCTCTACGCATTTCACTGCTACACGTGGAATTCTACCCCCCTCTGCCACACTCTAGCCTTGCAGTCTCAAATGCAGTTCCCAGGTTGAGCCCGGGGATTTCACATCTGACTTACAAAACCGCCTGCGCACGCTTTACGCCCAGTAATTCCGATTAACGCTCGCACCCTACGTATTACCGCGGCTGCTGGCACGTAGTTAGCCGGTGCTTCTTATGCGGGTACCGTCATCTACTCAGGGTATTAACCCAAGCAATTTCTTCCCCACCGAAAGAGCTTTACAACCCGAAGGCCTTCTTCACTCACGCGGCATGGCTGGATCAGGCTTGCGCCCATTGTCCAAAATTCCCCACTGCTGCCTCCCGTAGGAGTCTGGACCGTGTCTCAGTTCCAGTGTGGCGGATCATCCTCTCAGACCCGCTACGGATCGTCGCCTTGGTGGGCCTTTACCCCACCAACTAGCTAATCCGACATCGGCCGCTCCAAAAGCGCAAGGTCCGAAGATCCCCTGCTTTCCTGCTCACAGAATATGCGGTATTAGCGTAACTTTCGCTACGTTATCCCCCACTTCAGGGCACGTTCCGATGCATTACTCACCCGTTCGCCACTCGCCACCAGGAGCAAGCTCCCGTGCTGCCGTTCGACTTGCATGTGTAAGGCATGCCGCCAGCGTTCAATCTGAGCCAGGATCAAACTCTTCAGTTCAATTCCTGTAAAAAAACTCTCGCTTGACGTCCTGTAATCCCGGTTTCACCCAGAACCACAGTCTTTTACTTCATCGTGCGAGTTACTTCATCTCGTCGCGTTATGTAAAAACATAATTAACCAGACCAAAAACCCACACCTATCGATTGTCTAATTGTTAAAGAGCGAACTGCTTGGTTGCGGGGACAGGATTTGAACCTGTGACCTTCGGGTTATGAGCCCGACGAGCTGCCAGACTGCTCCACCCCGCGTCCGTTTTGGTGAAGAGGCGGATTATGACATCCTTTTCTTCACCTCGCAACACATTGTACAAAACCTGCCTGTCGCGACATTTCCATTTGACCGGCAATGTGAGGCGGGGGCAAATACTAGCAAACTCGGCGATATGCCGTCAACACTGGCTGCTGCAAATGTAGGGAACAAGTAATCTGTCCGGTTTCATTCTATGCCTGAAGGAG
>NZ_FLQY01000361.1 GCF_900089945.1 Candidatus Propionivibrio aalborgensis | reverse complement strand
AAGCGCGACGCGATCCGGCTCCTGCTGGCGGCGATCAAACAAAAGGAAGTCGATGACCGTATCGAGCTCGGAGATTCGGCAATCATCGCCGTAATCGACAAAATGCTGAAGCAGCGTCGCGATTCCATCACGCAATATGAGGCGGCCGGGCGCAAAGAACTTGCCGATGCCGAAAAATTCGAAGCCCAGTTGCTCTCAGCGTATATGCCCGCCAGCCTTTCCTCCGGCGAAATCGCCGAAGCCATTGCAGCCGCCGTTACCGAAACAGGCGCCGCGGGCCCCGGTGACATGGGCAAAGTCATGGCCTTGCTTAAGTCGAAGCTTGCCGGGCGTGCCGACATGACCGAAGTTTCAAAACGTGTGAAAGCGGCGCTCGCGCCTCAGTGACGCGGCCGCAGTGAGGAGAAAGGTCGATTTGATGAATGTGGAACCAGGCCTCCGGTTTTACTCTTCACGCCTCACGCCTCACTCTTCACTACGTCCATGATCCCGGAGTCGTTCATTCAGGAACTGCTGCACCGCGTGGACGTCGTCGATCTGATTGACGGCTATGTCCCGCTGAAGAAGGCAGGCGCCAACTTTGCAGCGTGTTGCCCGTTCCACAACGAGAAATCACCCTCGTTTACGGTCAGCCCGACCAAACAGTTTTACCATTGCTTTGGCTGCGGTGCGCACGGAACGGCCATCGGTTTCCTGATGGAGTATTCCGGTCTCGGTTTCATCGACGCGATCAAGGAACTGTCCAACCGTGCTGGGCTGCAAATGCCGGAAGAAGAAGGCCGTGAAAATCGTGCGCACGATGCCCCGAAAATCACCGCACTGACCGAGATCATGGCGCGTGCGGCCAAGTACTACTACGAGCAATTGAAGCGTTCGGAAAAAGCGATCGCTTACCTCAAGGGCCGCGGCATCAGTGGTGAAATCGCTCAAAGATTCGGCATCGGCTACGCACCGGACGGCTGGCAGAACCTTGGCGCGGCCTTCGAAGATTACACCATCACCGCGTTGCAGCTCGTCGGTCTGGTCATCAAGAACGAACAGGGACGCCTTTATGACCGCTTCCGTGATCGGATCATGTTCCCGATCATGAACCAGAAGGGTGAAGTTATCGCCTTTGGCGGCCGCGTGCTGGGCGAAGGCGAACCCAAATATCTCAATTCGCCCGAAACACCGCTTTTCGAAAAAGGGCGGGAAGTGTTCGGATTACCGCAGGCGCGCACTGCGTTGCGCGAGAAAGACACGGCCATCGTCGTCGAAGGCTACATGGACGTCGTAGCGCTTGCACAGCACAAGGTCGGCAACGCGGTAGCGACTCTCGGCACGGCCACCACGACCACGCACGTTCAAAAACTGCTACGTCAGGTTGACCACATCGTTTTCTGTTTTGATGGCGATGCAGCAGGCCGCAAGGCTGCTTGGCGGGCACTGGAAAACAGCCTGGAAGCACTGCCAGAGAAGAAAAGCATCGGCTTTGCTTTTTTACCGGAGGCCGACGATCCCGACAGCTTTATTCGCGGCCAGGGCACTGAGGCATTCGAGCGCACGATCGCTCAGGCGACGCCACTCTCCGAGTTCTTGCTGCGGGAACTGGCTTCGAATTGCGACATCAGCAGCGCCGAGGGACGCGCCAGACTGGTGGCTGAAGCCAAACCATTGCTCGGCCGCTTGCAAACGCCATTATTGCGACTACAGTTGGTCAAACGGCTCGCTGAAATCAGCGGATTTTCCCAGCCCGAAGTTGAGCGCTTGTGCAACTTGCGTCCGATTGCACGATCTGCACCGGCGAAGGCGCCGAGACAGAAATATTCGCTGTTTCCCCGCCTGCTTCGATTGTTGCTGCAAAAGCCTGAATTGGCGAAAGGCCTTCCGCTGGACGTATTGGGAACCAATTCGCCCGAAGTACGCGCAGTCAGATACTTGTGCGAAACGATTGTGGCGGCGGGTAATCCGACACCATCCTACGCGGCGTTGCTTGAGCGCTTGCGAGGCAATGAAGATGAGAGCGTTCTCCGTGAGGCGGCAGCCGAACTGATGCAACACCCCTTCGCCGAGGAGGATATCGATGCCGAGTTTGACGGTGTGGTCAAACGGCTACGGGAAGGAGACAGCAAACGCGCTTTCGATATTCTGCAGGAGAAAGTCTACAAACTCGGCGTGGCCGGGCTGAGCAGTGAAGAAAAGCAGCACTATCTGCAGGCGTTGGGGGCACGCGGACGATCGGGCTGATGCAACGCAAGTTGTGGTAGAATTTGGGGTTTTTCCAGTACAACGCAAACCGGGAATTGGTCATGGCAAAGGGTACAAGCGGCAAGTCAGCAAAGGCTAGGGCGGCCGAATTATTGGCGCAAATCGGCAATCAGCCTTCTCCGATTGATGATGAGACGCGCAAGATGCGGCTCAAGACCTTGATCAAGCTAGGCAAGGAACGTGGCTTCCTGACCTACTCTGAAGTCAACGATCACTTGCCGGATGATGTCGTTGATGCCGAGCAGATCGAAAGCATTATCAGCACCTTCAACGACATGGGAATCCAGGTCTACGACGAGGCACCGGATGCTGAAACCCTGCTCATGTCCGACTCTTCGCCGGCTGCGGCGGCCGATGACTCCGACGTTGAAGAGCAGGCCGAACAGGCTCTTTCCACAGTCGACTCCGAATTCGGCCGTACAACCGACCCGGTGCGCATGTACATGCGCGAAATGGGCTCGGTCGAACTGCTGACGCGTGAAGGTGAAATCGAAATCGCCAAACGCATCGAAGACGGCCTCAAGCACATGATTCAGGCCATCTCCGCCTGTCCGACGACAATTGCCGAAATCGTCTATTGCGCCGACAGGATCGAATGTGACGAGATGCGCATTGACGAGTTGATCGACGGCCTGATCAATGCCGACGCAAACATAGAAGAACTGGAAGAGGACGAAGAGGCAGCCGTCGAGAGCGATGAAGGCGAGGATTCAGAAGCAGCCGAAGGTGCAGCGGCTGCGGCCTCTCTGCTCAAGCTCAAGACAGAAGGTCTGGAACGGCTCGCCGTTATCAAATCGCTTTTCAACAGGGCTCACAACGCGCTGGTCAAGAAGGGCTCCCAGGACAAGAACTATCTCAAGCTTCAGGAGAAGATCTCCAATGAGATGATGGGCATCCGCTTCACCTCCAAGACTATCGAACGCCTGTGCGACTCGGTGCGCGGCATGGTTGAAGAAGTTCGTGCCTGCGAGCGCAAGATTCAGCGTATTTGTGTTAACACGGTTCGCATGCCGCGTCCTCACTTCATCAAGGTATTCCCCGGCAACGAAATGAATCTCGACTGGGTCGACGAGGAACTCGCCTCCGCCAGCAGCAAGGCCTATGCGCCGACACTTACGCGCAATGCCCCCAACGTCATAGAAGAGCAAAAGAAGCTGCTCGCCTTGCAGGATCGCATCGGCATTCCGATCAAGGAGCTGAAGGATATCAACAAGCAGATGTCCACCGGCGAAGCCAAGGCCCGTCGTGCCAAGCGGGAAATGACCGAGGCCAATTTGCGACTGGTGATCTCGATTGCCAAGAAATACACCAACCGCGGCCTGCAATTCCTCGACCTGATTCAGGAAGGCAACATTGGCCTGATGAAGGCGGTGGACAAGTTCGAATACCGTCGCGGCTACAAATTCTCGACTTACGCCACGTGGTGGATTCGCCAAGCGATCACGCGTTCGATCGCCGATCAGGCGCGCACCATCCGCATCCCGGTGCACATGATCGAAACGATCAACAAAATGAACCGCATCTCGCGCCAGATTCTGCAGGAAACCGGCCTCGAAGCCGACCCCGCGACGCTGGCCAAGAAAATGGAAATGCCGGAAGAGAAAATCCGGAAGATCCTCAAGATCAGCAAAGAGCCGATCTCCATGGAAACACCGATCGGTGACGACGACGACTCGCATCTTGGCGACTTCATCGAGGATTCGGCGACGCTCGCCCCAACCGACGCCGCGCTTTTCTCCAGCCTGCGCTTCATCACCAAGGACGTGCTCGATACCCTGACGCCTCGTGAGGCCAAGGTGTTGCGCATGCGCTTCGGCATCGAAATGAATACCGACCACACGCTCGAAGAAGTCGGCAAACAGTTCGACGTTACTCGCGAGCGAATTCGCCAGATCGAAGCCAAGGCGTTGCGCAAGCTACGCCACCCCTCGCGCTCCGACAAACTGCGCAGCTTCCTGGACAGCGGTAGCCAATAACGAATATTCGCTTTTCCGGGCCTGTAGCTCAGTTGGTTAGAGCAGAGGACTCATAATCCTTTGGTCCACGGTTCAAATCCGTGCGGGCCCACCAGTATCACCGAGGCCTCCAGAGATGGGGGCCTTTTCATTTGCCGGGCTGCAGCTCGCTCTCGCGCACCTACAAGAAAGCCTCTCCCACTACGCACCGGATTTACGCTGGACCCGGCTTGCCATATGCAATATTAGCCGTTCATAAATCTCGCGTAGCGACGTACAATATTGGCATGGTGCTGAACTTGCCGCCTCGGAACCTTTGCTGCAACCGAGTTCGGCGACTAACTCATGCTGAATCGCGGTTACATCAAATAAGCAGCCTTGATGTGAGGAAATGGGCCATACCTGAGTTACTCGAAGCTGCGTATGCCTGCGGAGAGGATTGCGATTAATTGTCGCCCTGCTCTGTGTCAAATCTTTTTGGAGAAATCGAACATGAACAAGCGAGCCCTCTGGATAGCTGTGTCGGTTGCAGCAATGGTCGGTGATGCAAGCGCACAGCAATACGTGTACCCCGCAAACGGACAGTCCCAACAGCAGCAGCAGAGTGACGAGGCTTCCTGCTATTCATGGGCCGTTCAGCAAAGCGGGTTCGATCCTGCGAAGCCACCTCCGCAACAGGCAGCCGCACAGCCACCGACAACCGCAACGGGCACGACGCCGGGCGCAGGAGCGCGAGGCGCTGTGCGTGGCGCAATTGTCGGTGGAGCCTTGGGCGGAGATGCAGGAACAGGTGCTGCAGTAGGCGCGGTGGCTGCTCGAGGACAGAGCCGCCGGCAGAATGCCGCAGCCGCACAGCAGGGGCAGCAGCAACAGCAGGCGGCTACGCAACAGCAGAATGCATCCTTCGGCAAGGCCCGCGCGGCATGCCTCGAAGGAAAGGGGTATACCGTAAAGTAGGCGTGCTTCTATAGTCAGGCCGTTGTATTCAGCATCGTTCTGCGCAGCTCAAGGGAGCGCACATGCCCGGTATCGGGTGTATTTGGCACTGCAAATATCGATCGAAGATCACCGGTTTTCCTTACGCATGAATGGAGATAAGCATGGCTCACAAGAAGACGAGAAACGAATCGACTGTTGAGGAACCCAAAGCCGCGCCGCTGACCAACAAAGAGTATGCCAAGGAACTCAAACAACTGCACGTGGAACTGGTCAAGTTGCAGCAATGGGTGGTCGCCAAAGGGCTCAAGGTCTGCATCGTCTTCGAAGGGCGTGACGGCGCCGGCAAGGGCGGCACGATCAAAGCCATCACCGAGCGGGTGAGTCCGCGCGTCTTCCGTGCAGTCGCCCTGCCCGCGCCGACCGAGCGCGAAAAAAGCCAGATGTACCTCCAGCGCTACATGGCGCATTTCCCTGCGGCGGGCGAGATCGTCATCTTTGACCGCAGCTGGTACAACCGCGCTGGCGTCGAGCGGGTCATGGGCTTTTGCAAGCCCGAGCTGACCAAGAAGTTCCTCGACGCGGCGCCGATGGTCGAGCGCGCGATGGTCGAATCCGGAATCATCCTGCTCAAATACTGGCTGGAAGTGAGCCCGGAAGAACAGGAGCGCCGCCTGCGTGATCGCATCAATGACGGTCGCAAGACATGGAAGCTATCGCCCATGGACGTGCAATCGTTCAACCGCTGGGATGACTACACACAGGCTCGTGACGACATGTTCGCCGCCACGGATTCATCGTGGGCACCGTGGTTCGTGGCACTTTCGGAAGACAAGAAGCGCGTGCGCCTGAACGTGATCAGCCATCTGCTGAAGCAGGTGCCATACAAGGCAATGCCAGCCAAGAAGGTGACGCTACCCAAACGCAAAGTGTCGCGCACCACGACCTCCGACTATCCCTTCAAGTATATCCCCGAGCATTTGCCGGTCCAGGGCGCTTCGTGAAGAAGCGGTAGAGCCAAGTGAGGACGATGAGGGCGCGATTTGCGTACGGGCTGGTGGCGGCAACTCTGTTCTTTGCGACGGAGCTGGTCGCCGCCGATTTCGGAAGCAAGGATGGCGTCGCGCCTGCCAATATCGATGAAATCACCGAAATTCTCAGGCAGGATACCTACGACCTGGAATTGCTGATCAGCTTCGGAACGTCCAAGGGCGGTTCGGCCGGCCATCTCGCACTGGCCGTACGCGATGGGGTGCCGGGGGATGATCTGGTGTATTCGGCGAATTTCTATGCCGACCGCTCAGACGAGCACGCCTCCGGCTTCTACACCGCAGACCTCATGCTCGGCATCCCGAAGAAGGAGTATCTGTTCAAGACCTCCTCCTCGCTTGCTGATACAGCAGCGTTTGGCCTCGATTTCGGCGAAATCTACAAGCGCTCGGTCATCGGTGTGCGGGTGTATGGCGTACCGGCTGATGAGAAGACGGCGGTGACGGACTTTTTTCAGCGCGTCAACGCCGACTATCACCGGCAGGCCGAGGATACCGAGTACCACGATGGCGAGGTCAAATACGACTACATGCGCCTCAACTGCGCCAAAACCATTGGCGCGGCCTTCCGCTTCGGGGCGGGCTATGAACACCTCGAAGTGACCAGCGCCAGGCTGCTCAAGCGCCGCCGGATCGTCGTCGCCGCAACGGCCAATATCCCGATGGAAATGGCAATGAAACTCATCAAGGAGTGGGGCGCCCGCGGCTACGCCATGGATGTCGTGCTGTACAAGAAATACGATGGCTCCACCTTTGTCGATCCGCATGATGAGCCACCGGTGGCGTTCAAGGATTTGCCTAACCGGTTTCCCTCCGTGCTGTCGCGGGACTTCCGTCGTGACGCGGGGGAGTACGAAGATTTTGACAACCTCTATGCGATGCATCTGCTCTACAGCCTGGGCAGGTACCGCGTGCAGGTGAACGAACAGACCCTGCTACTGGAGGTCAAGCAGGCGAAGAACACCAAACCCTATGCGGAAGCCGTTGAGCTGGCGACTGCCGGCGCAAGGTCGGACATGGAAAACAACCGCCGCAAGCTGCTGTTCCGCTCGAAGGGTAAGTACTTCTGGGAATCTGCCGACAATTCGCACCTCTATGATTTCACCGAGGACGGCAAGCGCCAGCCTTCGCGCGAGTGAGCGACGCCCTGAAATTTCGCTGTTCAAGGGTTGTCGGACGGGGGAGCGAGAGTATAGGGAAGCTCATCATTTTTGTTGCGCAGACTGCAACAATCAATTCCGGATTACCCTCTGTAAAGCGGCAGTTGAAACCTTTAAAGTGCGCCCTGGTTCTAACGATCGAGGCAACGCAATCGTCAACTTGATGATCTACTCCTGGCACAAATGGGCCGGCGTTACCGTCTTTCTGCTCGCCGTCATGCGCCTGATCTGGCGCGTGACGCACCGTCCTCCGGATCTTCCCGACCGTATGAGCCGCGGCGAGCAGCTCATCGCCCGGGCGGCGCATGGCCTTCTTTATCTGCTGATGTTCATCATCCCGCTTTCGGGTTGGCTGATGAGTTCGGCCAAGGGTTTCCAGACCGTGCTCTTCGGTGTACTCCCCTTGCCCGATCTGCTGGCGAAGAACAAGGCTCTGGGCGACATGCTCGAAACGGTTCACTGGGGACTTAACGTGCTGCTTGCGGCCGTCGTAGTTGGTCACACAGCCGCCGCTTTCAAGCACCATTTCATCGACAGGGACGACGTGCTGACCCGCATGTTGCCGCACCACGGCCCGCGCTGATTTCATTGACGGAGAACCAATCATGAACAGCAGGATCATTCTTGTGTTCCTTTCACTCATCACCGCACTCGCCTGGCCGATCCACGGCTATGCAGACGAGTTCAACAGGGTGCAGGCCGACAAGAGCAC
>NZ_FLQY01000360.1 GCF_900089945.1 Candidatus Propionivibrio aalborgensis | reverse complement strand
GACTTCCCGCGCGGCCAGGCCCGGTACCAGCGCAATACTGATCTGCCAGTTGAAACCGATCGGCTCGAAGATCACCGCCAGCGCCTGCCCCAGCATACCGGCCAGACTGTACTCGATGGCCGCTCCGGTGGCTCCGTCCGGCGGCGAAGGGAAACTCGCCAGAAACCACAGCAGGATGGTCAGAACAAGAATGATGCCTCCCACCCGTTTGATGAAGATCATCACCCGGTGCCAGATGCCGATCGCGATGTTGCGAACCGTCGGCAGGTGATAGCTGGGCAGCTCCATCATCAGCGGGCGCACTTGCCGGCCAGCCGCGGTGAAGTGCTTGAGTACCCAGGCGACGGCCAGCGCACCGACAACTCCCGCAAAGTACAGCGCCAGGAGGACCAGCCCCTGCAATTCCAGCGCACCCCATACTTCGCGCTGCGGAACAAACGCGCCGATCAGCAAGGCATACACCGGCAATCGCGCCGAACAGGTCATCAGCGGTGCAATCATGATCGTCACCAGGCGATCGCGCGGGTTGGCAATGCTGCGTGCGGCCATGATGCCTGGGATGGCGCAGGCGAAACTCGATAGCATCGGGATGAACGAACGCCCGCTCAGACCCACGCTTCCCATCAGCCGGTCGAGCAGAAAGGCGGCGCGCGGCAGGTAGCCCGACTCCTCCAGCACAAGGATGAAGAAATAGAGAATCACGATCTGCGGCAGGAAGACCAGCACACCGCCGGCGCCGGCAATCACGCCATCGACGATCAGGCTCCTGAGCCACATGTCCGGCAAGGCGGCGGCCACGACTCCGCCGAGATATTCTGTCGCGCCCGTGATCAAGTCCATCGGCACCTCGGCCCAGGCAAAGACCGCCTGAAAGACCAGGA
This sequence comes from Candidatus Propionivibrio aalborgensis, assembly GCF_900089945.1. Lineage (GTDB taxonomy): Bacteria > Pseudomonadota > Gammaproteobacteria > Burkholderiales > Rhodocyclaceae > Propionivibrio > Propionivibrio aalborgensis. Next base: position 31,458 of record NZ_FLQY01000360.1, on the reverse strand, counting down.
ACAACACCAGAGCCAGCAGCATCGGCCCGATCACCGGGTGCAGGACGACACGGTCGATGCGATCACTCGGCGTGTGCGGAACGATCTCATTCAGGCCAAGACGCTGCAGTATCTGGCTCACTACGACGTGGTCAGATTCGCTCTGCTGCGAATCGCCCGCCACCGTCGCTGCGGCACCGCCTTGGGCGTCGAACTCGCGCGCTGTCCGAGACACCGACTGCCATAGCACCGGATCATCGAAAACGGCGAGCAAAGGCTCGGCACCCGCGCTATTGACCGCGACGGTGCTGACCACCGGCAGACCGAGCTCAGCCGCGAGATCCTCTACCACGATCCTGATGCCGCGCTTTTCGGCCAGATCGGCCATGTTCAGCGCCACAACGCAGGGCAAGCCAAGTCGTTTGACGGCAAGCGCCAGACGCAGATTGCGCCGCAGGTTGGTGGCATCGACAACACAGACCACCAGATCGGGCCGCTTTTCGCCGACAGCGCGGCCAAAGAGTACATCACAGGTTACACGCTCATCCGGGGAGCGCGGATACAGGCTGTATGCGCCCGGCAAGTCGAGAATACGCAGCGTTTTGCCGGACGGTGTGGTCAGACGCCCTTCCTTGCGTTCGACCGTCACCCCCGCGTAGTTGGCGACCTTTTGCCGACTGCCGGTCAGCAGGTTGAACAGTGCCGTCTTGCCGCAGTTCGGATTACCGACCAAAGCCAGCAGTGGCCCGCTGGGGTGGAGATGTACGACGGCCTGATTCATGTCTGATACTCCTCTGCATTCACTTTCACTTTATCCAGCGATACGACCCCGATACAGGCCGCCTCGGCCCGGCGCAACGCGAAGGTGGACTGGCCGATCCGAACTACCAGGGGATCGCCACCGGGCAGACCGCGCGCCATCAACATTACCTGTTCACCGACGATGAAACCGATCTCGTCCAGCCAGCGCGCCCATTCGGGCGCCGCATGCGGCGCCCGAACATGCTGTACCGTCAGCGCCTGGCCTATCAAGGCTAGATCGAGCGTCGGGCCAACCATTCCGTCGACCATTTCGTTTTCCATGTTCGTCACGCCCACCTCCTGAGTTGAGTTCATGCTTCTGCTTACTGGAATCGCCAGGTAACACCGGCAGTGGCTGTATTCGTCGTCGTATGCGGACTGTCGTTGTCGGACGAACGCACAAAGCCAAGGGCGAAATCAAGGTCCTCGTTCGGCGCGTAGATCGCGCCGAGTTCTACGAAATCGGTGCGTACGCTCGAGCCGCCTGACCGGGCGGATTCCGTTCCCAGATCCAGTGCCAGCTTCCATCTTTCGCTGACGTCCCATACGGGAGCGATCGAAGCCCGCGTCGTTGTGGTGTTGGGATTGTTCAAGGTATCGCGATAAAGGTCCCGGATTACCCCGGCATTCACGTGTACGGCGCCGAAAGGCACTTCCTGCGTGAGAATCAGTGTCAGACTGCCGGAGGTCTTGCCGGTCCCCAATCCTTCCCTCTCACGACTCGTGCTGACCGGGTAGAGGATTTCCGGTTTGATCGCAAGACTGGTCTTACTCTCGTCGTTTTCGTAGAAACGCCACTTGGCACCGATTGCCGGATTGCCACCACCGCTTGCATCGCCCCCCGGTGTGCCTGATCGAATCCTGATGTAGCTGAATCCGGCAAACACATCGATCGAATCGGCCAGGCCACGGGTATAAACGACGGGAAAAGCGCGAGTCCGATCGGTGTTGCCATCCATTCTTGAGCGATCTTCGTTGAATGAGAATTCGATTTGGTTGCCATCGGCTCCCTGGGTGCCCGTATCGTCTGTAATCAGTGGCTGAAAGGCCGACGCTGAGAGCGATAACCCGGCAAGCACAAGAAAAACAGCCGGGTTTGCAAAGTGTTGGGGCGGTTTCACGAAAGAGGGGTGCATTTGGAAAATCCTTGATCGACCGTTGTCGTTATTGAGAATGATTCGTATTGTACTTAGGAACTATTCTCAAATACAAGGATTATTTCTTTACGTCACAGGCGAATGATTGCGAGCACTGCGCCTGCGATTCAATATGCTCTTGGGGACGTACGTCGTCCTGCGTCTGAGCGCATGGATTTAAAACGCAAGCTTGTGGAAGGTTTCCGGCCGGATCAGGCGCGGCAGAGAACGGCGGTCTTGTTCATCGATGCAGGGCAACAATCAGCTGTCAGCGGAGATTGCTCTACTTTGCTCCCGGCCTTGAAAGCTCGTCGGCTTCCGCTTACAAGGACCAGTCTTCCTGAACCGGTTCGGCATCATCCTGGGGCACCGCGCCCTCGACATGCTTGATCGGCAACGTGATGCGGAAGGTCGTTCCCTTGCCGACTTCACTTTTCACCGCCAGACGCCCGTTATGATTCTTGACGATGCCGTAGGACAACGACAGCCCGAGGCCGGTCCCCTTGCCAATCGGCTTGGTAGTGAAGAACGGGTCGAAAATCTTGCTCAGAACCTCAGGGGAAATCCCGCTGCCGGTATCGGCGATCTCGATCCATACCTTCTCGCCTGCACAGCCGGTACGGATGGTGATCTTGCCGCGTTCCACATCGCCCATCGCGTGCGCCGCGTTGACGCAAATATTCATGATCACCTGATTGATCTGGGTCGGCAGACACTCGACATCGGGCAACTCGCCGTACTCCTTGACCACGTCGGCCTTGTACTTGATCTCGTTGGCGACGATATTGAGCGTCGAGTCGATGCCCTGATGCAGGTTGGCCAGTTGAAAGGTGTCGGTGCTGTCGACGTGCGAGAAATCCTTCAGATCCTGGACGATCTTCTTGACGCGGGTGATACCTTCCTTCGATTCGCTCATCAACTGCGGGATATCCTCACGCAGGAAATCGAGATCGAGTGATTCGCGCATCGATTTTACCTTCACCGCAATTGCCGGCTCGGCGATGGCGGCTTCCGCCGATTCGTAGGCACTGAGCATTTCAAAAAGATCAACCAGATACTTTTCAAGCGAACCGATATTCGAATGCACGTAGCCGATCGGGTTGTTGATCTCGTGCGCCACGCCGGCGGCGAGCTGGCCGATCGACGCCAGTTTTTCCGATTGCACCAGTTGTTGCTTGGCGTCCGACAACTGGGTATTCAGCGTGGTCAGCTCGGTATTTCGCCTGAGCAATTCCTGCTCGGCGGCCTCGCGCTTGGCAATATCCTGCTCCAACGCCTTGTTGCTTTCCGACAGTTGCATTGTTCGTTTTTCGACCAATTCTTCGAGCCCTGCTTGCGCCTTGCGCAGTTCCTCAACGGCAAGCTGGCGCTCGGTCACGTCCCGCAAGGTCTCGATGGCGCCGGTTATTCGCCCTTCGTCGTCGCGCAACGGGGCGGCGGTAAAATGCAGCCAACGGCCGGATTCGCCAAAGTGCGGGAAAAAACCCTCAGCCTCGAACGCGCCGACGGCAACCGTCGAGCGCTGGAAGCGGCCCTTGTAGTGCGTATCGATACCCGCCTCAATGGCACCGTCGACCACCAGATCGGCCATGACCGGTCGCTCCTCGGGGTAGAATGGACGCCAATGCTGGTTGCCTCCAAGCATCTCAGCCGCTGCAACACCGGTAATTTCCGCACAGGCCTTGTTCCAGTGCGTCACCTTGTGCTGGGCATCGATCACGAACGTCGGCACTGGGGTGCCGTCGATGATCTGGTTGAGTGTACATTGCAGCTCGCGTTGCAACGCATCGACCCGCTGGTATTCGAGATGGGTGTGCACCCTGGCGAGCACGATGGGCGGACTGAATGGTTTGGTGATGTAGTCGACTGCGCCGAGCTCAAGCCCTTTCCGCTCATACTCGATGGCGTCCATCGCCGTGACAAAGATCACCGGGATGCCCCGCGATGCAGGGTCTTCTCGCAATTTGGTCAAAACGGTAAAGCCGTCCATGTCCGGCATCATCACATCAAGCAGGATCAGGTCAGGCAACGGTTCGCTCACAGCGGCACGCAGCGCGTCTGCTCCCGAGTTGGCGGCCCGAACCTGGTACTCAGGCTCCAGCAGGTGAGTCAACAGTACCAAGTTCACGGGTTCGTCGTCGACGATCAAGAGAACTTTCGAAGCCATTGATTCTTCCCCCAGGCAATTGTCTTGCAATGCAATACGCATCTTACGCTTTCATCAACTGAAATTGTTTCCGTTTTGCGCTTGCATCACGCTTCTCCCATTTTTTGCGCTGGCGAGCCTCAGGCCGACAGCATTTGGCAGGCTCCTTCAAACTGGGTCTCAACCTCATCGAATATCGCCAGAAAACCATCCTCGCCCAGCGGCAACGTGTCCCATACACCGCTCGACAGAGGCGGGACAAGGCAGGTGGCGTCCCCGGCCAGTTCGAGCGCGTGCGCGATGCCATCCGCAATATGGACAATACCGGTCAGCGGCGTGTGCTCGCCTGCATCCAGCACGTGGTGACGGGCAACCGATTCCCGGATCGAGACCGGGAACCTCCAGTGCGCGGTCAAAGCCTCACCGATCTGTGCATGATCGACACCGATCACCGCGCGCTCAGCGTCCAGCAACAGGCCGTCATGCGCACTACGGTACGCCAGCACCGCGGTCAAGTGGGCAGGAAAACACGCCGCCAGCACGAGGCGGCCGATGTCGTGCAGCAGGGCCGCGGTAAAAGCGTTCTCCTCGCTCATCCTCAGGCGCTTGGCGAGCGCTCTCGCGCATAGCGCGGTACCCATGCTGTGGCGCCAGAAAGCGTTGAAATCAAAACCCGGCACCGCGTTGCGCCCCGAAAAACTGCCGGTCACGGCGGCCGCCATCGCCAGCGTCCGGACACTGCGCAACCCGAGTACGACGACCACATCCTGGATCGAAGTGACCTTGCCCTGAAGGCCATAGAACGATGAATTGGCGACGCGCAGCATCTTCGCCACCAACGCCTGATCACTGGCAATCTTCTTGGCCAGAACGTGCGTATCGGCGTCATCGTCGCCAAGGCTCTGAATCAGCTCCATGATGACTGCCGGCAAGGAGGGGAGCGCATGGATCTGGCCGACCACTTGCGCCAGATCGAGCGCCATGACCGGTGCGGACGATACTCCCGGAACGTTCGACCCGCTCTGCTCGTTCATTGCCGTTGCCTCCAGCGGTACTCGATGATCATCCGCATCAATTGCCTGGCCTGATCGTTGTCGCCGGCGAAGCGGAAAAGTTCTTGTATTCGTTGCTCGATCTGCGTACGCGCCGAAGCATCGCGCCCTGCATCACCCGAGATGACGCTATCGTCCGTCTTCCCACTATCAGCACTGTTCATCGCCGTTTCCTTCAAGGTTTACAAACAGCATCAACTTGCCATGGGACGGCGAATCCTCGCCCATCGAACGGCACGAAACCTGCCAGTCGCGCTCACCATCCGACCAGGTGCGTTTGGCGTCTTCCTCCGCTGTCAGGAGCGGCTGCAAAGCTGCTGGCAAGCTATCGGAAGCAAAGCTGCCGACCAACGGCTGACCCTTCCCGATCACCCGATTGGCAACGATATTGGCAAAAACGATCATCCCTTCATCGTCGAAACCGATAACCGGCAATGGCACATGCTGCAGGATTTCCTGTGCGATATCGAGCGTAGCGCCATCGAGCGCCAGTTGCCGCTCGCGTTCGATAAGCAAAACGCGCAACTGCTCGTTGGCCACCGCCAACTCCTTGTTGGCGATCCTGACCGCCTCGTGCAGATGCTCGTTATCGTCGGCCAACTCCTTGTACCGGAAAGCCTCGGCGATATTGGCGCGCAACTGTTCGTCATCCCAGGGCTTGGTCAGGAATTTGTAGATCGCGCCTTCGTTGATCGCATCGGTGATCGATTGCAACTCGGTGTATCCCGACAGCACCATGCGCACCGTGTCGGGATAAGCAATTTTCACGCGGCGCAGGAACTCGACCCCGGTCATGTTCGGCATGCGCTGGTCGGAGAGAATGACGTCGACAGGGTGCTGCGCCAGTAATGCCAAGCCCTCTTCACCACCATTTCCGAACAGGATTTCATAGCCATCCTTGCGCAGCAGGCGACGCAGGGAGGTGAGGATGCTTGCCTCGTCGTCGACCAGCAGCAAGGTACGCTTGCGCTTGATATCCGGAGTTGCAGGTCCGTCTTCGCTCGCGTTCATCGACTTTCCTCTTGCAGGGACAGCGGCAACACTATGTGGAAACAGCTCTCTTGGCCGGCAGTGCTGCTCATCTCGACTTATCCACCGGAATTATGCGCTCTGCAATACGACATCGGCAATCCCAATCCGGTTCCGGTGTTGACCGGCCTGTTGGGAAATATGGTTCGAAGATGCAGGCGTGTAGCCCTGGCGGAAGAGCATAACCGATATTGCCGGCCTCAATTCGGCCCCGGCCGGCCGCTATACAGGCGCGAAGGATGATCGACCCGCGCCGCCTGTTCATGTGCCTGATGGATGAAGGCGGTGTGGATTTGCTCGCGCAGTTCGTCATCGACCCAGGGTTTGATCAGAAATCTGGAAATGGCTCCCCGGTTGATCGCATTGGTGAGGTCGGCAAGGTCGCTGTAGCCGGAGAGAATCATGCGCACGGTATCGGGATAAAGATCCTTGACCCGGCTGAGAAACTCCGAGCCGCTCATCTCCGGCATGCGCTGATCGGAAACAATGACCTGTACGTCATTCAGAGCCAGCACCTCCAGAGCGGCGGCGCCTGAGGTGGCGGTCAGCATGCGGTAGCCGCTACGGTGCAGCAAACGCTTTAGCGCGTTGAGAATTTCAGGCTCATCGTCCACCAGAAGCAGGGTGCGCAGGTCACGGCCGGTCACTGCGCTACGCATTGGCAACCGTTCTGCACGCCGGACGAAGTCGGAGAAATCGCCAGCAGCAAGCGGCGGCGAGAAATAGTAACCCTGCAACTGATCGCAGTTCTGGTTGCGCAAATACCGCATCTGGCTCTCTGTTTCAACACCTTCCGCCACGACGTACAGGTGCAGACTGTGCGCCATCGCGATGACCGCGATGGCGATCAATGCGTCGTCAGGTTCGGTGGTGATGTTGCGAACGAAAGACTGGTCGATCTTCAGGCAATCGAACGGAAAGCGCTTGAGGTACCCCAGACTTGAATAGCCGGTGCCGAAGTCATCCATCGCCAGACTGACGCCAAGCGCCTTGAGCCGCCGCAAGAGGCTCTCCGAAGTCTCAAGATTCTGCATGATCATCGTTTCGGTCAATTCAAGCTGCAACCACTTCGCGTCCAGCCCGGCGTCATTCAGCGCCTGCGCGACGATCTCGACAATATTTTTCTGCCGGAACTGGCGCGCCGAGAAATTTACAGCAATCGTCAGTCCGTGCATCCCCTCGCGTTGCCAGCGTGCGGCTTGCCGGCAAGCTTCGCGCAACACCCACTCGCCGAGTTGCTGGATCATCCCGGATTCCTCGGCAAGCTTTATGAACTGGCTGGGCGGAACCAGCCCTTTCACCGGGTGCTGCCAGCGGATCAGCGCTTCGGCACCGCAGATTTCACCGGAATACAGGTCGGCCTTCGGCTGATAGTAAAGGGTCAACTCGTCGTGTTCCAGTGCCTGACGCAGACTGGATTCGAGCTCGGCCATTTCCTGCGCACGCTCATTCATGTCTTGCGAGAAGCAGCTGAAACCGTTGCGTCCGCTGGACTTGACCTGATACATGGCGAGGTCGGCATGTCGCAACAGCGACGACGCATCCGCGCCATCCTGAGGGTAAAAGCTGATCCCGATGCTCGGCGTGACGAACAGCTCGTGCCCGTCGATATCGATGGGCCGAGACAATGCCGCGAGAATCTTCCGGGCCAGCATCGAGGCATCTTCATTGCGCGAGAGGTCAGCGAGCACAAGGACGAACTCGTCGCCACCCAGGCGAGCAACGGTATCCCCTTCACGAACGCAATGTCCGAGCCGTTCCGCCACGGTTTTGAGGAGAAGGTCGCCGACGGCATGACCGAGGCTGTCGTTGATCTGTTTGAAGCGGTCGAGGTCGATCAGCAGGACGGCCACGACGCCCCCGTCACGCACGCTGTGCGTTACCGCCTGGTCCAGCCGGTCGGCAAGCAGCGTCCGGTTGGCAAGTCCGGTCAGCGCATCGTGGGTGGACAGATGCAACAACCGGTTTTCCCGCAATACCCGTTCGCTGACGTCCTCAAAAATACTGACAAAATGACCAATTTCCCCATGTTCATCGGGCACAGGCGTGACGGAGAGCTGATTCCAGAAGAGTGTTTCATCCTGGCGGAAGCATTGCACCACGGCCTGCGCCGCCCGGTGCTGGCGAAGCGCGTTGCGGATCACCTCAAGCGCCGGCTGCTCCAGTGCCGAGCCGGCCAGAAAACGGGCATTGCGGCCGATCACCGCACTGGCGGGATAGCCGGTGATGCGCTCGAAAGCGGGGTTGACATAGATGATCGGATGCTTGGGGTCGATCGCGTCCGTAATCATGATGCCGTTGGCCGATGACTCGACGGCACGCACGAACAACTGCAACGCACGCTGCCCTGCCTTGCTGCTCAGGGGATTGAAATCGGCCCCCGCTTCACTGTTGTCAGAAGAAGACTTCAACGCGCCATGCGCCAGCACAATCACTGCCATCGCCTCCTTCGCATCGGCCAATCAACACAGTGGAATACTAACACTGCGCAAGGACGCACGTAAGGCTTCCAGGCTGCTCTAACGCGCAGTCGGAGTTTCACCAGAAAAGGGACGAAGACAGGTATACTCGGGCGTTCAGGCGCTTATCTCGCCGCCTGCCCAAAACAAGCGCTCGACAATGACAGACCGCAGCTTTCCTCCCCCCGATACCGACAATACCCTCCCCGGCCAATCACTGTCAGCCCTGCCTCCGGAGTTTGGCGCACAGCTTGAGACACTACTCGCTGCGGATGAAACGATTCTGGCCTGGCTGGAGACTGACCTTGACACCCGACTGCATTTTGCCCCCGGCCTGGTACTGCTGACCAATCATCGACTGCTCGCCCGCTCCGGTGACGACGACAACTGGCAGTCTTATCCGCTCCGTTCGGGTCTGACGCTGGTACGCAACGACCACTCGGGCGTCGGCAGCCTGGAACTCCTTGATGCCGACTCACGGCAGTCGATCTGGCGCTATTCGCTCGGCGGAGACATTGCCGCCGGGCGCCTGATCGAGCATTTCTCACGGCAGTTGGCCTTTCATCTGACGGGCAAAGCGCCGTCCTTACCAACGCAGGCGCTTTGCCCGAAGTGCGAAACACCGCTGCTGGCCGGCCAGGAAGAGTGCCCGCTGTGCAGCAAGGAAATCCATGCACCGCCCTCGACATGGACACTGCTCCGGCTGTGGCGCTTTGCCTATCCATACCGCTGGCAACTGCTGGCCGGCTTCCTGCTCTCCTTGGGGTCGACAGCGGCGACGCTGGTTCCGCCCTACCTGACCATGCCGATGATGGACAAGGTGCTGATCCCCTACCAGAACGGCACCCCGATCGACACCGCGCTGGTCACGCTGTACCTCTCCGGCCTGTTCGGCGCGGCATTGCTGGCCTGGGTGCTCGGCTGGGCGAGGACGTATATTCTGGCGCTGGTCTCCGAACGTATCGGCGCCGACCTGCGTACGACCACCTACGAGCACCTGCTGAAGCTCTCGCAAGAGTACTTCGGCGGCAAGCGTACCGGCGACCTGATGGCCCGCATCGGTTCGGAAACCGACCGCATCAACATCTTCATCTCACTGCATTTTCTCGATTTCGTCACCGATGTGCTGATGATCACCATGACGACCTTCATCCTGGTTTCGATCAATCCGTGGCTGGCGCTGGTCACACTGCTGCCGCTGCCGATCATCGCCTGGCTGATCCACGTCGTGCGCGAGAAACTGCGTACCGGCTTCGAGCGCGTCGACCGCATCTGGGCCGAAGTCACCAATGTTCTGGCGGACACCATCCCCGGCATCCGCGTGGTCAAAGCCTTCGCGCAGGAAAGTCGCGAAGCGGCGCGTTTCAGGGCAGCCAACGCGCACAATCTCGAGGTCAACGACAAGGTCAACAAGATCTGGTCGCTGTTTTCGCCGACCGTCACCCTGCTCACCGAGATCGGACTGCTGATCGTGTGGGCCTTCGGCATCTGGCAGATCTCGAAAGACGAAATCACCGTCGGCGTATTGACCGCCTTCCTCGCCTACATCAGCCGGTTCTACCTGCGCCTCGACTCGATGAGCCGCATCGTTTCCGTCACGCAAAAGGCCGCCGCCGGCGCCAAACGGATTTTCGATATCCTCGACCACGTCTCAAGCGTTCCGGAACCCGTCAATCCGGTCCATCTAACGAACGTCACCGGCCGCATCGAGTTGCGCAACGTCGGTTTTCGCTACGGTACGCGCAGCGTCACGCGCGACATCAGCATGACGGTCGAGCCGGGCGAGATGATCGGCCTGGTGGGGCACAGCGGATCGGGCAAGAGTACGATGGTCAACCTGATCTGCCGCTTTTACGATGTAAGCGAAGGCGCCATCCTGATCGACGGTGTCGATATCCGGGCGGTGCCGGTGGCCGAATACCGTCAGCACATCGGCCTGGTACTGCAGGAGCCCTTCCTATTTTTCGGCACCATCGCCGAAAATATTGCCTACGGCAAACCCGGCGCAACGCGCGAAGAAATCGTCACGGCCGCCCGCGCCGCCCACGCGCATGAATTCATCCTGCGACTGGCGCACGGCTACGACTCGCTGGTGGGCGAACGCGGCCAGGCGCTCTCCGGCGGTGAGCGCCAGCGCATCTCCATTGCCAGAGCCTTGTTGATCGACCCGAAGATTCTGATTCTTGACGAAGCCACCTCGTCGGTCGATACCACCACTGAAAAGGAAATCCAGAAGGCGCTCGACAACCTCGTTCGCGGCCGTACAACCATCGCCATCGCCCACCGCTTGTCCACCCTGCGCGACGCCAACCGTCTGGTTGTCCTCGATCGCGGCCGTATCGTGGAAGTAGGAAATCACGACGATCTGATGGCGCAGGAAGGGCACTACTACCGCCTTTATCAGGCTCAGGCGCGCAACGTCGACACCGAGGACGATTCCGCCCGGATTGAAATTTCCGGCAAGGACGAAGGAGACCGCGAGTGACCAGGATGAATGATTATCGGCTGCAACGCGATGCTTTCGGGCGTCTGGTATTGACCGATGCTGACGGCGAATCTCATGCCGGCGTGGTTCCGGTTCGCGCTTTCCCGATCGCCGCACCGGATCAAGGTATCGCGCTGGTCGACCCGCACGGTCACGAGCTGGCCTGGATCGACCGATTGACCGACCTGCCCGACGAACTGCGCGCGCTGGTTGAGGCGGAACTTGCCAGCCGCGAATTCATGCCCGTCATCAGCCGCATTGTGAGCGTTTCGAGCTTCGCAACACCCAGCACCTGGCGGGTCAAAACTGATCATGGCGAAACCGACTTCGTTCTGAAGGGAGAAGAGGATATTCGCCGTCTGGCTTTGCCTGCTCTGCTCATCGCCGATAGCCACGGCATTCATTACCTGATCCATGATCGCTATGCGCTGGACCACCACAGCCGCAAGATTCTGGATCGATTCCTGTGAATCTTTTCAATCCGATGAACAAGCCGGCTGAATATTTCGCTGCGGCGTCAGCCGAATATCATGGACAGCGTTATTCGTACGATACGTGCTCTCCTCATGCCACCGGCTCGCCTCTTCTGTTGCCAATACGGACAATATGAAAACGAAAGACATCAAATTCCTTGAAATCCGCCACCTGCGCGGACCGAACATCTGGACCTACCGGCCGGTCATTGAAGCTGTCATTGATATCGGGGAACTTGAAGATTATCCATCGAACACCCTGCCCGGTTTTGTTGATCGTCTGAAAGGATTTCTGCCCTCACTGGTCGAGCACCGCTGCAGCTACGGCGAACGCGGCGGTTTTCTGCGCCGGCTTGATGAAGGCACCTGGCCGGGACACATTCTTGAGCACGTCTCGCTCGAACTGCAAAACCTCGCCGGCATGCCCGGAGGATTCGGCAAGGCACGCGAAACGTCGATCCGCGGCGTGTATAAAGTGGTCATCCGCGCCTGGCATGAAGAGGTGACCCGTGCCTGCCTGGAAGCCGGCCGGGAACTGGTATTGGCCGCGATTCACGATACGACCTTTGACGTCGATGCCAATGTTGAACGCTTGCGCGACATGGCCGAGCGAAAGCTGCTTGGACCGAGCACCGGGTGTATCGTCGAGGAAGCCACGTCCAAGGCGCGGCGCATTCCGGCAATCCGACTGCTACCCACGGGAAATCTTGTGCAACTGGGTTACGGCATCCGCAGCCGTCGCATCTGGACGGCCGAAACCGACCGCACCAGCGCCATTGCCGAGACCATCTCGCGCGACAAGGATCTGACGAAATCATTGCTTCAGTCCTGCGGCGTCCCTGTTCCCGAAGGACGTCTGGTCAATAGCCCGGCCGACGCCTGGGACGCGGCTGAAGACATCGGCATCCCGGTTGTCGTCAAACCCTACGACGGTAATCACGGGCGCGGCGTATTTACCAATTTGATGACTCGTGACGAAATAGAAGCGGCTTATACGGCAGCCATTGAAGAAGGCAGCGGTGTCATTGTCGAACGCTTTGTACGCGGTTCCGAACACCGCTTGCTGATCGTCGGCGGCAAACTGGTTGCCGCCGCGCGCGGTGAGACGGCGACAGTTATCGGTGACGGCAAATCAACCATCAATGAACTGATCGATCTTCAGATCAACATTGACCCGCGCCGCGGCGCAGCCGAAGAGTTCCCGCTTGATGTCATCGATCTCAGTAAGAATTCGGTACCGCTGCACGAAATTACGCGCCAGGGTTTCACACCGGATTCGGTTCCGCCCGCCGGTCGTGAAGTGCTCGTTGTACGCACCGGCAACCATACCTGCGACATCACCGACAAGGTTCATCCCAGTGTCGCTGACAGCGCTTCTCTGGCGGCGCGAATTGTCGGTCTCGATATCGCCGGTGTTGATCTGGTCTGTGAAGATATTTCCCGTCCGCTTGCTGAACAGCATGGCGCCATCGTTGAAGTGAATGCTGGACCGGGATTGCTGATGCACATCAAGCCAGCCACCGGTGAGGCGCGTCCGGTCGGCCGCGCTATCGTCGAGCACCTTTTCCCGAATGGGGAAGATGGCCGCATCCCGGTAGTTGGCGTCGCTGGCAGCTTCGGCAAGACCATTGTCTGCCGTCTCATCGCGCGATTGCTGACGCTTTCCGGGAAGCACACCGGGCTGGCCTGCAGCGATGGCCTCTTTCTTGATCACCGGCAAGTCGATAAAAGCGATTGTGCCCAATGGGAAGCCGCTACACGCATTTTGAAGAACCGCGCCATTGAAGCGGCCGTCTTCGAAAACGGCAGTGACACTATCCTCAGCGAGGGACTGGCCTATGACCGCTGTCAGGTTGGAGTCATTACGAATGTCGACGTCGAACGTCACACCGGTCGCTACTACATCGAAACGGCCGAGCAGGTAGCCAACGTTCTGCGCACGCAAATCGACTTGGTGCTGCCCAAAGGCGTAGCGCTGCTCAACGCCGGCGAACCCATGCTGGTCGACATGGCTCCGCTGTGCGATGGAGAAGTCATTTACTTCGCGCTTGACCCGCAATTGCCGGTCGTCGCCGAACACCGAGCGCAGGGAAAACGCGCCGTTATCGTCCGCGACGGGCAGATCCAGTTGGCCAGCGGCAAGGACGAATTGCCGCTGACCCGGCTCGAACACATTCCCGTGACCAAAAGCGGGCAGTCGACTCATCAGGTCGAAAACGTTCTGGCCGCCGTCGGAGCCGCCTGGGCTCTCGGCATTTCGCCCGACGTCATGCGTACCGGCATAGAAACTTTTTTTGTAGAGTAATCATTCAAGCAGGAAGAAACATTAACCTCAGCACGGATGCCAAAAAATCCCCGGCAACCGAAAACCAAGAGGAATCCGTTTATGGAAGTATCACGCATCCGAGCCTTGCGCGGCCCCAATCTGTGGAGCCGGCATACGGCGATTGAGGCGATCATCACCTGCGCCGAAATCGAGTGTTTCATTGATCGCATTCCTGGCTTTGAAGCGCGTTTGCGCGAACGCTTCCCCGAGATTGCGTTGCTTCAGCCGACCATCAGCGATGAGGTCATCGCCATGGCGCACGCTCTTGAATTTGCCGCGCTCGGACTACAGGCACAGGCGGGCTGCCCGGTGACGTTCAGCCGCACGGCGCAAACGCTGGAGCCCGGCGTTTACCAGGTGGTTGTCGAATACAGTGAGGAAGCGGTAGGCAGGCTCGCTTTCGAGCTGGCACAGGAACTCTGCCAGGCGGCCATTGACGATCAGCCCTTTTATCTTGACGACGCCTTGCGTCGCCTGCGCGAGCTCGACGAGGACGTGCGTCTCGGGCCAAGCACCGGCTCCATCGTTTACGCCGCTGTCGCACGCGGCATTCCCTACCGCCGGCTGACTGAAGGCAGTATGGTGCAATTCGGATGGGGCAGCAAACAGCGCCGCATTCAGGCCGCCGAAACCGACCTCACCAGCGCGGTGGCTGAGTCCATCGCGCAAGACAAGGAGTTGACCAAGACCTTGCTGCACGCTGCCGGCGTTCCGGTGCCGGCCGGCCGGCCGGCACTGAGTGCCGAAGATGCCTGGGCCGCGGCCTGCGAAATCGGTTGCCCGGTTGTCGTCAAGCCACAGGATGGAAATCAGGGCAAGGGCGTAGCGGTCAATCTGTCAACGCGCGAGCAGATCGAATCGGCTTACGCCGTGGCGGCCGAGATCAGCGACGAGGTACTGATCGAGCGTTTCATTCCCGGTCACGACTACCGCGTGCTGGTCGTCGGCAACAAGCTGATCGCCGCCGCCCGGCGTGAACCGCCGCATGTGACCGGCGACGGCACGCACACCGTCCGGGAACTCGTCGAGCTGGTCAACAGTGATCCGAAACGCGGCGTTGGTCATGCGACGTCACTGACGCGGATCAGCTTTGACAACATCGCCCTAGCCCGTCTGGCAACCGAGGGCTTGACTTCTGACTCTATACCGGCCAGAGGCGCCCGTGTGGTACTGCGCGACAACGCCAATCTATCGACCGGCGGAACGGCGACCGACGTCACCGACGACGTCCACCCAGAATTTGCCGCACGCGCCGTGGCTGCCGCGCAAACCATCGGCCTCGACATTGCCGGCGTCGACATTGTTTGCAACAGCGTCCTGCGCCCGCTCGAAGAACAGGGCGGCGGTATCGTCGAACTCAATGCCGCACCCGGTCTGCGCATGCACCTGCAACCCTCGTACGGCAAGGGGCGTGCGGTCGGCGAAGCGATCATCGCCAACATGTTTGCCGATGCAGACGATGCACGTATCCCCGTGGTTGCAGTGGCCGGAACCAACGGCAAGACCACCACGGTACGCCTGATCGCCAGTATTTTCTCCAGCCTCGGCCTGCGTGTCGGCATGACCAGTACGGATGGTGTATACGTCGAAGGACGGCGCATCGACACCGGCGACTGCAGCGGCCCGAAAAGCGCCAGAAATGTCCTTCTGCATCCCGATGTCGATGCCGCCGTATTGGAGACCGCACGCGGTGGCGTGCTGCGCGAAGGCTTGGGTTTTGACTACTGTGATGTGGCGGTAGTCACCAACATCGGAAAGGGAGACCACCTGGGCCTGTCATACATCAGCACCGTGGACGAACTTGCCGTCGTAAAGCGCGTCATCGTCCGCAACGTCAGGCCTGACGTCGGCGCCGCAGTGCTCAACGCGGCCGACCCGATGGTCGCACGCATGGCCGACGCGTGCCCCGGCAAAGTGACCTTCTTCGCCCGCGATCGCAACCACCCGGTAATGGCCATGCACCGTGCTCAGGGGAAACGCGTGGTCTATTTGGACGCCGATTCGATCGTCGCCACCGAGGGCGGCTTCGAGCAGCGCATTCCGCTGGCTGAAATCCCGGTCACCGCCAATGGCGCCATCGGCTTCCAAATCGAAAACGCGATGGCTGCTGCGGGCGCGGGCTGGGCACTGGGCATCGACTGGACAATTATTCGCGCCGGCTTGGCCGACTTCGTGAACGACGCAGAAACCGCTCCCGGCCGCTTCAACCTGTTCAACTACCGTGGCGCCACACTGATCGCCGATTACGGCCACAACCCCGATGCGATCATGGCGCTCGTCGGGGCCATCGACAATATGCCTGCCACGGCGAGCACGCGACGCTCGGTAGTCATCAGCGGCGCGGGAGACCGGCGCGATGAGGACATCCGCCAGCAAACCGAAATCCTCGGCGATGCGTTCGATCAGGTCGTTCTTTACCAGGATCAGTGCCAGCGCGGACGTGCCGACGGCGAAGTGCTAGCACTACTTCAGCTAGGTCTGAGAAATGCCAAGCGCACCACCGACATTCGGGAAATTCATGGCGAGTTTCTAGCCATCGACACGGCACTCGCCGAGCTTAGATCCGGTGACCTGTGCCTGATTCTGATTGATCAGATCGAGGAAGCCCTGGGACATATTGCTAAGCGGGTTGCGGAAGGCTGAGTTACGCTGCGACGCTATGATGGCCTTGAGTTTGACAACCCATCTCCGACTCCCTATCAAAGGAGTATCGTCATATCCCGCTGAGGGCAGCGATGAAATTTCTACTCTTCTTTGGGCGTGATGGCAGTTTCCACTGGCAATTGTTTCGGCCGCAGAAAGGCCTTTCGCGCCAAATGATATGCCAATAGCGGAAACGGCATGCGAATCCAGTGTGAACGAATGTAAAGGGCAGCACGGGCCAAACCGGTCCCCGGAGTAGTGCAGCTGCCATGCGCTGGTCTCAACGCACGCAGGTAGCAAAAGTCCATTAGACGGGCAATGATCTGAGGTGGCTTGCCGATCTTGGCCGCGCGGATAACGTCCTTCGGAATCGGCGTATCAAGCATCGAGGTCGAAAATCTGATTGCATAATAAAGAGGGCGGGTCAGGCCTAATTCGGCGGCCCGTGGCACCAGCGCGCTCCAAAACCCTGGATCATCACCAAAATAGCGAAACATGCTGTCCAGATCGAAAAGATCACGCAAACCGTTTTCCAGTCCACCTTCGTGGAATAAGTGAGTTGCACTATGAAGCAACATCTCTACAGGTTTGAGGACAAAGAGATTGGTGTAGCCGGGCAATGCAACAACGGCTTCAAGAAGTGCAGGTGTGTTGACCTTGATCCGGGCTGTTTCGGGCAGAATGGTGTGGTGCACATCGATTATCGTTCCACGCCTGACATGGCGCATCGGTGGAATTTCGTGCATCCAGCGGCGGTAATAGCGCTGGTCGTATTCGTCGTGGTGTGTACCCTGCCATCCATGCAGCATTAGCTCACTCTCGACCTCAGTGAGGTGATGCTTTGACACGAGGATGTCGGTATCGGAGAAGGTGCGTCCGATTGCGGCCGGGATTCCCGCCATGGCATAAGCGGCCCCTTTCAGCAGGATTATCTTCCCTCCAACATCAGCAAGGGCCTTCTGGATGCAATCCACTTCCCAGCGAATTGCAACATCCTGCCGTTCGACCATGCGTAGCGCCGAGATCAGGTGCAATCTCGGCGAACCCGGTACAGTATCTATCTCCCCATTTTGGACCAGCAGATACGCCAGCCGTGCCAGAAGGCTGGCGCGCCTCCCCTGGCGGATCAGCAAATCCCAGTCCATCATGGACAAAGAGGATAGCGACTCCGGAGCAAGCAAGGCCGCCACAATGAGATCCCGCTGGGTCATGCGATGCGTCCGGCGAGCAAATCGTCAAATACGCGTTCGGCATCGTCCAGGCTGCTGTAGGTCAATTGAAAACATTGGCTGTGGTCGATAAGTTGGCCAACCGCATCAAAACCCCGAGAACCATGGATATGGTAATTGAACGATTGTTCGGCGATCAACATGAAGCAGCGCGCCCGACTATGGCGCACGAGCATGGGTGGTGCGCCGGCAGCATACTTCGGCAGAACGACCCAGGTCGGTCTTGCAGGCTGATTCATCCGTTTAACACTCTCCACCGGCGGGCGCATCAGGGCAATTGTGCCCTTGGTTGTGTCAGGCACCGGCTGGGTCATCACAGCGTCGGGAGCAAATTGTTTGATCACGTCAATGGATACATTCTTGAGATTGACCGGGCGACACATGCCATAAATCAGATTGCTGTCCATATCAAAAAGCGCGAGTTCGTCCGAGAGGAGGCGCCAGCCGCGATTGACCAGGCCGGCGCACAGCGTGCTTTTCCCGGATCCGGGTGGGGCGGGCAGCACAGCCGCTCGCCCATCCCTTTCGACTACTGCGGCATGGATGATCAGGTACTGGTGGCTATGTGCCGCGACGCACCAGTTGAGCCCCCACTCAAGCATGGCAAACGCCTGGGCAGCCGGCAGGGGAATGAATGAGGGGCGACCGTCAAAATAGAAGCGAACTTGCGGCTTAACCCAGCGCCTCAGTCCAGATTCAAGTGAAACCTCGACGTAAAAATCGGCGAAGGTATCGTTCGGACTGGTGTTGAAATCAGCGTACACCAAGGCGATATCATGGGCGATGGTCGCGACATCCGTACGCAATCGCGCAACAAAAGGGCCGAGATTCAGCAATAACTCGCCGCACCGAAGCCGACCGACCAGTTCAGCTTCAGTAAATTCCGAAATTTTCAATTGGGGGTGCTGTAGACGAGGCCGACACCGCGCAACTGTAGCAGAGTTGCTTCGATGACCTCAAGCGCGCGGGTCTTATCCTCGTCCTCGAATATATCGTCCAGTTTCAGGCAAAGCTGTTCGGCGGTACAGGGCGCCGACTCGACCAGTTCTAACAAAACCCCGGCCAAGGACTCAAGCAGGTGCGTATCCCCACTTGATTTTTGATAGACCACGAGCAGATCGTCGTCGTCCCACGTGTGAAACGGTGAACCACCGACGGCCACCGGAAACCACCAGCGCATTGCTTGATCCATCGGATGGATGACAAGAAGGGTGACAACTCAACTATGGGACAGCTATATAATTGGCTTCCAGATACCGCACAATTTTTTCCGAACCCCAAGGATTTCCACCGCTTTGAGGGGTAAAACTGCCACTTGCCATTTGGGATAAATCAATCTGACCCAAACATTGACCAATTTGAGTTTGTCCATTCAGAAGATAGAAGTTTAACTGTGCAACAACTATGGCCCTCCTAAATTGGTTGCCGTAGTCTCCCGCAAATAGCTTGTAGATTGGCCTGTTATTGACAATCAGACCAGCAGGTATCGTAAGGGCAGTACATTTGAAGAACTTGTTTAATGTCACTTTCGTGTAATCAAAATTTCCATCCGAATCCTGTGTACTCGTATCGTTAAGAGCCGAACACTGCTCCTTGAGCACATTCCAAGGCTTATTGTATTTGGCCCGTGTAGTGTTGTTAGCCCAATTCCCAATAGTCCAAGTCTCATCAAGCCAGGAGTTGTGACCCTCGTTAGTCCTAAGACTCGTGGTTGGATTCATATCCTCGGAACCCCAGGCTGACGGCGATTTGCAGTGCCAAGCCAGAACAGGCCGACTGACTAGGGTTAGCACCACAGGAGACACAGCAATGCCTCTCTTCAGCATGCGGCGCCGCGCTGATGCGAGGTCAGGCTTCAACGGCGTCGCATTTTCTGCTGAAAGGGTTTGGTCGCTATTTTTGTCATGCATGTCGCTCATGGTCAATCCTTTACCGAACCGTATCTGTATACCCAAGTCTCACAGTAACTTTTGACAGACAGTATGAGTATGAACTATTTCACGAACTCCAATTGAAGCGAGGGGAGTCCGAATCTGTGTTACACGACGCAATAATCATGCCTTATTCAATCAAAAAATCTCAACCAATTGTTAAATAAGCATTTTTATTATTCTATCGACTCAACTCACGGCTTCCGAGAAGTCAGAGTGTAAAATTCGTCGACAAATCAGCAAATGGCAAACATTAAAACGCTCAGCGCACATCGTTCAGCAAATCCTGTAAATGCTGTACGGGCACGGCAAAGCTGATCCCCGAAGGATGAGTCAATACGGATTCCTTGGTGCCTTTGACAAACACCATGTTGATAATGCCTATTACCTCACCCTTTTCCACCTCAAAAAGCGGACCTCCGCTGTTCCCCGGATAAGCGGTTCCGTCAAGCTGATAGACTTGAAACGAGCCACTTTTCAGGCGCTTGATGAGCTTTGCGTTCAATTGACTTGCTGTTGCGCCGGGTATTGCAATTTGGGTAATGGCCGAAATGATGCCACGATGGGTTACCGGCGAGAGGCCAAGCACGCTCCCTATGGGAAAGCCGGTAAACGCAACGCTTTGCCCTTCCCGCACATGATCTCCGGACTGTAGTGTCATCGCCGGCAAAGGCGTGCCTTCGATGCGAAGCAGGGCCAGATCGTGGGATGCGTCAGTCACGGCAAGTTTTGCTACACGCTGTTGTGGCCCGTGGCGGCTCGCGGGCACAAGAACCATTAGGGTTTCGCCAGTGGCCGAATCCAGCTTGTCGGGCACGACATGGGCATTCGTTGCCGCCAGGGTACCGTTGCCAACAACAAAACCGGTTCCCCTCATCATGAATGCCGGACTGCGGGTTCTAACGTAAGTGCCGATCACCACAATTGATGGCTTCACCTGCTCAATCAAATCGGGTAGAGCCGCAGATGCAAGCCCGGAAAATAACAGTAGCCCGAAAGATACAAACAGGAATGGGAGCCTAAGGAATTGCTTGGGGATTACCAATTGCATCAAACACACCCTACTTCTCTAAAAACTCTATGGCGTCTTGGAAACCTTGATTCGTGACAGTTCAGGGGACGGAGTAACGACCCCAGGATCGTAGGGGTGCTCACTCCTCTTGAAAACGCTCATGATCCGCTTTACGTAATCACGGGTTTCGGCATAGGGAGGAATTCCCCCAAAACGATTTACCGCCCCTTCTCCAGCATTGTACGCTGCGGCCACCAGGGCGACATTGCCCTCAAAGTAGGCCAACAGCCAGCGGAGGTAAGACATGCCACCACGAATATTCTGTTCGGGATCAAATGGTTTCTTGACGTTGAAACGCACCGACGTTTCCGGGATAAGCTGCATCAAACCCTGCGCATTCTTCGGTGAAACGGCTGAGGGCTCAAAATTCGATTCGGCCTTTATCACGGCCATGACCAATCGCGGGCTGACGCCATATTCCGGAGCCAGTTTGCGTACCAGACCAAATACTCTCTGCCGCTCAGGATCGCTCGTCCGAAGGAAATCCTGAAAATCGGTGTCTGCTTCTGAATAACGCATGCATTCGGGCAATGGAGCAACTGTCTCACCCACGAAACGAAGCATTTTCTTTGCCTGCTCGTGCCCTTTTTCAGCGGCCAGTTTGAAGAAGAAAGCAGCCATTTCGTCACTTCGGGACACTCCCCGCCCATTGGCATACATCCAGCCCAGACTGAACTGGGCCTCCGCGTCCCCATATCGCGCGCCTTCACAGTAAAGACTGGCTGCACGAACGGGATCCTTGGGTACTCCCTCGCCATGCTCGTACGAACGGGCTTCGTTCCTCAGCTTGACAAATTCATCGGTGGTGGCGCTATCTGAAGCAGCATGAGCCAGGAGCGGCGCAGAGAAAGCAACTGCAACAAGCAGGTTCCTGAATGAAAGAGTAGTACTCAGATGTTCTCGGAAGGTGGCAAGCATAATCAGACTCCGCAATACGCCGATTCCGTAAACTGAGATACATACCAAGGCATGGCGACACGAATACCTTCGTCCAGCCGGTGCGTCGGCGCGTAACCAAGCAAGCGTCTCGCTTTCGCTATATCCGCCTGGGAATGACGTACATCCCCAGGGCGAAATTCTCTATAAACGGGTTTCAGCTCCCCAAGCTCAGGTCTGGTCTCGGCAAGCACTGCACGCAGCATTTCAAACAGGCGATTCAGCGACGTGCGATCATCCAGAGCAACGTTATAGACTTGATTCACCGCCTCCGGGTTCTCCGTCGTTGCGGCCAGAAGATTGGCTTGAACCGCATTGGCCACAAAGCAAAAATCGCGACTCGTATCACCGTCACCGTTGATTTTCACTTCTTCACCCAGCAGCATGGCTCGCGTCCAACGCGGAATAACCGCAGCGTAAGCACCTTCTGGATCCTGTCGGGTCCCAAATACATTGAAATAGCGTAGCCCGATCGATGAAAAGCCGTAGCAACGTCCGAACACTTCAGCATAGAGCTCGTTGACCAGCTTGGTCACGGCATACGGAGACAATGGCCGACCAATGGTTTCTTCCACCTTAGGCAAGTCAGGATAATCTCCGTAGGTTGAACTTGAAGCGGCGTAGACAAACCGCCTGACCTTTGCGTCGCGCGCCGCCACCAGCATGTTCAGGAAGCCATCAATATTTGCCGCATTGGTCGCCAATGGATCTGCGAGTGAGCGGGGAACAGAACCCAGCGCCGCTTGATGCAGGACAAAATCGACTCCCTTGCATGCCTGTCGGCAAGCTTCAGGATTGCGAATATCCGCTTCCATGAATCGGAATTTCTGCCACTGTCCGGAAGAAACCAGTGCCTTGACCTCATCAAGGTTACGGTGATGTCCGGTCGCGAAATTATCCAGTCCAACAACCGTCTGATCAAGTTTGAGTAAGGTTTCAACCAGATGAGATCCGATAAACCCGGCGCATCCGGTCACCAGCCAGCGCGCTGGTTGTGCCTGCAGGCGCTGACTAATCAGATTGATGGCTGAACTCACAGACGCCACACTGTCACTCCACGAGAAACCAGTTGTGCCTCGTCAAACGTGCTCTTCACATCGGTGAGCACACCGGCTTTCTGCAACTTGTCGACGTAATCAGACAGTGGCCGACTCTTGAACTCTTTGTGAGCGACGGCAGCTACGATGGCAGCAGACGCTGGCAGATTCTCCCATGCAATCAAATCCACCCCGTACTCATGCCTTGCTTCATCGGCATCGGCCACCGGGTCATGAACAATGACATTAGCACCGTAGGACTGAAGTTCGCGGATCACGTCAATTACGCGAGAATTGCGCAGGTCAGGACAGTCCTCCTTGAAAGTCAGGCCAAGAACGATGATCGGCGCATCTTTGACCTGCCATCCGTTACGAACCAGATTCTTTACCGTCTGTTCCGCGATAAACTTACCCATGCCGTCATTGATGCGCCGACCGGCCAGAATAACTTCTGGATGGTAGCCAAGCATCTCAGCCTTGTGCGTCAGATAGTAGGGGTCGACACCAATACAGTGCCCGCCGACAAGGCCCGGATGGAAAGGCAGGAAATTCCACTTGCTGCCGGCCGCTTGCAGAACTTCCTGGGTATCAATACCGATACGATCGAAGATGATTGCCAACTCGTTCATCAGTGCAATGTTGAGGTCGCGTTGAGTGTTCTCGATGACCTTGGCGGCCTCAGCCACCTTGATGCTGGAGGCCGGGTAGACACCAGCGGTTATAACGCTGGCGTACATTTGGCTAACACGCTCAAGTGTCTCCGGAGTATCTCCTGACACCACTTTGACGATCTTCGTCAAAGTACGCTCCTTGTCACCGGGGTTAATGCGCTCGGGCGAATAGCCGACGAAAAAATCCAGCTTCCACTTCATCCCGGAATACTTCTCGATGATCGGAATGCAGATTTCTTCGGTTGCGCCAGGATAAACTGTTGATTCAAAAACTACAGTTGCACCACGCTTCAGATTTTTCCCCACAGATTCCGACGAGCCGATCAACGGCCTGAAATCAGGTTGATGGGCCTCATCAACCGGTGTCGGAACGGCGACAATGATGAAGTCGGCTTCCTTTAGAACGACCGGATCAGAGCTTAATTCCAGAAAAGACGCAGACTTCAGATCCTCCCCGCTGACTTCACCCGTCGGATCAACGTGTTTTTTATAACTCGCAATTTTGTTCGCCGATAAATCAAAACCCACAGTTCGGCTTTTTTTGCCGAATTCTACAGCCAGCGGCAAACCGACATAACCCAACCCAACGACAGCAACGATAGTCATGACTTCCTCAACCCTTGTAAAAATTCAAGATAAATACAGAGCGCACAATCGTCACAGCCCCTGCAACAATTTGGCTACTTCGGCCTGTGCTGGAAATTTGTCGCCTAATTTGGCCAGTTCATCCAGTTCTCTTTTCGCCTCGTCTTTCTTCCCGGCCTTGACCAGTGCTTTCGCAAAGTTGAAACGAATCAAGGCGCTCTGCGGAGCAAGGCTGACGGCTTTCTGCAGTAACTCAAGACCGCGTGCAGTATCACCTTTGTCAACCAGCAGAACCCCGAGGGTGTCCATCAAAGCAGGCTGATCAGGCGCCAATTTATTCGCCTTTTCAGCAAACTCAATGGCTTTTGGATCCTTGTTCTGTGCCAAGGCCCAAGCCAGATTGTTCAGTGTCGCAGGATTATTCGGCTGGGCATCAACCAAAACTCGATAGTGCTTGCTTGCTGTTGCGTAATCCTTGCGTGCTGTCGCGGCTTCGGCCAGATAAAGTCGGAACTGCAAATCTTTTGCGTGTTCCTTTATCCAACTGTCGGCAAACCTGTCAGCTTCGCCAGACCCACCGCCCGCGACCAAAACGGCATGCAACTTGACCGCCAGCGCGGTTTCACTATTTTGCTTCAAACCATTACGGTAAGCGGTCGCTGCCTCATTCCATGATTTTTTCAACGCATGAGCATCACCTTCAAGCATATAACCCACAGCTTCTTTCGGGCGCTGTTTCTGTATCTGCCGGGCCATGGCAAGGGCCTCGGCCGTGCGCCCGGCGTCAAGATCCAGCATCATGATTCCGCGCTGCGCTTCGACAGAATCCGACTTAACGGAAAGCGCCTTGCGTAAATCCTGCATGGCGGCCTCTTTGTTCTTGGCCGCCACCTGAATCTCGGCCATGCGCAGATAGGGCTGTGGTGAATTGGGCGCCAACGTAGCCAGCTTGCCATAAGTCGCCAGCGCCTGATTGAATTCCCCTGCCGCCTGCTGGGCACGACCCGCCGCGTCGAGAACTTGTGGGTGGTTTGGCAATACAGCAAGTGCATCCTGAGCCGCTACGAGCGCCTTCTTGGTCTCCTTGGCGCCCATATAAATCCCGATCAGCGCAATTCGCGGGGCGGCTTCCGAAGGATTCGCAACAATCGCCTTGTCGATCAGGCCAGCCACTTCATCAAGCTTTCCTCCCGTCTTGGCTCGCAGCTCCGCCAAGGCAAGCAAGGCCTGTACGTTCTTTGGATCCTTGGCCAACACTCCTTCAAAGCGTTTCTTTGCATCCTCAGGCTTTTTGTCAGCCATATCGAGATTGGCCAGAATGGCTGCTGCTGGAAAATAAGCCGGGTTCATCACCAAGGCTTGCTCAAAGCTCTTACTTGCAGCAGGCTTGTCTGCTTTTCCAAGTAGTGCGATGCCGCGCAGATACGGCGCCAAAGGATTCTCCGGCTGCTTCTTCTCAAGGCCAGCAATAGACTTCAGAGCCTGATCGAATTTGCGGCTCCTGAGCTGCGACGCAATCAAAGCCATATCCGCTTTGATACCGGTATCGACGGACGCGATCTCTTCCAGTTCGCGATACGCGGTACTGGTTTCCCCCTCTACCAGTTGCGAAAGCGCAACCGCAGTACGTTTGCCAATATTCGTGGGATCCAGAGCTGCAGCTTTTGAAAAGTAATCTCCTGCCTTTTCAGCATCACCGTTCTGCATGTACACCTCTCCGGCCAGTGCCAGCATGTTCGAATCCTTCTCGATTTTGTCCAGAACGGGTTGCAGGGTGGCGAGCGCCTTGGCCGGCTGTCCACTCCGCAAATAGCTGGCAATCAGGATGCGGCGTGCCAAACCCAGCTCCGGAGTCTTTGACAATACTTTCGTCAGGTAGGTCTCGGCCATCGAATACGATTTCAATTCGTACTCTATGGCCCCGGCCAATTGCAGCCCAAGCGTACTGTCGGGGATCGCGCCAAGATATTTCTGAACAGATTCCTGAGCTGCCTTGAAGTTCTTCTGCCGATACGAAAGCTGGGCCTGCAAAAGAATGGTCTGCGGATGTTGTGGAGCAACTTTTTTCATTGCCTCAAGTTGCTTGCCAGCTTCGTCCAGACTGCCGTCCTGTAAGAAACGGGTGACCAGTGAAGAATGCGCCGGCAGGTAATCAGCCTTGCCTTCCAGCGCCTTGCGATAGGCTTCCGTTGCCCCCTTGGCGTCGCCCTGTGCATACAGGATATCCCCCTTGAGCTGCCACGCATCGTAAAGCTTGGGAGACTTTTCGAGAGCAGATTCCAGCAAAGCTAGAGCCCCTGGCAGATCCCGCTTCACCGCCTTGATTCGTGCCTGCCCGACGAGCGCAGGGCCATAACCTGGAACAGCGGTCAGGGCTTCATCAAAGGCGGTCTGGCTGGCATCGATATTCCCCATCATCAAGTAGGCCTGACCTGTAGTAACCAACAGATCGGCCTTGCTTTCCGGTGACGTCAACTGAACCTTGGCTAGATCCTCGGTAACCTTCTTGGGTTGCCCCAGCATAAGTTGAGTGCGCGCCAGTAAAGGCACCACCTGATCAGCCGAGTAGTTAAGATCTTTTGCCTTGCGCAACTCTATTTCCGCAGACGTCGATTCTCCGCCATCAAGCAGAGTCTTGCCCAGTAAGAACCGTGCCTCACCCAGATCCGGGTTTTTTTGTAGGGCATTCTTCAACTGAATCGCCGCTGCCTTGTTGTCGTTATTTGCCATATAGTTCCTGGCTGAGGCCAGCATGGACTCAGGTGTTTCACCTCCACATCCGGCCAAAATCATGGCAACCAGCAGCGTTGATGCAGCAGCCTTATTCACATATTTCCGAATTGTCATATATGCCCCATTAAAACGGTAAATGTTAATCAATTCCGAACTTACTTCATTCCAAACCGATGCATCAAATCGTAAAGCGTCGGCCTGCTGACACCCAGCATTTCGGCTGCTTTATGCACATTCCCATCAGCACGCCCCAAGGCAGTTATGACGACACGTTTCTCAGCATCCTCGCGTGCTTGACGGATATCCAGCCTCGCCTCGCTCTCATTCTGCACCTCCTCAAGACCAATGTCGTCCACAGTAATCTGATTTCCATCCGCCATGATGACCGCACGCTTAATACAGTTTTCAAGCTCTCGAACATTGCCTGGCCAAGAATACGTCTCAATGATTCGCAAAGCGTCCTCACGCAAGGTCATGGCACCGCGATTCTGCTCTTCAGCAAACCGGCGTACAAAAGCGTGTGCCAGCAACGCCGCATCGCCCTGGCGTGCGCGCAAAGGTGGAATGAGTACGATGATTTCTGCCAGACGGTAATAGAGGTCTTCACGAAACCGGCCTTCCTTTATCAATGCTTTCAGGTCCTGGTGCGTTGCGCACACAATACGGACGTCAACCGGAATCTCCTGTCGCCCACCAATGCGTTCAACAACCCGTTCCTGCAGGAATCGTAACAGTTTCGCCTGCAGCGAATGTGGCAAATCGCCTATTTCATCGAGCATCAAGGTGCCGCGGTTTGCCGTCTCAATCTTGCCTGGTGTCGTTTTGGCGGCACCAGTAAAAGCACCTTTCTCGTAGCCGAACAGCTCGCTTTCCAGCAGATTCTCCGGGATCGCGGCACAGTTAATGGCAACGAAGCGCTCTCCCCGCCTCGCGGATGCAGCATGAACCCCGCGTGCAATCAATTCCTTGCCCGTTCCGCTCTCGCCCAACACCAGCACGGTTGCGTCGCTAATCGCAACCTTTTCAACCGTACGACATACCTTCAAGACCTCGGGGTCCCGGGAAATCAGTCCCGACAAGACATCCGGCTGCTGCATAAGCTGCAAGCGGTTGTTCTCTTGCTGGAGTTCATAGAGACGGTAGGCGCGTTCTATCGTCAATCCCAACAGATCGATCTCAAACGGCTTTGCAAAAAAATCATAGGCACCCAAGCCGATAGCACGCAGCGCGTTGGCCCGGTCATTCTGGCCGGTCAGGACAATAACCTTGGTCTCGGGAGCGATCGACAAAATTTGCTCGAGTAACTTGAAGCCCTCGGAAACAGAATCGGCATCGGGTGGCAGGCCGAGATCCATTGTGACGACCGGCGGCATAAAACGCTGCACCTGGACAAGCGCACTCTCGCGATCATCTGCCGTGAGTGTCTCATATTGATCGAAAGCCCAGCGAATCTGCTTTTGTAGGGAAGGGTC
Organism: Candidatus Propionivibrio aalborgensis; assembly: GCF_900089945.1. Lineage (GTDB taxonomy): Bacteria > Pseudomonadota > Gammaproteobacteria > Burkholderiales > Rhodocyclaceae > Propionivibrio > Propionivibrio aalborgensis. The sequence continues at coordinate 3,263 of NZ_FLQY01000360.1, read as the reverse complement.
ATCCTCCACGATTAACAGGTGATTCAATCTCTCCGAACTCATTTGGATTCCTCATGCATCCGTTCTGAATCCAAATCAGCTCCCATTTCGACACCAGCATCAAACAAGGGCAATAGCAAACTCACCTGAGTCCCGACGTTGATTGCACTATCCACGGAAATCTTGCCACCCAATTCGTGCACGTACTGGAAGCTCTCATATGCGCCAATGCCCATACCCGCCGGCTTGGTCGTTTGGAAGGGCTTGAACAAGCGTTCGCGCAAGAATTCCGGCGACATGCCGCTGCCTGTATCACCGACCTCGACCATGGCATGATCTCCCTGGCGCTCCAGTCTGACCCAAACCCGTCCACCATTTTCGGTAGCGTCCAGCGCATTCTGCACAATGTGTCCGATCACTCGCTCGACTCTATCTTCGTGCCCCTTGGCAACTACCTTATCAATCAGATCGATCTCCAGATGGCGACCCTGCCCTGCCTTGGCCGCCTGGATACGTCGGATGACACCACCAAGGTCAATACCGCGTGGACTGTCAATCGGTGTCGCGCCTTCGCGTAACTGCATCATCAATTGCCGCATACGTTCGACCGAATGCTCTACAGTCGCAAGCATATCCTGTTGGAATTCAGGATTATCCCGATGGCGTTCAGCATTCTTCAGCATAAGCGACAATTGAGCAATAATGTTCTTCAAGTCGTGTACAACAAAAGCGGACATTCGGTTGAAGGCGTCAAATTTACGCGACTCCAACAATGCCTCAGTCGCCTGCATCTGCCCCAGAAATGCCCCGGCTTGCCGGCCAGCCGTCTTCAGAAGATCGTTCACCTCCCAGTTGACGTCGATCTTCGTACGTGCCGTTGATAGAACGACGAAGCCGGTCATTTCGCTGCCCGTCGCCAGAGGAACTACCAACCAGGCATTTGGCACTTCGACCAGCCAGACAGGAAGATCAAGATGGTCGTAGCGACGTGGCAGAGAACGGTACTCCTCAAGATTGATTACCCAGCCACTGTCAAGCAAAAACTGACATAACTTGCTATCGGCATCTTCAGTCGCAGACGACGCGGGCATGTGCCAACAGGCTGCCTGCGCAAAAAACCGCTCTGTCGGATCTTTCAACCAGAGCGCACCGGCCGGGCTCTCGACCATATCGGCCAAGCCTTTGACCACATGCCTCCCCATTTCTGCAAAACCGTCCTGAGATGACAGGGTATTGGTAAACCGAAGCCATTCTTCCCTATAATCGTAGCGATAACTGAAAAAATGCTTGCCGACCATAACGCGGAACCTGGCCCGCATTGACCCCGACAAGCTCAACATGCCCAGCAGCAGCAGCGCCGCAAACAACAGGGCTAACTGGAAGGCACGCCCCCAATCGCCGCCAAAATAGCGCACGTAATAACCGGCTAAGGATACAAACAGAAGGTACACACCAACCGCAAGCAAAGTCGCTGATTGCAGCGCGGCACGTTGGGATAATACGATTCTGGTTTTCCAGTCTTTGCTGCGAACAGCCGATACGACTACCAGCGGCACCACCAAGGCGTGCACGAAGCCGCGGATATTGAATGCATCCGCATCGACCCTACTGAACAACAATGCGTCCGAGAACAAATACAAATCAAACAGGGCAGCACCGCCCAGGCCAATACACAATGGTTTGATGCCCCAACGCCAATCAGGTGACACGTTGCGAAACAGCTGTTCAATGAGCACCAGTGCAAACACTGCCATCGCCAGCGAGTCGAATATGACTAGCCTCATGGGCGGGAAGAAGTCATTCATGCCCAGCAGGACCATGACTTGTGCTGCAAGACCAATCAGAAGCAACGCAAGCGCCACTCCAACCAGCCAGCGAATGCGGTTCGGCAAGCGGTCTTCGCGAGAAGAATCCGGAACGAGTAGCACCAGCAGGAAGAAATACCATCCGCCATAGCGGAAGAGGTCGGCAAGCATGCCGCCCGCCAGGAATACCGTTTGCCCCGTTAAGGCATAGGCAAGACCAGCCATCCCCCAGAGCGCACAAAACACCGCAGCACTAAACAAGGCGCGGTTGCGCAAGCCGGCACGCCAGCCTGAAGCCAGATAAATGGCAAATGCGGCGTAGACGAAGCCTGCAAGTCCGTAGCTCCAGACTGTAATTGCTTCTCCACTGGCATCCAACCGACAAACCTCCTCAGATTGCGTTCCGGAATACGACTCACCCGCGGACAGTGACGCTACTGAGCGCCCTTACCGGTAAGCACCACAACTACCGTTTCGCACAAGATCACGATATCCAGAAAAAGAGTGTGGTTCTTTACATAGTAAAGATCATACTGGAGCTTCTGGATAGAATCATCAACAGAGGCCCCGTAGGGGTAACTTACTTGCGCCCAGCCGGTTACTCCAGGCTTGACACTGTGACGAACCGCGTAGAACGGAATTTCACGAGTCAGCTGATCGACAAAGTACGGACGCTCCGGACGCGGACCGACCAGACTCATATCACCGGTCAGTACGCTGTAAAGCTGCGGCAACTCATCAATACGCAACTTGCGGACAATACGTCCAATTCGGGTCGTCCGATCATCATTCGCCGTCGCCCAGCGTGGCTTACCGTCGCTTTCAGCATCCTTTCGCATGCTGCGGAACTTGATGACATTAAACAGGCGGCCATTCAAACCCACGCGTTCCTGTCGATAGAATACCGGGAAACCGTCCTCCAGCACGATCAACAGTGCTGTGACGAGCATCACGGGCAATGCGAGCAGGAGCAGAATCGAAGCAGCGACGATATCAAACAGACGCTTGACAAACGTGCGCTGCCACCCCTGCCGAAAACCCTCGCCAAATATTAGCCAGCCAATTCGCAGGGAATCGAGTCGTATCTGGCCGAGTGCCCGCTCAAAATAGCTGGCTAGATCAAGCACATTAACACCTGACAGCTTGCAGTCGAGGAGTTCTCGCAAAGGCAGAATACCACCACGTCTCTCGCGTACAGCGATGATGATCTCGTGAACGTTCAAGGCGTACGCCGTGTCCGACAGTGATTGGGCCCGTGGCAACACAAGCTGACCCGGAATGCATATTTCCGTGTCGGTTGGGCTCGGATAGTAACCAACGATCTGTATATCTGGATCGGACCGTTTCAGTACCTTGCTTACGGATTCAGCCACTGGGCCGGCACCAAAGATCAGCACACGATGCTCCATCATCGTGCCTGTTCTTCTATGCATTGTATATACGCGATGGGCAAGCGTCCCGAACAAGGCAGCCAAACCC
>NZ_FLQY01000359.1 GCF_900089945.1 Candidatus Propionivibrio aalborgensis | reverse complement strand
CGATCCTTGAACACTACGAAGATGCTGTCTCGAACACTACGGGGAGTTTTTCAACAGAATCGGGCGCTACCTGTCCTTGCCGAATTTATCAAGTAATTGGCCCAACTTCTCTGAACGCTTCCGCGCCGTCGCTTCGGCCTCTCGCTGCATTCTGCGCCGTTCAGCATCCTTCCTGAAGCGTTCGCGGAGGACTTCTGCTGCATGGCCACGGTGAGTTTCCGTGATTTCATCAGCAGAATTGCCGTCAAGGTCGATGCGATGCGTTGCTTTCTCGATTGTCTTGAGATAGCGGAGCGAATTGGTATGCATTCTAAGAGCAGTACGAAGGGCCCGTCGATCAAGTTCGGGTAGCCGTACGAGGAGTTGCTTGTCAATGCCAATAGCAAGCGGTGAGAAATCGCGGAAAACAGGGAAACGCTCCTGCAAGGTCTTGAGTAAGGTGCGCGGAGAATCCTGTCTTGGACTCTCGTCGGGGATGGGTGTATTCATAACTCAATTCGCTCAGTTCTTGTCGGTTTGTTCATTTATCGCCAGCTTACCATTGCGTCATGCGTCTTCGGAAGTGCGAAACCTGGGCGCAGAGAAATGTGATAGAAATACAGGTGTTGTGTTTTTCTCGAAACCGTCGGTTCAGCCGCTGGGCCGGGTGTTTAGAAGCCTGCTATGGCAGGGAGTGGCTAGGCGTAGTGCTTGACGTCATTGTTGCGGTCATCCAGGAGAATGAAATGGGTAAGAAACTGAAAGCATTGGCAGGGAATTTTACCGATAACCAGTTCGCACACACTGTCAAAGGCTCGGCGCAGCAAATCTGGCTTGCCGGTCTCGGCGCTTTTGCCAAAGCCCAAGAGGAGGGCGGCAAAGTATTTGATGTGCTGGTCAACGAAGGCAAAACCGTCCAGACTCGGACACGAAAGATGACGGATGAGAAGCTTGCGAGTGTTGCCGGGAAGGCGGCCGGTACGTGGGATCGCCTTGAGCAAGCATTCGAAGACCGTGTTGCACGCTCTCTCGGGAGCCTTGGCGTGCCGAGCAAGAAGGATCTCGACAAGCTATCCAAGCGCGTTGAAGATCTGACCGTCGTTGTGCAGAGCCTCAAAGGTGCCAAGGGGGCTCCGAAGGCGACAGGCAAGACTACGACGAAGCCTATCGCCAGGAAACCAGCAATCAAAAAGCCCGTCGCCAAGCCAGCAGCGCCGAAGACTGCAGCGTGAGTCATTCCGGCGGGTGTTGAATCATATCGCGGCTCAGTGTCTGGAGCCGGTTCGTTGCACGGGTGCGCGATGGGACTCCCTGGGAGCTTGGACAGATCTGCGCGGATTGCCAAAGTGTTTCCTTTGGGATACGTTATGCGCGAGTGTGATCCTGTATTTGATCATCATCGCTTGCCAAACGGATAGTCAAAGGACAACACCGTGACACCGCACAGTGAAGAGCCGGAAATTGCCGCAGAGCCACCAGTCGCCAAATCGAATATTTCCCTTGTCGTCGTTCTGTCCACGTCACTCGGCATTTTGCTGACGGTATTGGCGGCGGGTGCGTATCTGCATTTCCAGAAGAGCAGTGCTATGGAATCCGAACTTGCTGCGGCAAATGACGTACTCAAGGAAAAGAACCTGCTGCTTGACGAAATGAAGGCGCAGATCGAAGTGCTTTCCAAACAGGTCCATGTCCTGAAAGAGCATTCGGTCGCTCGTTCGCATACAGTGCGTGAAAATGACAAGAACGCGGAGAGCGCTGACCCCGCAGCAGGTTCCGTGGAAGATGCATCGAAGTCGCCCGGTGAGAAGGGAAAGACCGTGTCTCCCGAAACACCTGACGCACAGTCAGCCAAGAAAAAGAAACCGGAAGCGGAGAACTGCGAACTGGTTGGTAAATCCCCTGAAGAGCAAGCCGCGACGCTGCGGCGTTGCGTAGGCATGATGGACGCGCCCAAGGGGGCGCTGCGTTAACGCTGAAGTCAATTCAATTCTGTCGGCTTGGCTCAGGCTTGGAAGTTCTCGTCAAGGAATCGGTGCACTTCACGTTCGATTCTTGGTCTGAGCGCTGAGAGAAAAAGGCCGAGACGAATTGTCAGGATGACATTTTGCTTGTCGAGTGTGAGTTCACCCGATACGCCGGGACGCTTGAATTGCATGACTTCACCATCCCACACGTACTCGAGGTCGAACTCTTTCTTGAGCTGCAAGGCCATGTTCTCGGCTGCGGCGCGGGCATCGGATTCGCTCTTTCCGTGTTTGCGCTGGAAAGTAATGACACTCATGATGAGATTCCTGTAGGGTCAGCCGACTTCAGCACACAGAGTGCGGAAAGCCGCATAGCGGCGCGGGTCAATTTCGCCGCGCCTGACAGCAGAATGCACTGCACAATCCGGCTCGCGGCCATGGTGGCAGTTGCGGAAACGACATTGACCTTGAAGTGAGCGGAGTTCCAGAAACCCATGCTCGATGGCGTTTTTCGAGAGGTGGCGCAAGCCAAACTCTTGCAGTCCGGGAGAGTCGATAAGCGCGGAGTGGGTATCGAAGCGATAGAGCGTGGCGTGTGTCGTGGTGTGTTTGCCGGCTTTTAGCGCTGTGGAGATCTCGCGTGTCGGGGCATTGGCATCATGCAGCAGCGCGTTGGTCAGCGTTGACTTGCCCATGCCGGACTGACCGACGAGTACACTTGTCTGACCTGATAGGTATGGGCGTAGCGCCTCGGCGTCGGAGCGAGCCGAAAGCCTGAGTACCGGGTAGCCTATCTTTTCGAATGGCGCCAATGCCATGCTGGTTAGTGCTATACGGTCACTCAGGTCACATTTGTTGAAAACGATCAGTGTCTTCATGTCCTGGCTTTCCGCGGCAACTATGCATCGCGATATCAGTTCGTCGGAATATGGGGGCTCGGTAGCGACGACGATGATGATTTGCGTCACGTTTGCGGCGATCAGTTTCTGCCGGAACTCGTTCGAGCGATAAAGCAGCGTACTGCGTGGCAGAATCGAGTCAATTACACCCTGGGTATCACTGCTGCGTTGAACGTGGACCAGATCACCGCAAGCCAGTTCACTTCTCTTGCCGCGGGGGAAGCAGAGCAGCGTTTCACCTGTTGTAAGCTCAACCAGATATTGACGCCCATGGGCGGAGACGATGGTACCTTCGATCATCAAAATGCTAATCGTGCCGAACTCAGCATCCGTTCAGGCGCGCGATGCGCAGCGATGCGGGCGGGTGCGAATCGTAGAACAGAGAGTGCAGCGGGTCGGGCGTAAGTGTCGCCGCATTGTCTTCATAGAGCTTGACGAGAGCTTCGATCAGACCATCAGCCGAGGCATGTTCGGCGGCGTAGCGATCCGCTTCGAACTCATGGCGACGCGAGATCAGGCTGGTCAGCGGTGTCAGCAGGAAAGTGAAGACCGGCGTTACCATAAAGAAGAGAATCAGCGCCAGGACGGTGTCCTTCGCTGATACCCCGAGTCCGCTAAAGAACCAATCCGCGTCAATCAGCTGGCCGAGTGCGGCGAGAAAGGCCAGCGACAAGGCAAAGATCAGGACAATGCGTTTGATTACGTGACGATGTCTGAAATGCCCAAGTTCGTGCGCCAGAACAGCTTCCATTTCGACCGGTTGCAGTCGGCCAAGCAGGGTGTCGAAGAAAACGATGCGCTTGGTTTTTCCAAAGCCGGTGAAGTAGGCGTTGCCATGGTTTGAGCGCCGGGAACCATCCATGACAAACAGGCCGGAAGTGGCAAAACCGCAACGCTGGAGGAGGGCTTCGATACGCGCTTTGAGCGGTGCATCATCCAGTGGCGTGAACTTGTTGAACAATGGTGCGATCCAGGTCGGATAGATGAAGAGAATAAGTAGATTGAAAACGCACCAGAATAGCCAGACATAGAGCCACCAGAAGCTGCCTCTTTGCGCCATCAGCCATAGAACGGCCACCAGTACCGGCGTGCCGATGGCAATGCCAAGTGCGGTTTGTTTGAGAAGATCGGCGATGAATAACTTGAGAGTCATGCGGTTGAAGCCAAATTTCTCTTCGATGACGAATTGCGAGTACACGGACAAGGGAAGATCGACAAGGCCCGATACGAACATGACGCTGAAAATCATTGCTATGCCATAGGCCAGCCCGGAAAGCCTGACAGACCAGAAATCATGAAGTGCCTGCAACCCACCCCCAAACGTGAACGCCAGAAGAAGACCGGTTTCAACGGCAAGCGTCAGAATTCCGAAGCGCGTTCGTTGGGCCGTGTAGTCTGCCGCCTTCTGATGCGCTGAAAGCTCGACACGCTCAGAAAACTGTTTGGGCACCTTGCACCGGCGAGCGAGAACGTAGGAAATCTGACGGTAAGCCAGGTACAGGCGAAGCACGATCGTCAGGGAAAGTGCGGTGAGAAAGGCCAACGAGAAATTATTGATCATCAAGCTGTGACAGAATGCCGGTTTGAAGAGTTCGGACAGATTATATGGCACAGGACGCAAATCACCTTGTTTGGCTGGATATGGAAATGACCGGCCTTGATCCGGAGAACGAGCGCATCATCGAACTGGCGATGATCGTTACCGACAGCGAACTGCTTACCCTTGCTGAATCGCCGGTATGGGTCGTTCATCAGTCCGATGCTCAGCTTGCAGCCATGGACGAGTGGAACAAGAAGACGCATGGCCGCTCCGGTCTGATCGAAAAGGTCAAGGCCTCTGCGCTTGACGAGGCGATGGTCGAGGCGCAGGCGCTTGCGTTCCTGCAGGAGCATGTACCCAAGGGCGCCAGCCCGATGTGCGGCAATTCGATCGGACAGGATCGCCGCTTCATGGTGCGCTACATGCCGCTGATGGAAGCGTGGTTTCATTACCGTAACATTGATGTCAGCACGCTCAAGGAGCTGTGCCGGCGCTGGAAGCCAGAGCTTGCCAAGGGATTCGTAAAGAAATCCAATCACACGGCGCTTGCCGATATACGTGAATCAATTGAAGAGATGAAATACTACCGCGAGCATTTCATCAAGCTGTGATGAAGGGGAGTGAGGCGAGTGTTAGAGGCACATTACACTGCTTTCAGGACGCTTGACCGGGACGGCGGGTAGCTCGACCGCCATCGTTCACTTGGCCGCACGTCGATAGAGGTGGAACCAGTCGTTTTCACTGCGATCGCCATGCCGTCTGCCTTCCCATATCTCGTGCCAGTTCGCCGACAGAGCGGAAGTCAGATCACGCGCTTCGCCCTGAACCAGCAGCCAATGACATTTTTTGCCAGCGGCATCTTTCAGCGAAACGGTTCGGATACCGTCAAAGTAATCCAGCGAAGCAAGTATTGAATCCGGAAGGTTGGCGTTGGCAATGCAATCAAATTTCTCCGGCAGTTTTTTGGCCAGAGAGGCAGAGAGCGGACGGTAAGATTTTCCATAGTCGATCCAAGGCATCCAGAGTGCCACAATAAGTAGCCAGAACACTGTCAGGCCTGCCATCCAGTGCATGATGCCGCGCATCGGCGAGCGTGGACTGGTGATGATCAGCCAGAACCATATCATCGTTGCAAGCATCGAGACCGATACCGCCATGAGGCTGAAGTGGCCGACGAAACCGGGTTCCAGTCGAACGGCCTGGCGAGCCAGTTGCCGAGGCCAGCCGAAGACCATTGCGCTCCAGACGATCCAGACGACGGTCATTAAGAAAGTAAAGGTCATCATGCCGAACCAGTCGAAAGCATTCGCCGCACCGCGCCGTAGCGTGGCAACGCCAGGAACGGCCAGCAATACGAGCGGTGGCAGTAGCAATAGTGCCGCAGAGCTGCGAACCTCTACGCTCAAACCTAGAATGAGCAGTACCGATAAGAAAGAGAATATTGGTAATGCCATTGGCCTACTGCGGAGAATGCGACGCTTTGACCACAATGCCCATGCCGCCAGCGGTAGCGCAGGCCAGGCGTACCAGAGCAGCAAGTTCAGGTAGCGAAGCGTGTTCGAAAAGAACGATACGGACTTGGTCAAGGAATCCAATTCGCTCTGCAAGAAGATCGAGAAGAAATAGGGCGAAGCCATTCGCAGGGGCAGCAACCACAAAGCGGAGAGGAAAAGCGCCAGGGCGATGGCAATGGTCACGAGCAATGCGCAAATTCTCCTGGTTCCCGATTGCCACAAGGTATACATGGTGACGGGCAACAGAGTTAGCACAGGGAGCAGACCGTTGGCCAGAAAACCAAGGGCGATGGCTGCACCAAAGGCCAGGGTTGCAAGAGCGGGGCGTCGTGGGAGCAGGGTCAGCGCCCAGTAAGCTGCCGTGTGAGCGGTGAGCGCGGCGAGCATAGGTTGCGCTTCGTGTGCGTGGAACAGGAATCCTATGCTTCCGGCAAGAATCAATGGGGCGGCGGCCGCGTTTTCGCGACCATGCAGTTCGCGAGCAGCGAGAAGGATGAACTCAAGCGCCAACAGGGTGAATATTCCGCTGCTTAGGCGCGCCGCGTCGTGTAGCGGCATCAGCCAGGAAAAGAGATGGGCGGTGATCGCCGACGTCCAGTAATAGAGCGGAGCGTCCGGGTAAGGGTTTCCTGCGAGCTGCGGAATCAGCCAGTTTCCGTTGACGACCATATCGTAGGCGACACCGATCGAGACTGCATCGTCGTGCTTCCACGGATCATGGCCGATCAGGCCGGTAAAAATGTAGGTTGCCAGCAGGATGGCCAACACCCAGCCGCTGGGCGGAAGGGTAATCCCCTTGAAGCGTGGATGTTCCGGTAGAAATGGCATGGCCAGGTTATGGTTATTGGATATCTGTTGGGCTAAATGAAAAAGGCAGCCGTGCGGCTGCCTTTTCGCTGAGTCCGCATGAACTCTTGGTTAGATTCAGGCTGGCTTGTGCATTGCGCCATACTTTCTATTGAACTTCTCGACGCGGCCTGCAGTATCGATGATCTTCTGCTTGCCGGTATAGAACGGATGGCAGGAAGAGCATACTTCAACGTGAAGCGCCTTCTTCATCGTCGACTGGGTCTTGAACACGCTGCCGCAGGAGCAGGTGACTTCGATTTCGTTGTAGTCGGGGTGGATATCGGATTTCATCTTGAGAAATTCCTGTAAGTCAAATCTAGCCGGGTCGAGGAAACTACGCGCACATCGCGCCTAGTGAATCGCGCCTGACATTTCGCGTTTGCTGCTTCGGGACCGGCTCCGGAGAACGGCGCATTATCCTTGATTCTTCGTGAATTTGCAATCAGGAAGGGGGTAGGAAGGGGTTAGCGGCGCATTGAGTCGAAGAATTCCCCATTGTTTTTCGTTGCCTTGATCTTGTCGAGAAGGAATTCCATCGCCTCCAGATCATCCATGTTGTAGAGCAGCTTGCGTAGTACCCACATCTTTTGCAGAACGTCGGGCATCAGCAGAAGTTCTTCACGGCGGGTGCCGGAACGATTGACGTTGATCGCCGGGTATACACGCTTCTCCGCCATTCGGCGATCCAGGTGGATCTCCAGGTTGCCGGTACCCTTGAACTCTTCGTAGATCACGTCGTCCATGCGGCTACCCGTATCGATCAGTGCGGTGGCGATGATGGTCAGCGAGCCGCCCTCCTCGATATTGCGCGCGGCACCGAAGAAGCGCTTGGGCTTCTGCAGGGCGTTTGCATCGACACCGCCGGTCAGTACCTTGCCCGAAGCGGGTTGCACCGTATTGTAGGCGCGGGCCAGACGGGTGATCGAATCAAGAAGGATGACAACATCCTTCTTATGCTCGACCAGACGTTTAGCTTTTTCAATGACCATTTCGGCAACCTGAACGTGGCGAGTCGCCGGTTCGTCAAAGGTTGAGGCGACCACCTCGCCGCGCACCGAGCGCGTCATTTCGGTCACTTCTTCAGGGCGTTCGTCGATCAGCAGAACGATGACCGTCACGTCGGGATGATTGGTTGTAATGGCGTGCGCGATATGCTGCATCATGACGGTCTTGCCGCTTTTCGGGCTCGATACCAGCAGGCCCCGCTGGCCTTTGCCGATCGGCGCGATGATGTCGATGATGCGACTGGTCGTGTTTTCTTCGCCACGAATATCGCGTTCGAGCTTCATATGCTCGGTCGGATGCAAGGGCGTGAGATTCTCAAAAAGGATCTTGTTTTTTGAAGCCTCCGGAGCCTCGCCGTTGATCTTGTCGACTTTTACCAGCGCAAAATAGCGTTCGCCATCCTTGGGCGTGCGGATCTCACCCTCTATCGTATCGCCCGTATGCAAGTTGAAACGGCGTATCTGGCTCGGACTTACATAAATGTCATCCGTGCTGGCTAGGTACGAGGTGTCGGGGGAGCGCAGGAATCCGAAACCATCCTGCAGGGTCTCCATGGTGCCGTCGCCGAAAATTGTTTCTCCCTTTTTTGCTTGATTCTTGAGCAACGCAAAAATCAGCTCGTGCTTTCGAAGTCGATTGGCGCCTTCGATCGTGTTGGTGACGGCCATGTCGAGTAACTGGCTTACATGTAGGGCTTTGAGTTCGGATAGGTGCATGAGCAGACAATTGAAAATTGGGAGGGCATGATGCGCTATCACGAATGATGCGCGTGCGGGGGGGCTTTGGGTATCGGCGGGGGTGTTACGATCAGGTGCGACGGGGCTGTTGCCGAGCTACAAAAATCGACTGGAGATCGAGCTTGAAGGTTCTATGCGGACCGTATTATTTCTGTTCTCAGGCGCCGCACCTTTTGAACCTTCGGGCAGAGGGTATCGATTTTACAGATGGCTGTCAATGAAAGTGCAGAGTTGCGATTTGGACAGTGCGCCAACCTTGGTGGCCTCGATGTTTCCGTTCTTGAACAGCATCAGGGTGGGAATGCCGCGCACACCGTAACTAGCCGGGGTATTCTGGTTGTCGTCGATGTTCAGTTTTGCAACCTTCAGGCGACCCGAGTACTGATCAGAGATTTCGTCGAGGATCGGGGCAATCATTTTGCATGGGCCGCACCATTCTGCCCAGTAGTCGACCAGTACGGGTTGCTGCGCCTGCAGAACTTCGGCTGCAAAGGTGTCATCGGTGACGTGATGGATGTGTTCGCTCATCATAAAGCCTTTTTGGTAACGGAGATTTGGGGAAGGTGCCTGCCTGGGCGCGAGACACGGTAGATGGGGCTATCCTAGCTAAAAACAAGCGGCAAGGGAAGCGGACAGGCAAATACGCTATAATTTTTGCGCGCTAACTTTGAAGAGCAGGAAATATGACTTACGTTGTGACTGAAAACTGTATCAAGTGTAAATACACGGACTGCGTGGATGTTTGCCCAGTCGACTGCTTTCACGAAGGCCCCAATTTTCTGACGATCGATCCGGAGGAGTGCATTGATTGCACGCTATGCGTGGCCGAGTGCCCGGCCGAGGCCATTTTTGCCGAGGAAGACGTGCCGGAGGACCAGCACAAGTTCATCGCTCTGAACGCCGAGTTGGCCAAGAACTGGCCGGTCATCTCCGAACGTCGCGAGCCGCCGGCCGACGCCGACGATTGGAACGGTACGCCGGACAAGCTCGAGTACCTCGAACGCTGAGCCAGTACTTCCGGTATTTCTTTCTTACCGGTTCCGATGCAGCAGGCTGTTGAGCGGCTGACCTCGACAGCCTTGCCCATCTCCGAGGGATTCCTCGATACTGTCGCTGTCGCCATGCTCGGCTGTTGCGGCGTGCTGATCGAGTCTGGCGATCTTTCGCCGGTACGAGTCCTGGCGCCCTCGTTGCCAATCGCGTCCGAGCTGCGCACCGCCATGCTGCGAGCGGCTCCAAAGCCACTGCTTCTGCCGCGCTTCGACACACTGACGCACTGGGTCAACTCCACTCCCTTCGCCACGATTCCTGAGCCGTTGCCGGATAGCGAGCGCGTCGTGCTGCTGCATGAAGCTCTGCGCGGGCGCGGCTGGTTTGACGAGGCGGCACTATGGGGTATTGCGTTGGAGATGGCCGGACTTTTCGACGAGTTGTCGGCAGCCACCGTAACTCTGCCGGATGATGGAAGCAAACTGGCCGAACAGCTTGAACGCGCCTATTCGCTTCGTGTTTCGGTTCCATTGGCTTTCGAAGCGCGCGTCGTGCATGAACTCTGGTGTGCGCTGGCGGCTGCCGGGCAGCCCGATTCCTCGGCCGCTTACGGCTTGCGCCTGGCCGCGCTGATCAAACAGGTCGAGCAGGTCGACGCACGGACGTGTCGACTATTGGTGCTACTTGACGCCGCACCGGAGGAGTCGCTTGCGCCGGCCGAGCTCGATTTCTTCCTACGCTATGGGCATGTACACTCCCTGTCCATGTTTCATCCGGCGCCGCGCTTCGCATGCACTTCGCCTCTGATGGCAACGCTTGCCGCAGCTTGGCCGGAGGCTCCCGCTTTGCTTACGCAAAAAGCCACCCCACTATTCGAGCGTGCCGCCGAGCTGGCGTGCATGCAATCGGAGAGTCCACTGGCAGAGCGCTTGCAACTTGTTCCGGCCAGAGGCCGGGAGCTGGAGGCACAGGCGGCGGTAGCGCAAATCGGCGCATGGCTGAGTGCCGGATTGCGCCGTATTGTCCTGATAGCCCAGGATCGTCTGACGGCGCGGCGAGTCCGTGCGCTCCTTGAACGCGAGGGAGTGCTAGTCAGCGACGAAACTGGCTGGAAGCTTTCCACCTCCCGAGCTGCGGCAGGCGTGGATGCACTGATCGAAACGGCTGCCAGCGGCGCCTACTATCGCGACCTGCTTGACCTATGCAAATCGCCATTCATCTTTGGCGACTGCGATGAAAGGGCGCGCAAGGCAGCAGTCTTCACGCTCGAATCGGCGGTTCGCTCGGCCTCGATCAGGTCCGGGCTGTCGCGATTCCGGAATTGCCTGATTGGATTCGATGAGGAACACGCAGCGGCGAAGGCTCTTGGGCTGACCCTGCTTGATCGTATCGAAGCGGCGACGACCCTGTTGATCTCGCGCCCGGCTCCGCTGGCGCGCTGGATCACCCGCCTGCTCAAGGCGCTTGATGCGCTGGGTGCGCTCGATCCACTGCGCAAGGATGCGGCGGGCAAGACGCTGCTCGATCTGCTCGAAATACGACGCACTGAACTGGAAGGCAGTCCGGCGCTGTTTGCCTTTGCTGCGTGGCGCGACTGGCTTAACCGCGAAATCGAATCGGCCAACTTCCGCGATGGATCGATCATCAGTCCGATCGTACTCACCCCGCTCAATGCGGTGTGCATGCGTCGCTTTGAGGCTGCAGTGTTGCTAGGCGGCGATTCACGCCAACTGGCTCCGTCCGTCAGCAGTAAGTTCTTCAATCAGTCCGTCCGGAGGGAACTCGGGTTGCAGACCCGCGAGGATGCCGAGCGCAAATTGCGGCGCGATCTCGAAATGCTGCTGGCAACCGTGCCGCGTGTAACGGTGACCTGGCAGTCGGAACAGGACGGCGAAGCCAATCTGCTGGCTCCGGAGTTCGCACTGCTCTCGACCCTGCATCAGCTTGCCTGGCAGGACGACCTGCATCGGCAGGCTTTGTCGGCCCGTGGCGACCCCGTGCCGGAAAGTGAAACGGCGCCTCGGATCACGAAGATGGCGGCGCCCGTCGCACTACCCGAACTCATTCCGCGTCGCGTTTCAGTGAGCGGCTATGCCAACCTCGTCGCCTGCCCGTACCGCTTCTTTGCCCGTCATGTGCTCGGCTTGGGCGAGATGGACGAAGTCAGCGAGGAAATGCTCAAGAGTGACTACGGTGCATTGGTGCATCGCGTGCTGGAGCGCTTTCACGAGCGACATCCGGTGCTGTCTGATCTCGCCGAGGATGAGGCGCTGTCTGCCTTGCAGGACTGCGTGAACGACGTCTTCGCGCCGGCCGTCGCAGACAATTTTCTGGCGACGGGTTGGCGACTGCGCTGGGAAAAGCGTCTGCTGGCCTATCTCGATTGGCAGCGCGAACAAGAGTCACTTGGCTGGCGCTGGTCGCAGGCCGAAATGCGTGTCAGCCGGATGTTTTCGCTGAACGACGGCGACTGCGCTGCTGGGGATGTCGAGCTGTACGGTCGCATCGACAGAATCGACCGAAGAGTTGGTAACGGCGGAGGCGTCTCGCTGCTCGACTACAAGACGCAAACGGCCAAGCTTATCCGCGACCGACTGAACGACGACGTGCAACTGGCGGCCTATGCGTTGTTGCACGGTGATGCGGAACAAGCCGCCTATGTCGCGCTTGACGATGAACGTGTTGTGGCAGTGTCGGCGGTGGCTGCAGCAGGCGGAGATGAGAAGGGCGCCTTGATGGCTGCGGCCGAGGCACAGGGCCGGCGCCTGCAACAGTCATTCGGTGCGCTATACGCTGGAGCAAAGCTGCCGGCGCACGGTGCCGATAGCGCTTGCCAGTGGTGCGAGATGAGCGGATTGTGCCGACGGGATTTCGTTCAAATAATGAAATCATGAAATCGGCAGACCTCGACAAGTCATGATGCATACATTGCGTGTTCCGAAAGACCATGCGTGATTCGTACGATTCCCTGATCCTGCGCGCGCTCGATCCGTCGCGTAGCGTCGTTGTCGAAGCCTGTGCCGGCAGCGGCAAGACCTGGCTGCTGGCTTCGCGCATCGTTCGGTTGCTGCTGGCGGGCGTCTCACCCGGCGAGATTCTGGCGATCACTTTTACGCGCAAGGCCGCACGGGAGATCGAGGAACGCGTCGTGGACTGGTTGCACCTGCTGGCC
>NZ_FLQY01000358.1 GCF_900089945.1 Candidatus Propionivibrio aalborgensis | reverse complement strand
CCGGCAGCGATGAGCAGGTCCTTGCTTTTCTCGCAGAGCGCGGCGTGGCAGTGGGTGAGAGTGATGGTGCGACGATACGCGCCGCTCGCGGCTTGTACGAGCGCGTACTGGTGGCGCAGCCGGGGCTCGCGGTCAATACCTTCCACGGCTGGTTCCTGCAGCTTGTCGATGCCGCGCCGCTGTCGGCAAATCTGACCGGGGCGACGCTGATCGAATCTGATTCGCGCTTGTTCGACGAACTCTGGCAGTCCTTCGCGTCCAGCCTGCAGAAACTGCCAGAGAGCGAAGTCACGCATAGCTTCGTCCGGCTGTTGGACGAGGCGGGGCTGGATCAGACGCGGCGCATGATTCGTCGCGCACTGGACCGGCGCAGCGAGTGGCTGGCCTTCGCTGGAGAGAAATCGGACACTGCAGGGAAAGTCGTCGCTGCGCTACGCGAACTGCTTGCTGCCGGCGCGCCAGGGCAGGCTATGGACGCCTTCTTTGCCGGCGATTGGGCGCTGGAGTTTCAGAATTACCTCGGACTGCTCGAAACGAGTGAGCTGTCCACCGACCAGAAATATGTCCGGATATTGCGTGCGGGGCTGCTTGAGCCGGTGCGGGAAAGAAGCCTGGATCTATTGCGCGAAGTGTTGCTGACAACGACAGGTACCGTGCGCAAGCGCGAAGTGAATACAGCAAGCGAGAAGCGTTTTACACCAGAGGGCGCCGCGCGTCTGGTGGCGCTGCATGGCACGCTGAGCCAACGCGTGCTCGATTGCATCGAACAACAGACGGCTGAGCACATTCTTGCATTCAACCAAAATGCCTGCACGGTGTTTGCTGCCTTTCTCAAGCATGTGGACGAGTTCAAGAAGGCGCGGCGACAGATCGATTTTGTCGATGCCGAGTGGAATGTGCTCAAGCTGCTTCGCGACGAGGACACGGCAGCATTTCTTCAAGCCAGGCTGGACGCGCGTTACGGGCATGTGCTGCTCGACGAATTTCAGGATACCAACCCGCTGCAATGGCAGATTCTTTTGGCGTGGCTGGCAGCGTATTCGGATGCATCCCGTCCAACCGTGTTTCTGGTTGGTGACCCGAAACAGTCGATCTATCGCTTCCGCCGCGCCGAACCAAGGCTGTTTTCGGTGGCGGCCGATTTCCTCATGCGCGAGTTTGGCGCAGAGCGCTGCGAGCAGGATGCCACCCGGCGCAATGCCCAACCGATCATTGACGTGGTCAACGCAGTCTTTATCGATCAGCCAGCCTTTTCGCCTTTCCGGGAGCAGACCTCATTGGCGGGCAAACTGCCCGGCCGGGTTGAGTTGATGCCGTTGTTTGCCAATGCGGAGGGTGAAGGCTCCTCCGTGCGTGAAGTTGCTCCCGCCTTGCGTAATCCGCTGCTTGAGCCCGACGTGGAGCCGGAGGACACGCGGTTGCGGATGGAAGCCGAGTGTCTCGGCGCAAAAATCGGCGAGATGGTGGGTTTCTGGCAAATCGACGAAAAGCGGGTCGACGGGACATCCCGGCAACGTCCGCTCAACTACGGCGACATCATGTTGCTGGTGCGCACTCGAACCAAGCTTTCATATTACGAGCGGGCGTTGAGTGCCGCCAATATACCTTTCGCTGCGGGGTCGCGCGGCGGCCTTCTATCGGCGCTGGAGGTCCGCGACTGTGTGGCCCTGCTCGAATTTCTCGTAACGCCGATGGCCGACCTGAAGCTCGCCCATGCTTTACGTTCGCCCGTTTTTTCCTGTAGCGATGACGATTTGATGCAGCTTGCGGCACGGCAGGAACCGTCATGGTGGCAGCGACTTCAGACACTTGCCGGGGAAGGAAGTGCATCACCCTGCTTGGCACGCGCGACCCGGCTCCTTGGCGATTGGTTGCAGGCGGCTGATCGCTTGCCGGCGCACGATCTGCTCGACCGCATCTTTCATCAGGGCGAAGTGCTCGCCCGTTACCGGCTGGCAGCGCCGGAAGCGACCAGCGCGGGCGTCGAGGCCAATCTGCGCGCGCTTCTGTTGCTCGCACTCGATGTCGACGGCGGGCGGTATCCGAGCCTGCCACGCTTCATCGACGAGTTGCGCGACCTGAGTGAAGCCGAGGCCAACGACGCGCCGGATGAAGGCGGCATCGAATCACGGGACATCGATACAGGGCGCGTGCGGATTCTGACCATCCACAGCGCCAAGGGCCTGGAAGCCCCGGTTGTCTGGCTGCTCGGAGCCAACTCCGGGCCGCGTTCGCAGGAGGCGTGGGACGTGCTGGTCGATTGGCAGCCACAGGCAGCGTCGCCGCAGCACTTCTCCTTTTTCGGCCGCAAGGAAGATCATGGCGTGGCACGGCAGCCCCTGTTCGATGCGGAAAGCACGGCGGCGAAGCGCGAGGAATTGAATCTGCTCTATGTCGCCTTGACGCGTGCCAGGCAGGTATTCATCGCCAGCGGAATCGAAAACACCAAGGAAAGGGGTGGGACGCCCTACCGCCTGCTCCAGGCAGCCCTGGAAAAACTGGCCAAGCCGGGAGACGGATTGGCGTACGGCGATAACTTGCCGCTCACGACCGTTGCGCCCGCAGAAGTTTCATCATCAATTGCGCAGGTTGCGCGTGCGCCGTTCCCGCGGGTGGGCGAACGCCGCCACCTGCCGGATGCTGCCGCACGTTTTGGCATCCTTCTGCACGCTCTGCTCGAACGCCGAACAGTCGGGGAAGTTTCTGCAGGCTGGTGGACGGAACTGGGATTCGACGACGACGAATACCGGAGTGTCTTGCCGGTGGCCGAGCGCCTGCTTGCCGCTGAGGCATTGCAGCGCTTCTTCGATCCGACGAAGTATCGCCGGGCGTGGAATGAAGTCGAGCTCACGACGGGTGAAGGTCAACTGCAGCGGATTGATCGACTCGTCGAGTTCGACTCCGCATTCTGGGTTCTCGATTACAAGAGCTCGGGAATCGACAGCCGGCGTCTTGAGGAATATCGCGAGCAGATTGCGACGTATTGCAGTGCGGTGGAGAGTGTATTCTCGGGAAGGCAGGTGCGTGGAGCCTTGATTTATTCCGATGCGTCCTTGCTTGAAGTGTGCTGATTTCCCCCAACATCACTTCTTCACAAAACTAGCCGGATGGAATAGCATCACCCGGAGGTGGTGCTGCGGCATTCATCATTCCCTAAGCTGCTTCGGAGGATAGCCGGTGGACAAGGTATGGCTGCAGAGTTATCAGGATGGCGTGCCTGCCGAGGTTGATCTGAACGAGTTTCAGTCGCTTGGCGAGATGTTCGAGAAGAGTTTCTCACAGTATCGCGAGCGCGTCGCCTACATCAATATGGGCGTCGAATTGAGCTATGGCGAGCTCGATAAACTGTCGCGCGATTTTGCGGCCTACCTGCAGGCGGTTCTCGGACTGCCGTTGGGTTCGCGCATTGCGCTGATGATGCCCAACGTTCTTCAGTATCCGATCTGCATGCTAGGAGCCTTGCGCGCCGGCTATACGGTGGTGAATTGCAACCCGCTTTACACGCCACGCGAACTTGAGCATCAACTCAAGGATTCCGAAGCCGAAGCTATTGTCATACTAGAAAACTTTGCGCATACGCTGGAACGGGTGATTGACAAGACACCGATTCGGCACATCGTGGTGGCCCGCCTGGGTGACATGTTCGGCTTCCCGAAGGGCCGCGTCGTCAATTTCGTCGTCAAGTACTTCAAGAGAATGATCCCTCCGTGGAAGCTGCCTGGCGCTGTCCATTTCGGCCAAGCCCTGACAAAAGGTGCTGTCGCTGATTTTACCCCGGTGCAAGTGACGCAAGAGGCCCTGGCCTTTCTGCAATATACAGGCGGTACCACCGGTCTCTCCAAAGGCGCGATGTTGACGCACCGGAACGTTCTGGCCAACCTGGCGCAGGCACATGCCTGGATCAGGCCGGTCGTTACTGACGGTGGCGAATTCATTGTCACTGCGTTGCCCCTGTACCATATTTTTGCATTGACGGCGAACTGCTTCACCTTCATCAAGATCGGTGCATGCAACCTGTTGATCACCAACCCCCGCGACATCCCTGCGTTTACCGCCGAGCTTGGCAAGTATCCGTTTACGGTCATCACGGGCGTTAACACCTTGTTCAACGCACTGCTCGGCAACGAAGATTTCAACGCGCTGGATTTCAGCAAACTGAAGCTTGCGATGGGAGGAGGCATGGCGGTGCATCAGGCTGTGGCCGAGAAATGGAAACGCATTACCGGACTACCTCTGATCGAGGCCTACGGCCTGACCGAAACATCGCCTGCGGCAACGATCAATCCGCTGAATATTTCTGACTACACCGGCTCGATCGGATTGCCGATCTCCTCGACGGAAGTCGCGATACGCAATGACATTGGCGAAGATGTGCCGCTTGGACAACGCGGCGAGCTGTGCATCCGCGGACCACAGGTGATGATGGGCTACTATAAGCGGCCAGACGAAACGGCGTGCGTTCTCATGCAGGATGGCTTTTTGCGAACCGGCGACATCGCGGTCATGGACGAAAAGGGTTACGTGCGAATTGTCGACCGCAAGAAGGACATGATTCTCGTCTCCGGATTCAATGTCTATCCGAGTGAAGTCGAAAATGTGGTGGCCATGCATCCGGGGGTAATGGAGGTTGCCGCGATCGGCGTACCGGACGAGAGATCCGGGGAGGCGGTCAAGATCTTTGTAATCAGGAAAGATCAGACTCTGACGGCGGAACAGCTTGTCGCGCATTGTCGCGAGTACCTCACCGCGTACAAGGTGCCAAGCCACGTCGAATTCCGGGCGGAGTTGCCGAAGAGCAATGTCGGCAAGATTCTGCGGCGCGAGTTGCGTGACGAGGCATCGAACGCCGCTTGACCCTGCCATCGCGGAGACTGCGTTGCACATCAATTGGGCAATTTCTTGCGACCTTCCCCGGCACAGGGTTTGTCCTGGTGGGCGCACAACAATTCCACAGGTTTATCGACAGTTTCTGTGGGTAAGTCCGGTCGTGCAATGTTTCCATTGCGTTGCGTTGCGTTTGACTGGAGGAAACGGAGCCTGTCGGGGCTGTTTGTTCTGCGACGCGCAAATTCCTCGAGCGGATTTGTTGACCGAGTTTCAGTGATGAGATTCGATCGTTGTCAGACAGCACTCGGTGACAGGGTCACAAACCTGCCGTTCAGGCGTTCCTGGGGTATGCTTATGCCCTATATGGAGGCGTGCTGCTTTTCGCGATTCTTTTAATGCTGTATGAAATTGGCTGCTGGGCAACGGTAAGCCAGTCGTAGTAGGGTTTTCAGGGCGATCTAAGGCGCCGGGTCAGGGAGCAGGCGCTGGAGTTATGCAGCAAAACTGTCTCTCGATCACAAAGTTGAACTTTCTTCAATATCCGCCATGGCCGACAAATCTGTTCAGATCGTTTACGTTCTCACAAACCCAGCAATGGTTGGGCTCGTGAAGATCGGAAAAACCACACAGCTTGAAGTTGAAGAGCGAATGAAACAGCTTTACAGCACGGGAGTGCCAGTTCCATTCGACTGCGCCTTCGCGTGCAAAGTCAAAGATGCGGCGGAAGTTGAAAAGGCACTGCACCTCGCCTTTGGAATGACACGGATCAACCCAAATCGAGAGTTCTTCAAACTTGAGCCCGAGCGCGTAATCGCGGTTTTGCAGTTGCTCAAGGTGGATGACATTACCCAACAGTTTGAACAAACGATTGAGTTAGACATCCCCTCCGCTGATAAGCAATCTGCGCAGGCGTTGAAGAGAAGCATGCGCCCGCCGATGAATTTTCACGAGCTTGGAATTCCGAACGGAAGCATTCTCATATCCAAAGACGGGGAGCATCAATGCACCGTTGTCGGTGAAAAGAAGGTCGACTACTGTGGAACCGTTTCTTCACTTACGGCGGCAACCCGCAAGATGCTTGGACTCGCCGAGGACTATCCGCTGCAACCGTCGCCTTACTGGACTTTTAACGGAAGGACCGTCAAGGAAATTTACGAGAGCTTTCACAGTGACCAAGCAGAAACGTAACATGGCGCCCCACCGGGCCTGCGCGAGAGGCCGCGCAGGCCGATTACTTCTACTCGGAGCGTCCGCATTCTCAAGCCGGTTACTTCCTCTCAGGGTCCGGTCTGTACGTTGGTGCGTGCCAGGTAGAGCGATCCCCTCGGGCAACGGCGAAGGCCCGCGACCAAGTCAGTGAGAATCCAATCGCTACCGGGTTCGACAGGCTATGGTTCTGACGGCAGCATGCGATGCTCATATAGTGGACAGCCCCACAGGCTTTCGATGAATTTTGCCGATTTCTCAGGCCCTTATTTGGCAGGCCTTCCGAAGCAGCGCCTCCGACGGACTCTATTCCTCGCGATCAGTTTCCAAACGCCGTAGGCCGGTGCTATATTCACAGCCAATAGTGGGTAATCGACGGCGTTTCATCCTGAAGTGCCGATAGGGTCAAGTACTCGGGCAAGGACTATGTGGAAGTCGATTCTGGCGATCGCTCTTGGAGCTGTACTCGGCGCATTGTTGCGCTGGCAGCTTGGCGCCAAGTTCAACAGTCTTTTCCCGACCATTCCTCCCGGAACCCTGGTTGCCAACCTGATCGGTGCTTATGTCATCGGGCTTGGCATCGCATTCTTCGCGACCTTCTCGGCGATTTCGCCTGAGTGGCGCCTGCTGGTCGTCACCGGCTTCTGTGGCAGCCTGACAACCTTTTCCACGTTCTCTGCCGAGATCACGACTCTGCTTCAACAGGGCCGTATCGCCTGGGCGCTCGGAGCCGTTACGGCGCATGTCGTCGGGTCGGTCGTCATGACCTTCGCAGGAATCGCCACCATCTATCTGCTGAAGAATTCATCGTGAATCGGGAATGCACTTATGTTTGAGACAAACGAGCAAGGCCGGCTTCTGAGAATCTACGTCGATGAGAAGCAGACGCACAATGGCGTTCTGCTCTGGGAGTGGCTTCTGGAACAAGCCAGCAAACTGGGGATGCAGGGCGGGTCCGCATTTCGCGCCATTGGCAGCTTCGGGCGGCACCATGCCTTGCGTGAATCGCGTTTCTTTGAACTCGCCGGCGGCACGGGTATCGAGGTGGAATTCATTGCCGGAGACGAGGAGACGGAGCAACTGCTGGCACGTGTTCGCGAGGAAGGGATTCGGGTATTTTATGCGCGTATGCCAGCGGTTTTCGGCATCATCAATCCGGATGCAGAGGATGCAAGAAGCGCATCGCACAACGGATAGCAGAAAGAACCATCGGCGCAGTCCGGGGTAAGTGTTGTTTTTTTACGTTTATTCGATGTAACTTCGCCAATGCGCTGGCAAATCATCGGGTTTTCCGTTGTATAGTCGCACTGTTGTCGGTATCTCACAGTTACTTTTTAACTTCTCGCATGGAGTACAAACATGGCCAAGGTCGTAAAAGCTGCATCCCCCAAGAAAGCCGTACCCGCTAAAAAGCCTGCACCTGCAGTGAAGAAGGCCGCTGTTGCCAAGAAGGCTGCACCCGCCAAGTTCGTCAAGATCACCAAAGTCGTCGGCCGCCAGATTCTCGACTCGCGCGGCAACCCCACGGTTGAAGTTGATATCACCCTCGATAACGGTTTCATGGCGCGCTCCGCTGTGCCGTCCGGCGCCTCCACCGGTGAGTTCGAAGCCTGTGAATTGCGCGATGACAACAAGAAGGTCTATCTGGGCAAGGGCGTGCTCAAGGCCGTTGCGGCCGTGAACGGCCCGATCGCCGCTTTGCTCAAGGGCAAGAATCCACTCAACCAGCGCGAACTTGACGATGCGATGATCGCGCTCGATGGCACAACCAACAAGTCCAAGCTCGGCGCCAATGCGCTGCTCGGCGCGTCGATGGCGATCACCCTGTGCGGTGCCAACGTCAGCAAGATGCCGCTGTGGAAGTACATCGGCAAGATCCACAAGAACAAGGAATTCGTAATCCCCACGCCGATGGCCAACATCATCAACGGTGGCAAGCACGCAGACAACCTGATCGATTTCCAGGAATTCATGATCATGCCGGTCGGCGCGAAGACCTACACCGAAGGCCTGCGCTGGATTACCGAAATCTTCCATGCCCTGAAGAGCATCCTGAAGAAGGCCGGCAAGGTTACCGCTGTCGGTGACGAAGGCGGTTTCGCGCCTGACATGACCAATGACGAAGCGCTCGAAGTTGTCATGAAAGCCATCGACGCAGCCGGTTACAAGCCCGGCAAGCAGATCGGCATCGCGCTCGATTGCGCATCGTCCGAGCTGTTCGACGAAGGCGGCCGCAAGGGCTACAAGTTCTGGAAGTCCAACCCGGACAAACTGTTCACTGCCGACGAGATGATCGCGATCTACGCCGATTGGTGCAACAAGTACCCGATCGTTTCGATCGAGGACGGTCTCGACCAGAGCGACTGGGACGGCTACGTCAAGTTTACGCAAGCTCTCGGCAAGAAGGTTCAGATCGTTGGCGACGACTTCTTCGTGACCAATCCGGTTCGCCTGAAGAAGGGCATCGACATGGGGGCCTGCAACGCCATTCTGATCAAGGTCAATCAGATCGGCACCGTGACCGAGACGCTGGATGCCATCAAGATGGCACAGAAGGCCGGTTATGGCGTGATCTCCTCGCACCGCTCCGGTGAGACGGAAGATTCCTTCATTGCCGACCTCGCCGTGGGTACGGGCGCCGGCCAGATCAAGACCGGCTCGCTGTCGCGTACTGATCGTATCTGCAAGTACAATCAACTGATCCGCATCGAAGAGCAACTTGGTGACAAGGCCATCTACAAGGGCCTCAAGTCGATCAAGGGCGCCGGGTACTGAGCAAACCTCCTGGTAGAAAAAGCATCGCCTCGGCGGTGCTTTTTTTTCCTCTCCACCCGGATGAGCTGCTGAAATCTCGTCGCGACAACATCTCGGACATAGGCGCATTCATCCTTTGGGCATAAGTTGGCAACATCCGGACGCTCCGGCAACGCTGGCGATCGGAGGGCCGAAGAGCGTTTCGTGACGTCAGGTCGCACGCTGATCGCATACAATTCAGGTTCCCCTTGACAGTCTTCCGGGGGAGCGGCAGCATCGCGACAGCGTAGTTGGCGGAAATCCGGGGAGCCCGAACGTTTCCCAGGCTTTGGCATATCTAGGCTCGGCTGTTGTCCATACGAGCCGAGTACTAACTGTTCAGGAGAATGCAATGGCGCAGTTGACCCCGATGGCAAAAGGATTGATTACCGTGATCGTGCTCGGCATTGCCGGGTCCGCGGCATGGAATTTCGGCTTGAAGGAGCTATGGCAGAACCGCGGAGGCGAGACGTCGACGATGGAGAAATCCGCCGCCAAGGCACCTTCTGCCAATGATCCCGCCGCCAGTTCCGCCAAGGCTGCCGCGACGGCAACGAAGCTGGACGGGAGCGCAGCTTTGGGTTCGGCGGCCAATCCGCTGCGCGTGAGCATCGTCAGCTTCCATGGTTACGCGCCGGCACTGGTCGCCAACGGCAACAGCCTGACCACACAACAAAATTCCATTTACAGCGCCAAGGGGGTCAATGTCCAGTTTGTCATACAGGACGACATCCCGACGCTTTCGACCATTTTTGAATCCGGTGCGGCGCAGTGTGCCTGGCGCACATCCGACTTCTGGGCACAGGAACAGCCCAACCTGCGAAACGCCGGACTCGATGGTCGCGCCGTCATGATTGTCGACAATACACGGGGAGGCGATGCCGTGATTGCCCGCAACCCGGCTATCGCCTCAATCGAGGATCTGGCCGGGAGATCGGTGGCGCTGCTGCAGTTCACGCCATCGCACGGCATGCTGATCGACGCCATTGAGAATTCTTCGCTCTCTGCACGAAAGAAGGACAGCATCAGGATGGTCTTTATCAATGCCGAGGAAGGCACAGCCGGTGTTCGCGCCGCTTTCGAGTCCGCCAATGTCGAGGCGGCCGTACTATGGGATCCTGATCTGGCACTGGCGCAGCGCGCCGTAAAAGGTTCGCGCATCGTCTATTCGACCAAAACGGCGACCAACCTGATTTTTGACGTCATGGTATGCGATTCCCGCCTTCTCGCCAAACCGGAAGGCCAGGCGGTCATCCAGAAATTTGTCGAGGGCTGGATGGAAGGCGTGCAGGCGGCGCGATCCAATCCCGACAATGCGGTCGATGCACTCGTCAATACCGAGGAATTTTTCAAGTTGCTGGCAGATAAGGAAGGCAAGCCATTCATCAAGAGCTTGTTTTCCAATCTGGTGTGGACGGGCGTCGAGGATAACGCCCGCATTCTCGGGCTGGCTGGTGGCACGAACCACTACGAGCGGGTATACCGGCGCTTTGATGAAATCTATCGGAAGGCGGGCGCGCTTGCGAATCCGAAGTCGCCGGTGATTACGCCGCAAGATAGTTTCGACTACCGTTTCATCAAGTCCATGCTGGCCCGTGACAAGTCAGCCAGTGAGGCCGCGGCGAAGCCCCAGGAGACATTTTCCCAAGCGGCGTTGAAAGACGCGACGCAGAACGCGGCGATTGTCACCAAGCCGGTCATGGTCGGGTTTTCGACCGGAACGGCCGAACTGACCAAGCGGGCGCAAAAAACCATCGACGAGGAAATGGTTCCTTTCATCGAAAATAACGGCAAGGCGTATTTCGAGGTCAGCGGCAATTCCGATTCCACTGGCTCACGTGAAGTCAATCTGCGGATTTCGGGTGCACGCGCGAAAGCGGTGGTTGATTATCTGAACGTGCAGTGGGAGTTCCCGCGTGATCGCTTCAAGATCGTTGGCAACGGTCCTGACCGGCCGCTCTGCAACGAGTCCAACCCCGCCGGCGAGGGGCTATCGCTTGAGGAGTGCCGGGCGATGAACCGCACTACTCGCATTGGGGTGTTCGGCGGTCGCTAGGCGATGGCAGACTTCTGGAATCCTTATGCATCGCCTGAGGCGAAGCATGCACGCGTTCTCGGCTTCGGTTCGGTATTGGCGGTGCTGATTATCTGGAGTGTGCTGTCCGGCTTTGGCCTGGTTGGCCCGACCCGGTTACCGGCGCCATGGGATGTGCTAAAGGCGTTCTCCTACCTGGCATGGTACGATGGCAACAGCATGTTGCTGACGGCGGCTCTATGGTCGGTCGGCAGACTGGCGGTGGCCGGCTTTTTTGTAATTCTCATCGGCATTCCCATTGGAGTCGCCATGGGCGCCTCGCCGCGTGTCAATGCCGTCCTTTCACCGCTGGTCGATCCTTTCAGGTCGGCACCGGTAGTGGCACTGCTACCCATCCTGGTAATGTGGCTCGGAATCGGCGAGGCGATGAAGGTGGCGTTTCTCTTCATCGGCGCCGTCGTCTATCTGATTCCGATGGTGCGTGATGCCATCCAGGCGGTTCCGCAAAGTTATTGGATCGGTGCGCGTGATCTGGGCGCAACGCCCTGGGAGTGCATTCAGAAATCGGTCATTCCGATGGCCATGCCACGTATTGCGGATGGCGTTATTGTCGCTTTCTCGGTCATGTGGACTTACATCACGGTTGCCGAGTATGTGAACGCCCGGGTCGGGCTCGGGCAAC
Organism: Candidatus Propionivibrio aalborgensis; assembly: GCF_900089945.1. GTDB lineage: Bacteria > Pseudomonadota > Gammaproteobacteria > Burkholderiales > Rhodocyclaceae > Propionivibrio > Propionivibrio aalborgensis. The sequence continues at coordinate 7,392 of NZ_FLQY01000358.1, read as the reverse complement.
TGATCCAGAATGCCCGCCGTTTCAGCGCGTGGGACCAGGTTTTTGCCGGCATCATCGTCATCGTTGGGCTGGCATTGTTGACCTACCAGTTGATGGTTTTTGCAAAACGACGGCTCTTTCCGTGGGAGACGCAGCAGTGATCGCGGCCGGCAGCGTTACCGATGGCATTGGAAAGAAGCCGGACATCACCGTTACCCTCAAGAATATCCTGCAGGAATACCCGGCGCCGGGTGGTGGTACAACACGCGTGATCGATGGCGTGAGCGTCGATTTTTCCAAACCGGGAATCAACATGCTGTTGGGGCCATCGGGTTGCGGCAAGAGCACACTCCTGCACATGATGGGTGGTGTCCGGCCGATGGGGGTAAAGACGCCGACCTCCGGCACGATCCTCATCGATGGCGTGGAATGCGATGGTCCGCACGATGATTCGGTCATGGTTTTCCAGCGTTATGCCAATCGTCCGGATTTGACCGTATTCGAGAACGTCGCTTTTCCATTCCGGCTCAAGCTATGGAAAAAGAAGGTTCCGGATGCCGAGTGGCGGCAGCGGGTGCAGGAAATGCTGAAAGCCGTTGGTTTGGCCGACAAGCAGAAACTGCGACCGGCACAACTGTCCGGTGGGCAGAATCAGCGAGTGGCTCTGGCGCGGGCATTGGTTCTGCGACCTCGCATACTTCTAATGGACGAACCCTTTGGTGCGCTGGACGCCCAGACGCGCGAAGAAATGCAGCGCCTGCTCATTGAACTCTACAATACGTGGCCCTGCCTCGTAATCTTCGTCACCCACGACGTGACCGAAGCACTGATTCTGGGCGACCGGGTGATCGTTCTGTCCTCGCAACCGGCCAAGGTTGCCAACGATTTTACGATCGATGTGCCGCGCCCGCGTTCCACTGACTGGTTGCGTTCGAGCCAGGCAACGCAATTGGAGGAGGGCATCCTCAAACAATTGCACAAGGCAAGCCTGGGCAGAGGTTCGGTTCGGGTAACGGTCTGAAGAGACACTCGTGGCAGACAACGATTCGGCATACCTCTCTGAAATGCTCACCAGCCAGGGCAATCTCTACGCCCTGCTCGGCTCGACAGCGCTTGGCGTGGTCTTGTCCATTCCCTTTGGTTTTGGTGTCGGCGCCATTCCCCTGATTGCCTTTGCTGCCGGTGAAATCATCGCGGCGATGTACCTTCCTTCCTCGATCGCCTTTCGCGATCGCGTCGATCGCAAACTGCGCCGCCAGGCACGGCTGGCAGCACGCAAGCAATTGCTGCAGGAGATCGAGTCACGTTGCGCCAAAGGGGCGATTTCTTTTCAGCAGCTTTCACGAACCTACACCCGGATGTCGGAGCGCATCGCCGCCCTTTATTCACATGCCGAAAGCGGCAGCAAGCGCCTTTCGCTACAGGACGTCGAGCGACTGGAGGATGCCGGTACCGATTACCTGTGCGTGTGGCTGGCGGTGCTGGTAATGGAGGATCGGGCCGAGCAAATCGATCTGGCCGATATCGCAGCGCGCATTGACGCGATCGATCGCGAACTCAAATCACCCCGGCCGGGAAGTGACATGCGCCAGTTGCAAAAGGCTCGCGCCGAGTACGTGGCCATAATCGAGCGCTATCACCGCATGTCGAGTCGCAAACGCGCCCTTGAAGCAGCGATGGTATCGATGCCTGACCAGATGGAAGAAATCTACCAGACCATCATGACCACGTCGGCCACCGAGGATGTAGGATCACGGCTGGGAGATGCCATTGCCAAACTGCGGTTACAGGAAGACATCGAAGCCGAACTGGCCGAGGGGAGCAGTTTTGTCAGCGAGCCCAATAATGTCGTGCCAGGCATCATTGCACAGGCGTCGCGATCGGCTGCAAGAAAGCCGCAACTGGCCGCAGTCAATCGTGGCCAGAACCACTAATTCATCCAGTAAGAAAGGAAACTCGCATGGCTGATATCAATTTCATCCTACGCTTATCCAACCTGTGGTCCGGATTCGTCTCCCTGTGGATTACCGATGTGGAAAAACGTCACCCAGAGATTGCGTACCAGAACGCGATAGATTCAATGATCGAGAAGTATGGAAAGCTCAAGTCCGCCACCGCTTCCATCATGCGGCGGCGCGAGGACGTTTCGGCACGGCTGGGCAGGGATCAGCAGGAACTTGCTGCCATCAATGCCGACCTCAACGTCGCCCTGGCTACCGGACAGGATGAACTGGGAATTGTTCTGATCCAGAAGAAAAATGCCCTGGAAGCCAGCATCAAGTCACTCGAACAGGACATGGAGCAGGCGCGTACCGATGCCGACGAAGCAAAATCCTCGCTGGTCCAGGTGAAGAGCGAGATCCAGAAACTGAAGGAAGAAAAAGACCGCATGTTGGCGCAGATGCTCAGTGCCGAAGCGCGTCTGAAAATCCAGAACCAGCTCGAAGGGCTTTCGGTCGATGCCGAAGTTCGGGCCTTGGACAATGTCCGCGAGCATATCAAGAATACCGTGGCCGAAGCCAAGATGGGTAGCGAACTGCGCGATTCTGATCTGGATGTTCAGTTGAACAAGCTGCGACAGAGCAGTGGCGCGATCACTGCTCGCCAGCAACTTGAGGAGATGAAACGCGTCAAGGCCGCGCAAGCCACAGGCAGCAGCGGCAAGAGCATGTGATGAATAGCCCGCCGAATGAAGTGCCGAACCGGCATGAACTGCCGGCTTGGGCTGAAACCGTACGTCAGAAATACCTGGCCGGCGAAGCCTCGGTTTTCGTCCTCTACGGAAACGTTTTCGACCGGACATTGATCAACGACAAGCCTTACGCTCTGGTGGATTTCCTGTCGGAGATCCTGCTCAAGGACAACAAACAGCGTGTTTTCGAGGTCAGTATTGATCGCGGTGTGAGGGCTCTGCATCAGGCGAGCCTGGCAGAGAAGGAAGAAATCTACCGGCAACTCGAAGGCAGGGGATTGGCCGGCATTTTCGAGTCGCTGGAGCGGCGGATGCGGGAGCAGCCCTCAAACGCCGTGATCTTGCCGTATGCCGGCACCCTTCTGCCGGCGGCGGAACTGCATCTCCTTTCGCTTGAGGAGCGCGGTGCGTTTACCACCCTGCATCGCTGGTCTCTCGATGATGACTTGTCCGCCAAGGACAACGTGATTATTCTCATCACCGAGTCGCTGGCGGAAATCAACTCCGGACTGCTGGCCAATCCGCGCGTCGCCGCTGTCGAACTGCCGATACCCGAGCGTGCGGCGCGCGACCGGGCCATTCGCTACTACGCACCGAAAATGCCGGACGAGCAGGTTCTGGTTCTGGCCGATCAGACCGCCGGACTGCGCATCATCCAACTGGCCAGCATCGTTGCCAGCGAAGGGCCGCAAGGTCTGAACGAAGGGCAGCGCAGCAAGCTCATCGGCGAACTGCTGCAGGGTACTCCCAATGCCGCAGAGCGCTCGGCGAAGCTGGCGGCGATCACCTCCGGCATGACTCCGGATGAAATTCGCCAACTGGTGGACCCGACACGCCCGTTGCCTGATGCGGAAGATCCGTATAGCGAGGTGCTTGAGGTTGTGCGCAAGCGCAAACGCGAATTGATCGAAAAGGAATGTTCGGGGCTCATCGAATTCATCGAAGCTCGGCATGGTCTGGAGGCAGTCGGTGGCAACGATCTGATCAAGGCGGAGCTGATGGAAATCGCCCACCTGATCAAGGGCGGCGAGCGCGGCCGGGCACCAATGGGGCTGCTCGCGGTTGGCGCCATGGGTTCCGGCAAGACATTTGTCATCAAGGCTTTTCTCAAGGAGGCCGGGCTGTCCGGGATTGCGCTCAAGAATTTTCGTTCCAAGTGGGTCGGCTCGACCGAAGCCAATCTTGAACGGGTGTTGGCAACCGTCAAGGCCATGGGGCCGATTGCACTGGTCATTGACGAAGGCGATCGCAGCTTCGGCAACCAGAGTGAAGACTCGGACGGTGGGACCAGCTCGCGGGTAATCGCCCGGCTGAAGGAGTTCATGTCCGACAGCGATAATCGTGGGCAGGTCCTGTTTATCCTGATGACCAATCGCCCCGACAAGCTGGATACCGATATCAAGCGCCCCGGTCGTCTGGATCGGAAGATCCCCTTTTTCTATGCTGAAACAGGTGCCGAGCGGGCGGCCATCGTAGTGGCCATTCTGCGCCGCTATCGCGTCGAATGTCCGATTGCCCCGTCAGCTTGGAATGCGCTGTGTGAACAGCTCGAAGGTTATTCCAACGCCGACCTGGAAGCGCTGGCGTTGCTGGCGGTCGAGTTCGCCGGGCGCGAGGGTGGAGTGCTCAGCGAGACGGTCTTTGCCCGTGCCGTCGAAGACTTCATGCCACCGCGTGAAACCACGATGCTGAGTTATATGGAAATGTTGGCCGTCTTTGAAACATCACGCCGCTCGCTGTTGCCACCACGTTACCGTTCGCTAACCCCGCAGGAAGTGCAGGATCAACTGTCCGCCTTGCGCCGCCAACTCAATCACTGAAGGAGTGTCTTATGTTTCCTCTCAAGACCGATACCCCGCTGACGCAAGACCAAGTGGTGACAGTCACCCGGCTGATGCTGCACGTGGCGCATGTGGATGGCGACAAGACCGCAGAAGAGCTGGAGTTGATTCGCGCCTTTTACGAAGGATGTGTAGAAGCCGGCAATGGTTGGCAGACCTTCGATAGTCTGGATGGGAAGAGAGGTTCGCCGGACGTCGCCGCAAGCGATTTTGCCGACCAGGGGCAACGCGAAATGGCACTTGCCATCTGTCTGATGGTCGCTTGGGCCGATGGCGCATTTTCAGCCAGGGAGGACGAATCAGTTCGCGGCATTGCCGACAAGCTGGGTGTCGGTGGCGAACGTTTCGCCCAGGTGTTGGCTCTGGTCAAGGATCACATGCTTGCACAGCTTGCCGGTTTGCCGGATGTCGGCTCGATTGTTGCGGTGGCAAAGGAACTGGGATGAACAGGGAGGTTGTATGAAGGGAATATTGGGTTTTCTGGCACGCGCAAATCTGGTGGAGCTGACAGAGGAAGAAAGACTGAAGGCGGTCGCTGACGGCCATGCAGAAACGCCGGGCAGCGTCCCGCCACCGGAAGAGCCGGTTGCACAGGCGCCACCGCCGCCCCCCATGAATATCGAAGAGTGCGAAATTGCCGATGACCGGCCGCTGGAAGAAATATTCAGCGCGGCCGGCGTCCCCGAGTCGCCTTATCCGGTCGAAAAGATGTTGCGCCTGCTCGACGGACTGCGTGCCATGGATGCAGCGACGCGCAAGGCGGCGGTTCTGGCGATGGACGCGGCTGACGACAACTGGCAGATTGCCGACTGTGTGGGCGATGCCGAGCGCAAGATCGCCGCGATTGAAGCGTACAAACAACATCTGGTGGCTCAGGTAGAGGGAAGCGAGCAGCAGGTGAGCAAGCAGATTGCTGAACTCAAGTCGGCTCTGGAAAATACGACGGCAGCCATCCGCCGGCAAATTTCAGAGCTGGAGGAATTGCTGCAACGGGAAGTTGCCAAGGAAGCCCAACAGACCACCAGCCTGGAAGCCGGTCTGCGCGCCACGCGTGAGGCGGCAGCCAGGGAAACGCGGCGGATGGCTGCCGAGATCGAACGTCTGAGCGAGATCACCCTGCAGTTTGGGCCTGGATGAGCCGGTAATCTTGGGATTTTTTGAACGTAGCCGACGGGTACAGACCGGGGTCATCATGTTGTCCGTGACCTTTTCGTTATCGTCCCGCAGCATCTTGCACTGTGCATACCGTTTGCTAACCGGACTGGCCGCCATCCTGCTGTTCTGCGGGGTCGCCAGTGCCGCCGGGATACGTCAGTTTTCTCCCCAGGGCCAGGTCGATCAGCAGATTCGGGCGACAGCGGTGTTTACGTCTGACATGGTTCCGCTGGGTCGTTCCGGCGCGCCATCGCCGTTCAGTATTGATTGCGGCGAAGTCAAAGGCAGTGGACGCTGGGGCGATGCGCGCAGCTGGTCCTATACGCTGGTGCGCCCATTGCAGCCGGGTGAGCGTTGCGACTTCAGGCTCAGGCCCGGCCTCAAGGCGGCCAGTGGCGAGGTTGTCGCCGGAGAATCGAGCTACGCCTTTTTTGCGCCCGGCCCCTGGCCGCGTTCGCTGACGCCGCGCCCAGGCGGGCTGATTGAGGAAGACCAGGCCTTCGTGATCGACGCCAGTGGCGCGCTGAAGACCGAGTCGGTTGAACGCAATGTCTGGTGTGAGGCCGATGGCGTCGGCAACCGCATCCCGGTGCGTATCGTGCCCGAGACAACGCGCAACGAAATTCTCGCCACGCTGCATCGCGGCATGCAAGGGGGGACGTTGATTATCACTTGCGCCGAGCGATTGCCGGCGGGAGCGAAAATGCGTTTGGTATGGGGCAAGGGGGTTGAAGCCGAGAACGCCGGGAAACCCGGCGCAAAATCCAGCCGTGACGAGAGCTTTGCCTATGTCGTTCGCCAGCCGTTCCGTGCCAGCTTCAGCTGCGAACGCGAAAAGCCCGGTGCACCATGTTCGCCGCTATCCGATCTGCGTATCGAGTTTTCGGTGCCGGTCGATGCCAAACAGGCGGCCGGCGCCCGGTTGATTTCGCCGGAAGGCACGCGCGCTCCGCAAGCGCAGAATCAGGAAGGCTACCGCGAGAATAACGTTCGTGATCTGGTCTTCAAGCGTCCTTTACCGCAGAATGCCGAGCTGACCATCGAGTTGCCCGCCGATATCAAGGACGAGGCGGGGCGCAGCCTGAGCAATGCCGCCAGCTTTCCGCTCAAGCTGCGTACCGGGAGCCTGCCACCGCTGGCCAAATTCCCCGGTGCGTTCGGCATCGTCGAGTTGAAGGAGGGCGGCATCGTTCCGGTTACACTGCGCAATGTCGAGGCCGGTTTGCCCATGGCCAATCTGCAAATACCCTCGGAAAGTGCGCATCGCTTTTCCACCGAGCGCCTCACCGACGATGCCGAAGTCATTGCCGCGATCAAGGCGCTGGCCCTCTTCGAACAACAGACGCGCCAGGTCAAGGTCGGTGAGGGCAAGGAGCAGCGCGACTACGAGGATCCCTATTACGCGCGCGAATTGTCTTTCCTTAAAGGCAAAGCCGGGGTTGTCAGCGGTGAACTGCCCAGCCCCGGTGGCAGTGCAGAGTTGGAGGTGATCGGGATACCGCTGCAAAAGCCGGGTTACCACATCGTTGAGATAGAAAGCCGCCTGCTCGGCGCCGCGCTGCTCGCCTCGCCCGCGCCAATGTATGTGCGGACCTCGGTGCTGGTCACCAACCTGGCGGTGCATCTCAAGCGCGGCAAGGACAATGCGTTGGTCTGGGTGACTTCGCTCGATCAAGGGAAGCCGGTGGGCGGCGCCGAAGTGCGTGTTTCGAACTGCGACGGAAA
>NZ_FLQY01000357.1 GCF_900089945.1 Candidatus Propionivibrio aalborgensis | reverse complement strand
CCGCTGTGGCAGGGGCGAACCGACAACGAAGGGCGGGCGCTGGTCGATGTCGCTTTGCCCGAGAATGGCTGCGAGGATGACGGCTTCATTTTTGCCAGTGCGCGCCTTGGCGCAGACTACAGCTTCGTCCGCTCGGACTGGAACGAAGGCATCGAGCCCTGGCGCTTTGGCGTCGAAACCTGGGGTGAGTTCGAAACACGCAAGATCCACACGATCCTGGATCGCAGCCTGCTGCGCGCCGGGCAGACCGTATCGATGAAGCATATCGCGCGCGCGCGCACCAGCCGCAGCTTTGCCTATCCGGACACGCAGTCGCTGCCTACCGAACTAGTGATCCGCCATGAAGGCAGCGGCGACGAATTCCGCCAGCCGCTGAGTTGGGACAGCCGGGGCGTGGCCACCAGTCAGTGGAAGATTCCGCCTTCGGTCAAGCGCGGCAACTACCAGATCGAGCTGCGCAATCCGGCCAACGGCGAGGGCGGTGGCGTCACGACCGGCAGCTTCGGTGTTTCCGATTTCCGCCTGCCGGTTTTTTCAGGCAGCGTGCAGGGCGTATCGGGGCGTCTGGTCGCGCCCAAGGAAGTGCCGCTGGCGCTCGGGCTCGCCTTCCTCAACGGAGGTGCGGCCAAGGGTGCCAAGGTCGAGGTGTCGGCAACCTTGCGTCCGCGCTGGCCAGAGTACAAGGGTTATGACGGTTTCACCTTTCTTGTTGGTTTTGACGAGCAGGGCCGTTCGGCCTTCGCTGTCGATGACGGCCGTGAGCGCGAGAAACTGCTGAGCAATCGCCAGCCAGTGACGCTCGATCAGGTTGGCGCCGGCAAGGTCGTCATTCCGCTGCAAGCCAAGGTCAAAGGGCCGAGCGAACTCTACGCCGAGATGACGTTTGCCGATCCGAACGGCGAGATTCAAACCCTGCACGGTTCGGTCGAACTCTCACCGTCCGGCGTCGTCGCGGGAATCCATGTCAAGGACTGGGCGTCGGTCAAGGAAGACGGTTCGGTCGAGGTCGTCGTGCTCGATACCCAGGGCCAGCCGGCCAAGGACGCGCCGGTCAAGGTTAGCGCCAAGCGGCGCATCGATTACTCGCATCGCAAGCGTATCGTCGGCGGTTTCTACGCCTATGAGAATCACACCGAGTTTGCCGACCTTGGCGCCGTATGCCAGGGGCGTACCGATACGCGGGGCAAGTTCCTCTGCCAGCCGCGCACCACCGATCCCGGCAATATCTACCTGCTCGTCGAAACCAGCGACAAGGACGGGAACATTGCCCTGGCCGGGACCAGCTACTGGGTCTCGGGTATCGGCGATCTGTGGTTCACTGCCGGCAACCAGGATCGCATCGACGTGATTCCCGAAAAGCGCAGCTACGCGCCGGGCGAAATCGCGCGCTTGCAGGTGCGCACGCCGTTCCGCGAAGCGACGGCGCTGGTTTCTGTCGAAGCCGGCGGCATCATCGAAACGCAGGTCATGCCGCTGTCACGCTTCAAGCCGGTCATCGAACTGCCGGTCAAGGGCGAGTGGGGGCCGAACGTGTTCGTCTCGGTGCTGCTTGTGCGCGGCCGCGTCGAGCCGCTCAAGTGGTATTCGCTTTTCCAGTGGGGCTGGCGCGAGCCGGTCGCCTGGTTCAGGGAATGGTGGAATCCCCTGCAGCCGACAGCCATGGTCGACCTGGCCAAACCGGCTTTCAGACTCGGGCTGGCGGCGATCGAAGTGGGTGTCGATGCGTTCAAGCTGAAGGTCGACGTTACGCCGGAGAAGCAGGACTACCAGATTCGCGATCAGGCGCTGGTAAAGATCAGAGTTACTCAGCCGGACGGCAAGCCGGTTCCGGCGGGAACCGAGGTGGCCTTTGCCGCGGTCGATCAGGCTTTGCTCGAACTGCGCCCGAACGAGAGCTGGAAATTGCTCGATGCCATGCTGCAGAAGCGGGCCTATCAAGTGCAAACCGCGACGGCGCAATCGCAGGTCATCGGCAAGCGGCATTTCGGCAAGAAGGCCGTACCGCCGGGCGGCGGCGGTGGTCGTGCGCCGGCGCGCGAACTGTTCGATACGCTGTTGTTGTGGAACCCGCGCGTGGTGCTCGACGCCACTGGCAGCGCTTTGGTCAGCGTGCCGCTCAACGATTCGTTGACCGAGTTCAGGCTGGTAGTGGTGGCCGATGCAGGCGTCGGCCTGTTCGGCACCGGCAGCGCAAGCCTGCGCACCCGGCAGGATCTGCAACTCATTTCCGGCTTGCCGCCACTGGTGCGCGAGAAAGACCGCTTCAGCGCATTGCTGACCCTGCGCAACGGCACGGCCCGGGCGATGGCGGTGAGGGTCTCGGCCCGGCAGGGTGACCGCGCGCTTGAGGGCAGGGAGGTGAAACTCGACGCAGAAAGTGCTGCCGAGCTGGTCTGGCCGGGTGAAGCGCCGGAGAACGAAAGCATGCTCGTCTGGGAGTTCGAGGCCGTCGAGACGGGTGAGGCCGACAAGAAGGACGGCGTCGGCAAGGATCGCCTGCGCATCACGCAGCAGATCGCCCCGGCGGTGCCGATCGCCGTGCAGCAGGCAAGCTTCGCCCGCGTCGAAGGCAGGCTGGAAGTCCCCGCCGCACTACCGGCCGGCGCGGTTTCGGGAAAGAGCGGCCCGCTTGGCGGCATCGAGGTCGGTCTCTCGGCTCGGCTGTCCACGCCGCCGCCGGGTTTGAAGCGCTTCTTCGAGGATTACCCGTTTGTCTGTCTGGAGCAGAAGACATCGGTCGCCATCGGACTGCGTGACGCCGCGCGCTGGCAGCTGGTGATCGATGCCCTGCCTACCTATCTTGATGACAATGGGCTGGCCCGTTATTTTCCCGATGGTGGTGGACAGCGAGGCAATGGCGGTAGCCCGGCGCTGACCGCCTACCTGCTGGATGCCAGCATCGCGGCTGGATTCGCCATTCCGCCGGAGCTGGCGCAGCGCATGGAGGGCGGCCTGGCGGCGTTTGCCGAGGGACGCATCAAGCCCGAGCATTGGTCGCCGCAAAGCGATCTGACGGTACGCAAACTCGTGGCGATCGAGGCGCTGACCCGGCGCGGCGGATCGTCATACTCGCCTCTCTCGGCCATCTCCAGTCTGGAAATCGAGCCTCTGCGTCTTCCAACGTCAGCGCTGATCGACTGGTATTTGATCGTCAAACGTCTGCCCAAGCTTCCCGATCATGCCGCCAGACTGGGCGCCGTCGAACGCGAAATCCGCAACCGCCTCTCTTACCTCGGTGGGCGACTTGTCTTCACCAGCGAGCGCTCCGACTACTGGTGGTGGCTGATGGTCAGCGGCGACGCCAACGCCTTCCGCCTGATCGAAGCGGTGATCGACGACCCGGCATGGAAGGACGACCTGCCGGCGCTGGTGCAGGGCGCCATGCTGCGTCAGCAGCGCGGCCGCTGGCTGACCACGGTGGCCAACGTGTGGGCGACCATCGCGCTCGACAAATTCGGCAACACATTCGAGCGCGAATCGGTGAGCGGTACGACACGCGCCACGCTCGGCAATGCTCCGCCACAGAGCTTCGTCTGGCCAGCGAATGCTGGCAAAGACGGCAAGGTTGGTAATGATGGCAAAGCGCCCGACGAAGCCCACAAACTGCTGCTGCCATGGCCAGTCAAGGCTTCGCCGGGCGACAAGCTGCAACTCGCGCACGAAGGCAGCGGCAAGCCATGGGCGGCGATGGAGGTACTCGCTGCCGTTCCGGTGAAGGAAGCGAAGGCCAACGGTTTCCGTGTCACGCGCACGGTTACGCCGGTGCAGGAGAAGCAGAGCGGCAAGGTCACGCGCGGCGATGTCTGGCGCGTACGCCTCAGCGTCGAATCGGATCAGGAGATGTCGTGGGTGGTGCTCAACGACCCCATCCCCGCCGGAGCGCGCATTCTTGGTGAAGGCGATGGGCGCGACTCACATATCGCAAGCCTGGGCAAGCGCGAAGGTGGCGTCGCCTGGCCGACCTTCGTCGAGCGCACTTTCAGCGCCTACCGCGCCTACTACGGCTACGTCCCGCGCGGCAAATTCTCCATCGATTACACGTTGCGGCTGAATAACTCAGGAGAGTTTTCGCTGCCCGCGACGCGGGTCGAGGCAATGTACGCGCCTGAAGTTTTCGGCGAAGCGCCGAATGCCAAGGTAATCGTTGGAGAATGAGCGTGCTTGGGGAGGCTGATGGGATGAAGGAAAGCGACACGTTCCATTTCCTGTTGTCGTGGCCCGCTGCACGGGGTGGCCCGTCTTTCTTGGCGGTAGGTTTAAGCCTCCTGCTTCTGCGATCCTGTCAGACACCCCCATCGAACGATGGAGCTGCACTGCCAGTTACTCGAGTTCGGTCGGCAGAAAAGTTCGCAGCGCAGACCGTCCGCTACGTGATTCGATCCGAGCAGTCGGATGTGCGTTTTCTCGTATATCGAGCTGGCGCCCTTGCCCGACTCGGTCACAGTCATGTGGTTCAGGCCGGCACAATCAAGGGTGAAATCCATCTGGCGCCCGATATTCGCCAATCCAGTTTTTCCCTTGTATTGCCCATTGCGGATTTCAAGGTAGATGCCGCGGAATCGAGGGCCGAGGAGGGCGAAGAATTCTCCGTGCTCCCCGACGATGAAGCGATTGCCGGCACCACAAAGAACATGCTTGGCGAGAAGGTGCTGGATGCGGTCAGCTTTCCGCAGATCGAGATCGGGTCGCTGGCCTTGAGCGGCCCGGCCTGGGGGCCGGATATCACGGTGCGCATCAAACTGCACGGCGTCGAACGTGAAATCACCGTACCCACTGCCATCGACAACAGCGGCGAGCAACTGGTTGCCACAGCGTTCTTTTCGGTATATCAGTCGGATTTCGGCATTACGCCCTTGAGTGTATTGGGCGGCGCGATTCAGGTTGCGAATACGGTGCGGGTTCGCATGCGCCTGGTGGCAAAGAGGGCTTGAAGTCAAGCCTGGGGAATCGACGATCTTTCAGCGGTCAGTCGGATCTGCAGCGCGCGCGAGGCATCGCCGGTACCGCTCGTCGACCCGGGAGGCAAACCATTCGGTCGTGAGCTTGCGGGTGATCTTGGGGCCGTGCAGCGCGATTTGTGGAATGACGGCGCGCGGCAGTGGTTGCCGGGCGATCCTGTCGGCGAGCTCGAACATTCGCAAGTAGAGTGCGCTGCGATCGAACGACTGGCTGTTGCCCAGTTCGAGTGCCTGACGAATCGCCTGCCGAGTCATGCCAAGCGACTTCCCGATCGAGCGCACGGCAAGCTCCGTGCTACCGGGTTTGGCGAGATCGTCGTTGCCTTCTCGAACCAGGTCGCCGTCGAGATCGAGTGGTTTGCCGGATACCAGTCTCGTCGCATTCTGGAACGCCGCGTTGCGGCTTGCGTATTGGCCGGCGTTGTAGTCGGCGAAGCGGTAGATGTATTTCTCGTAGGAGGCCGTGTAACCGAGCAGATGAGCGATGCCGAAGTACATGCCGCCTCGCCGTGTGAATACTTCGTGGCGGATCGAATCCTTCACGGTGTAGGGATAAGAGTGTTCCTGCGCGTAGCGTTCGGCGAAGGCGATGCCGACCTGCATCGGACCGCCGGTACGTACCGGATTCCAGTCGGCAAACAGGCGTTTCCCCATCGGCACCATGCTGATCAAGTCCTCGAAAATCTCGCTGAGTTCCCGCTCTGTCTTGGCCGCGTCGATACGCTCGCTGTAGCTCTTTCCGGTGGGTGACGAGATTTTCAGAGCGACGCGCACAGCAAATTCTGGAACGCCCAGCCGCTCAGCCCGGCGGTCGATTTCCTTCCAGGCGATGCGTCCGAGGTTCGGTACCGCGGGATCGGCGCGGAAGGAAGATTCCTGTTCGGTCACAGCGATCACGGCACAGATGCTCTGGAGATCGGGTTTGATATCCAGCGCGGTGAACGCGGTGTGGATGTCGGCGGCCCAGGCCGGGCGGTCGACCGTATGGGCAGGCAGCAGGCTGGCGATCTGTGTCCGTACATCCGACGGCCGTGATGGCGAGAATTCGGGTTCGCGGACGCCGCTGGCACACCCGGCAAGCGTCGCGACTCCCAGAATGGCAATGCAAGTACGGGCATACAAGGAGATTGATGCGGAGGAGGGTGATCTCGGTGTTGGGAGCATTTGTGATAGAACGGCTAATTCGTGAGGCAGCCTGCGGTAGCGCGGCCAGATTGCATCAGGGAAAAGAATCGCTGCGGGCAGCGGCGAGAGAGCGATTTTAAGCTGTGTCCTGTCCGCGTCGGAGATTGAAGGCTGTTTCGGCGTCATTGAGTTCTTCCTTACGCCGCCAATAACCATGTTTTTCGATCAGACTTCGCGCTTCGCTTAGATCGGCCTGCGCTGATTCCCAGGGATAGGTCGACTTGCCGCCTACGTCCTTTTGTCCACCAAACAGACGCGCCCTATAAAGGTGGATGTCCGCCAGAAGGAGCGGCATCGGGCCGCGCTTCGCGATCTCCCATGCTTCGTCAAGATCGCTCTGCGCGCTCTCGGGGCCGGTGCGTGTGCCGGTGAGACAACGCAGCCAGGCACGGGCGAGGAGACCGAGTGGAAGACATTGCTGCTGGTTGGCGTGACGGAGGCCGGTCACGGCGAGTTCCGCGTAGGATGTCGCAATGTTGAAATCAGAAGAGGAGCTGGAGGAAAGCACCTCAGCGTAGAGCGTAGCGCGCGTTCGGGTGAGCTTATCGAGGGCGATGTCAAGGGAGGAGACGTTTTCCTTTTCGGCCCACTTGAGAGTCTGCGTCGCGCGCTGGAATACGGAGGCGCAGGATTGAAGGTCGGACGAGATCTTTGCGTCATGCAGCGGACCGCTTGGCGAGTCGCCCCTGCTCGAGAGTATTTGCCACGCGGTACGCTCTGCCTTAGTTAAAAGCAGGTCGCAATAGCGGAATCCGTTCATCGAATGCAGTAGCGGGAATCGGTGCAGAACTTCGGCTAGCCTTCGCTCGGCCTTAATGAAGCTCTCTTCTGCAGCGGCTCGGTGGCCCGCCTGGTGCAGAGCGTCAGCAAAGATCACGAGTGCTCGGATGCCCCACCAATCCGGACCGTCACTGAGGCCGGCGTACGATACGGCCTTCTCGGCGTCCTTTAACGCTTCGGAAACCATACCCAAGGTAAGTTCCAGCTCGCTGGTGTTGCCGGCGCAAAAGACGGCTAGTTCCCATACCCTTCGATTGATGCAGTCGTTTAGTGCGGCACGCATCGGTTCGAGAGCCTCGGATTGTCGTCCCAATGCTTGGAGGTAGTAGGCGGCTGAGTTCAGCAGCTTGATTTGGTCGATTTCCGTGAGCCCAGGCAATAGGCGGCTCCACGGCGTCTCAAAGAAGCAAGCGACAGCTCCCAAGTCGGAGCCCATTGCGCCGAGTTTCTTGCAGCTATAGAGTTCCATCTTTCGTAGAATGCGGATGAGAAAGACCTGGGTATAAACTTCCTGCCGCAATCCCGCCAGACAGCCGTGGGCTACGGCTTGGTACAGCGGTTGGATATCTTCGAGTGTGGGCAGGCTGCCCTCCCGTGTAGTCGCGGAGAGGTGTTCGTAGAGCCGTCGGTGCGCCGTCTGCCACGCCCCATGTTGCGTTCGGCGCAAGCGCTGGCTGAAGTATTCCCGTAGCAGAGGATGCGCATCGAGAGATCCGTCGGCTTGAACAATTAAAAGATCGATCTCCTTCAGACGCGTCGTGACGATGTTCCAGTCTCGAGGACCGAGGCCGACAAGGTGCTCGGTCAATCCGGCAATGACCGGCGCATCTTGCAGGGCGTCGAGGCAATTCTTTGGCGCGGGCCGGTCGAATAGACCAAGCAAACGCAGGACGGCAAGTTGCCGCTGACCCATTTCGCCCTTGCGTTCGAACCAGCGCTCATAGGCCTCCATGGCTTTGAACGCGTGGCCGTAGGGCCGGGTGGCATCGCTTCCATATTCATGGTCAGCATCCGTGAGGCGCACGGTGTCACGCTTGCGGATGTCGCCATTTTCTGCGAGCGCGAGATACCGCCCGAGCAATTGCAGGGTGAGGCCATGGCCGCGCACGTCGCGGCTGGTGGCCTGCAACTCTTGGTCGTCGGAGCCGATTTCGCAGGCTCCGGCACGCGTTGCTCCATGCTGGTACAGCAGCGCTGCACCGGCGAGGTCGGTGAGTGCGCGGAGTTCGAAATCGTCCGCAGTGCGGCCGTAGTATTGCTGGATGTCGGGGATTCTTGCCCGAGTGGTGACGACGCACAGCCCGGCATTGCTGGCGGCAAGCCCTTTTAGCAGGGCTTTGATGGCGTCGTCTTTCAGCTCTCCCCCCATCGAGCCGGTCACGTATTGGAGCGGCTCGAGGCCATCGAGCACCAGCAGGCAGCGCGCGCGGCCCACGAGCTGGGCGAGGCGCGCACCGCGTTCCCACGCTGAACCCAAGGTGGGGTTGGGGTCGCCAAAGGTCTTGAGCGCGTCGGCGATGAACAGGTCGGCCGAGGCGGAGCGGTGGTCACTGGTGCCCTGGCTGTAAAAGGACCAATCGAAGACGCGTACGGCGCCACGCCATTTCTTGCTAGCCAGCTCGGCCATCCAGGTGGCGACCAGCGAGGTCTTCCCCATGCCACCGAAGGCGCGGATGACGACGACGTTCTTTTGCGGATCATTCCATGCGGCATCGAGGCGGGCGAGGTCTTCGTCGCGGCCGATCAGGTGCTCGGCTGTATGGCGGAGTTTGGTGGGTGCGACGTCGACGGTCGTTTCCGGCGCAGGAAGCAGATGGTACAGAGCGCGCAACACTGCGGAGCTCAGGCGTTCTTCATTTCGAAACACGCCTCGGTCGTGTCCGCGCTCGCAGATGCGGCGGTAATGGGCCTTTTGTGATTCAAACTCGGCGTTATCGAGTTTGAATCGGCCGTCGCGGGGCACCGTGAGTGCAGCGGATTCGAAGTCATCGGGGAGATAAACGAACAGTGGGCGACCGTGATACAGCGCCAGATACGCTTCCCACTGCGTGTATGAGAAGCTGGGCAGCGGCAGGTTCAGTAGCGGCGGGGGCAGTAGCAGCTTGGTAGCAAAGTCGGGATACTTCTCGAGCAATGCCGCCACCGCGACCTGCCCGGGGATGTCACCGGTGGCCTTGCCGATGAGGTGGACGATGCCGTCGCACGCACGGATATATTCGTCGAGTTTCTCCAGTGTGCTTGCGCCGGTAACGATGAAATCTTTCCCCACGGCAACATCGAGCGTGGGCCCCTTGAGATCTTGGGCGAGCAGTTCGAGGTATGCGAGAAACTCACTGCTGACTGCCGAGAGAAAGAGTTTCTTATTGTTGGTCATGATTCGTCTTGCCGGTCGTTGGCCGCATCGATTTCCGGATTTCCTTCTTCTGATGTCCGTAGCTGAGTTTGTCAATCGATCTTCGGATATCGACTAGACTTATTTGCAGCGAACCCTAAGGGTACGCGATTTCGCTGAATCCGATTCACTTGACCCGTATTCGCTTCGACTCACTGGCGTGGTCAGAAACTCATTTCTGTGTCGGGGTTCGCGACGTGATAAGGCTATGATTGAATGCCGTCGATATGCGTTGGAGACAGTTCGGAGACGTCGGTAACATCATCATGTTTCGAATCTATTCAATACCGCTGTATCAGGTGTGAACCAGAGCGTCCAAAGATGAAGGTAATCATCTTGGCGGCCATGCGCGTCGCTGTTGTCGTTTATCTGATCGCATTGACAGGAATCTACATGTTCCAGGACAAACTGCTTTACTACCCCGACACGGCCAGCATCGATGAGATGGTTTCCGGTGGGCTTTCGCCGTGGCCGTCCGTTGCTGATTTTCGCGGCCTGCTGGCGGAAGCCGACAGTCAGGTTCGGGCGACGGCAATTGTTTTCCACGGCAACGCCGGGCATGCCGGCCACCGCCAGTTCTATGCCGACGTGCTCACGCGGCTCGGTCTGCGGGTGATTCTCGCCGAGTACCCGGCCTACGGCCCGCGCGGCGGGGAGTTGGGCGAAAAAAGTCTGGTTGGCGACGCCGAGCAGACCATTGCGCTGGCGCACCGGATGTACGGTGGGCCGCTGCTGATCATCGGGGAATCGCTGGGCGCCGGCGTTGCGGCGGGGGCAAGCGTTCAGCAGCGTGCGGCAATCACCGGCTTGTTGCTGATTACACCTTGGGACCGAATGGAGCACGTCGCCGCTCACCACTACCCGCTGCTGCCAGTGAAGTGGCTGATGCGGGATCACTACGACAGCACAGACCATTTGGCGTCCTTCGGGCGCCCTGTGCTGGTGGCCATTGCGGCCAAGGACAGCATCGTGCCGCCACAGTTCGGCAAGGCGCTCTACGACGCGCTGGCCGAACCGAGGCAACTGGCGGTTATCAAGGGCGCCGATCACAACGACTGGTTTGGACGTATCGACGAGGCCTGGTGGCGGCAGGCGGTCGATTTCCTGATTGGAAGTCAGGAAACAGGTTGAGCATGGATAAGTGCGAGGACGAGGGCGCGATGTGCCGCGTTCAGTGCTCGCTGGTGTCGATCTGATATGGCGGCAGTCTTGCGCCGCAGTCACGGCAGAATTTCGCGTCTGGCAGGTGGCCTTCGGAAAGGCAATCGTGGCAGGTGCGGGTGGTGACCTCCGGATGCAAGCGCCGTGCCGCGAATTCCGCACTGACGATGCCGGTCGGCACAGCCAGCGTTCCCCAGCCCATCAGCATCATCGCGGAGGAGACCAGGCGCCCGAGATCGGTCTTCGGTGTAATGTCGCCGAAGCCGACCGTGGTCAGGGTGGTGATCGCCCAATAGACCGAGACCGGGACGCTGGTGAAGCCGTTGCTCGGCCCTTCGACCACGTACATCAGGGTGCCCATGATGACGACGACGATCAGGACAAAGGACAGAAAAACGGTGATTTTTCGACGAGTGGCGCGAATGGCGTATCCCAGCTCTCCAAACTCGGAAACGTAGGCACCCAGTTTGAGGATACGGAAGATGCGCAACATGCGCAGCACGCGCATGTCGATCAAGGTGTGCATTGCCGGGAAGAACAAGGCCAGGTAGGTGGGCAGGATTGAGAGCAGGTCGATCACGCCGAGCAGGCTGCGCGCGTATTGCTTCGGTTGACGCACGCAGAGCAGTCGCAGAATGTATTCGACGGTAAACACGGCCGTGAAGAACCATTCGAGCACCGTAAGCAAATCTCCCCAGCGGGTGCTGATCGATTCGACGCTATCGAGCATGACGACCGTGACACTGATCATGATCATGGTCAGGAGAGTCAAATCAAAGATGTGTCCCGCGCGCGTGTCAGCTTCAAAAATGATGATGTACAGGCGCAGTCGCCAGCCGGTGTCGGGGCGGCCGAAGCGTTCATCTGCTTTGTTTGGCATCGGGTTGGTCTGCAGGGTAGCCATACGCGGGGCTCCGATGAATTGAGTCTGGACTCGGGATGTCGCAGTCATGTGCGGCAATTCTATCTTATGCCGCGTGGACAATCGATGCCGCGGTTCGGGAAAGCGGCCCTGTTTCGTACGGCAGGGCGGTGAGCTGTAAGAGCGTTGCCCGCGGCATGGTGTTTCGTGCCCTTATGATGTGCTACTCTCGAATCCGGCAATATGGGTGGGGTTGGCCTCATTTGCACGAGCCAGAAGTCAGAGGAGGGATACAACTGTGAATACTTGCTATCGCAGCGCTGCGAACGTTGTTCTCTGCAGCCTGCTGCTTACCCTGTTCTCGTCCGTTGCAGTGGCGCAGTCGGATTCGGCACCGGTTATGTCGTCTGATGCCGTCAAGCCAGAAAAGGCGCTCTCGCCCGAACAGACGGACGCGCCGCCAGTCCGCTCGCTGGGCTACTCCAGGCGAGATAAGGCGCTCTCCCCCGAGCAAACTGATCCTCCGCCAGTCCGGTCGCCGGGCTACTCCCGGCCTGAGAAGGCACTCTCGCCTGAACAGACCAATCCTCCACCGGTCCGCTCGGAGGATTACGTCAAGCCCGACCCCGCCCTCGCGCCGGACTAGGGTGAGCGCCAAATCCGTTGCCAACACGCTATGATGGCACTTTGTCATTTTCCTGAAGGAGCCGAACCATGTCGATAGCCGTGAATATCGTCACCACCTCCAATATCGCACGGCGTTTCACACAGACTGACGACGCCAGCATCAAGGAAATCCTCGAAAACCTGCGACGTTCCGGCCAGCTGTTTTCCAATCGCAACCTGATCATCGGCTCGGCAAATGAAACCGGAATTTTTGCCCCTTCCTCGATTGCACGGATCGAAATCGAGACACAACTCGACCTCGGCGCCTATCTGCCGCAGTACGGTGAAATCAGGATGACCCTCATCGCAAAGGATGCAACCACGCCCGCGGCAGAAGTCAGTGAGACCCATTTCTCGGCTCGCGTGGAGGTGTTTTTTCAAGGCGGTGACCGTATCGCCACCTGGTTGTCCGGGCCGCGCCCCAGCGGTTCCAACGAGCGATTGTCGAACCTCACCCACCTGCTGGATCAGCCGGTAATCATGTACAAACTCCCTGCTGGTGGTGTCGGTTTCATCAACCCGGCCACGATAACGAGCGTCCACGCCGCCGCCGGGGTAGAGAAGCTGCTCCTCGGTTCGTGGCGGTTGGACTCGGTGGCCTGATCACCATTGAACACTTGCCAGGCGAATACTCGTCACAGGCAGAGCCTGCGATTGGTCTGGATCGGCCGGCCTGTGAAGATGCTCACCTTCACTTCGAAATCGTGATCGGCAGGTCGACCCCCTTGATGTCACCGACAGCGGTCTGGAAGAGGTCGCCGAGCGTCGCGAAGTTGGCGCGGTCCCAGGTGGTGTTCCCGACGCTGTAAGCGCGCCCTTCAAACTCGACCGAGGCGATGGTCGTAGCCGGCGGAACCTCGGAAATATCGATGTGTAGCGCAGAACGCGGGTTCTCGCTGACGGCGCCGGTGCGCGGGTCGGGGGCGACGTCAAATTCGGGAACTGCTCGCGCACCGCTGGCCACGAAGGCGAGCATCTGCAACATGCTGCGCAGCTTGATCGCACCGCGGATGGGAAAGTTGCCGCCGGGACCATCCGGCCTGACGTCCAGAAAGACGAAGCCGCCCGGATTGCGCTTGATTCTCTCGTTCAATTCGTAGCGCGCCTGATTGTCGAGTGACATCGGGTCGACGTTCATGACCACCACGCGACCGGCCTGCAAGCGCACGAGACGGAAACTGCCGTCGGCGTTGCGGCGCCACTGCAGGCCTTCCTTATCGGCATTGATGATATCCGCGGCGCTTGGTTGTGCCTTGAGGTCCGGCGCGAGGGGCTCTTCGAAGACGAGGGCCCGGACGAATAGCTTGCGGCTGTCGTTCAACCAGCGCAGGTGGGTCGCGATGCGCCGGAACTCGGTGTACTCCTGTGGCAGTGCCGGGTCATTGGCGATGAAACGGACGAAGCTGCCGTCCGCCTTCTGCACTTCGATTCCGGAAGCAAGCAGCCGCATGACCCGATCTATTGCGCCGCCCTGGAAGACCAGGAACTCGAAGGACTTGTCCTTGAATGGCGTCAACACGCGCTCGGTGAACGCCTTGCCGGACAGGGGATGAATGCTGAAGGTCGGGTTTTCGGAGACGCCCGTGCCGATGTTCAGGCCCAGGAAGTTGTCGGGAGTGTTGCGGTGCCACTCGGCGCCGGCGCCGAGCGTGCTTGTCCAGTTGAAGGTCGCGGCGATGGTTGATGTCGTCGTGAAATGCACCGGCTTGCCGTTGTCGGCGCGGGCGATATTCACCAAGAGAAGCTTCTGGTCGAGGCGGCTCGTGACATCGTCGTAACCGAGTACCTGACGCTCGAGCACGGGCGGACCGGCGCAACCGGCGATCAACAGTGCCAGCAGAGCCGGTGCGGCACGACGGGCGATTCCGGCGATTCGCGAATCGCCGGGCTGGATGGTGGAAAATTTCATGCCAATGGCCTCCTGAGTGGCAATTGTGGATGTCTCAAGCAAGGCAGGGGAAAGATGCATTTTCCGGCATGCGGTCTACTCAGCAATGCTGGACTCTGCCTGCTCCATGGGGTGGCACGCTCGGCCCGTCGAGTGGCCGAAATCTCGTGCGAAGAGTCGTGCGAACTGCGGCTGACCGATAGGCGTGGTGTCGATGCCCTGGAACGACGCGTGCGGACTCAGGCGCAAGATTTTAGCATGAGGGGGCCAAGACCAAAAACCCGACGCCTGAACACGAGGGTTCCGCATCCTTGCGGTAATATCCGTCTTCCGTGTTCTCCAGCGAGACCTGATATGGCTGAAATCCACCGCGACTTGACCCGCACAATGCTCGCAATTCTCTGCATCCTGTTGTTGATTGCGACTTCGCTATGGGTTCTGCGCCCGTTTCTGGCCGCCGCGGTGTGGGCGGTCATGATCGTCGTTTCCACGTGGCCGTTGCTAAAGTCACTGCAACTGCGATTTGGCGGTCGGCGCGGTCTGGCGGTAACCGTGATGACGCTGGCCATGCTTCTGCTGCTGGTCGTGCCGCTCTGGCTGGCGATTGACACCATTGCCAGCCATGCCGAAGCGATTGTCAATCTGGCCAGAAAGTTTGCCGCATCGGGCTTGCCGCAGCCGCCCGCGTGGGTGGGTGGCGTGCCGCTGATCGGCGGCAAACTGTCAGCCTTGTGGGAGCAACTGGCCGATGCGGGCTCGCAGGGCCTGATGGCGAAAGCCGAACCTTACGCAGCTCAATCCGGCAAGTGGATTCTTGCCAAGGTGGGAGGTCTGGGTTTCATGCTGTTGCAGTTTCTGCTCGTCGTGGTTTTCTCCGCAATCCTCTACGCCAGTGGAGAAGCGGGAGCGTCCACTGTCTTGCGTTTTGGCCGCAGGCTTGCGGGGGAGCGTGGGGAAAATTCCGTCATTCTGGCCGGACAGGCCATCCGTGGCGTGGCTCTCGGAGTGGGCGTCACCGCGATCGTTCAGACCGTACTCGGGGGTATTGGTCTCGCCATTGCCGGGGTTCCGTTTGCCGCGCTGCTTTCGGCGGTGATGCTGATGCTCTGTATTGCTCAACTCGGCCCAGGGCTCATTCTCTTTCCCGCCGTCGGCTGGATGTTCTGGATGGGCGACACGGGCTGGGGATCATTCCTCCTGGTATGGAGTCTGGTCGTCGCCAGTATCGACAACTTTCTGCGCCCGGTGCTCATCAAGAAGGGCGCCGATTTGCCCCTGCTCCTCATCTTTGCCGGCGTCATCGG
>NZ_FLQY01000356.1 GCF_900089945.1 Candidatus Propionivibrio aalborgensis | reverse complement strand
CTTCAGGCACCACGTCGCCCAGCGAGTGTACATTTCCATCCAGCGCGGTTCGCGATGCGCCTTTTTCGGCAGACGCAGAATGTAGGCCGCCATCATCGGTGTCAGCATGCGCGCGACGACCAGCGAGAAGAAGACGGCGATGGCGGCGGTCCAGCCGAACTGGACGAAGAATTTGCCCGGCACGCCGCCCATGAACGCGGTGGGCAGAAAGACGGCAATCAGCGTCGCGGTGGTGGCGATCACCGCCAAGCCGATTTCGTCGGCCGCTTCAATCGCGGCCTGCAGCGGCGTTTTACCCATGCGCAGGTGGCGCATGATGTTTTCGATTTCGACGATGGCGTCATCGACCAGAATCCCGACGACCAGCGACATCGAGAGCAGAGTCACGACATTGAGCGTGAAGCCCATGATCGACATCGCGGCGAAGGTGGGGATGATCGACAGCGGCAGCGCCGTGGCCGAGACGAAGGTCGCCCGCCAGTCGCGCAGGAAAAGCCAGACGACAATGACGGCCAGGACGGCGCCTTCGATCAGCAGCGCCATCGAACCTTCGAAATTTTCGATGACCGGATCGACGAAATTGAAGGCTTCGGTGATGGTGATGTCCGGGTGCTCCGTCTTCAGTTTCTCCAGCACTGCGCGCACGCCGCTGGCCACCTCGACTTCGCCTGCCCCGCGCGCGCGGACGATTTCGAATCCGACCACAGGTTTGCCGTTGAGCAGGGCGGTCGAACGTTGTTCGGCGACCGTGTCGCTGACCGTGGCCAACTCGTCGAGACGGACCCGGCGCCCGTCGGCCAGGGCGATTTCCATGGCGCCGATTTCCTCGGCGGAATTCACCGTTGCGATCGTCCGCAGTGTCTGCTCGGCGCCGCCGATATCGGCGCGCCCCCCGGAGGCATCCTGCTGCATCTGGCGCAACTGGCGCGAAACATCGGCCGCCGTGGCGTGCAGCGCGAGCAGGCGGGCCGGATCGAGTTCGATGCGAATCTCCCGGCTGACCCCGCCGACACGGGCGACGGCGCCGACGCCGCGCACACTGAGCATGGCCTTGGTTAGCGTGTTGTCCACCAGCCACGACAAGGCCTCGTCGTCCATGCGGGACGATGCGACGGTGTAGGTCAGGATCGGCGCACCGGCGAGATTGACGCGGGCAATCACCGGGTCCTTCAGTTCGCCGGGGAGATCGGCGCGGATTCGCGAAACGGCATCGCGAACGTCGTCGATGCCTTCCTGCGTCGGCTTCTCCAGACGGAATTCGACCGAGACAACGACCGTGCCTTCCTGGGCCCTGGTGTAGATGTGCTTGACGCCCTGCAGCGTGGCAACGGCGTTCTCGATCTTGCGCCCGACTTCGGTCTCCATCTGCGCCGGAGCCGCACCCGGCAGGCTCGCCGTGACGGTGACAGTGGGCAGGTCGATGTCCGGGAATTGCTGGATCTTCATTCCCCTGAAAGCCATCAGGCCGAGCAGGGTGAGCATCAGGAACAGCAACACCGCCGGAATGGGGTTGCGAATGGACCAGGTTGAAACGTTCATCGAGGCGTGACTGGGACGGGCTGAGCCGCAACGACGTGAACCGTATCGCCATCCGCCAGGAAGCCGGCACCGCTGGCGACAACTTCGGCCTGCGGGTCGAGTCCGCTGACTTCGATGCGATCTCCGATCCGGCGGCCGGTCTCGATCTTGAGCTGGCTAACCTTGTCGTTTTCGAGCAGGAAGACATAGGCAAAGCCTTCGCGCAAGACCACGGCCGATTGCGGCAAGGTCAGCGCCGGGTTCTGGCCGAGGCTGAATTCGCCGCGGATGAACATGCCGGCACTGAGCGCCTGCGCCGCATTCGCCGGCAGGTCGACATAGACCAGCGCGGTGCGGGTTTGCGGGTCGACGGTCGGTGCCACCGTACGCACCACGCCTTCGAGCACATCGCCGGTGGGGCTGCTCAAGGCCGCTGCCTGTCCGGGCTTGAGGCGTGCGATTTCAGCTTCGGTGACTTCCGCGCGCCATTCGAGCCGGCCGCCGCGAATCAGCCGGAACAGTTCCTGGCCGGGCTGGGTCAGCGTCCCCACGGTGGCGGAGCGTGCCGAGATGATTCCGTCGTCAGGGGACAGTACTGCGGCTTTGGAACGCCGCAACTGCGCGGTTTGCAGTCGCGCCCTGGCGGCATTGAGGCGCGCCAGTGCGGTATCGGCAACTGTCTGCGTCTGTATGCCCTGTTGCGGGCTGTAGAAACCCTTGTCGCGGAGCTGCTTGGCGCGCGCGTTGTTGGCGCGGGCTTCGGCCAGCGTGGCCTCGGCCTCGGCGACGGCGGCCCGACTTTCGGACAGTTCGTTTTCGACCGTATCGGCGGCGATGCGCGCCAGAACCTGGCCTTTCTTGACGACATCGCCAACGTTGGCATTGACCTCGGTAATCCGGTAATTGCTCAGTTCCGGGCCGATCACGGCCTCCTGCCAGGCGGCGATGTTGCCGTTGGCACGCAGGGTTTCCGGCCAATCGAGCCGCTGCGGTACGGTGGTGCTGACGGTCAGCGCCGCCTTGACGGGTTGCGTCGACGCATCCGCCTCACCTGGGGCTTTGCCGCAAGCAGCGAGCAAGACACCAAGCAGGACTGCAAGGCATACCCTGGCCTGGACGAGCCTCAGGCCGGCGTTGTTCTCGGTATGGATGGGCTTCATGATTCGTGCCGGACGCTCGGTCCGCGGTGGCTTTCCATGGTGCGTTTGTGGTTGTCCGATTGTCGTTCGCCGTGTCCCGGCTCGGCCCCTGGAGCGAAATTCCGCCGCTTTCCGGTGCGTAGCCGCAATCGGCTGCTTGGACTGCCGCGCGGGCGTTTTGTTCGACCAGCAGGATTGTAACTCCAGTTGACTTACTTTCAGCTTTGCCTTGCCAGGCATTTCGTTTCCGCTTTCGTTTCCGCTCTGGACTGGGCTAAACTTCGCTTCCTTCAGGATTGCCGCATCACTTTTGCGAACCCCCATGGCACGTACCAGCACTAGCAAAAAAACCTCGTTAATCGAATTCAAGGGCACCACGCTGCCCGTTGTCAGCGTCACGCTGCATTCATTGCAGTCAGGAGCGTTGGCCGGGGCGGCCACCGAGCTGTTCGGCGAGGAAGCGTTCTTTGATCGTGACGCCGCCATCCTTGAACTTGACCGGATCGACGCTGGCGAGGTTTCGGAGGCTGTTGATTGGGCGGCTCTATGCAGTACCTTTAGCCAGCACGGCCTGCGTGTCATCGGTGTTCGTGGCGGCAGCGATGCGCTACACGAAAGTGCTGCTGCCGCCGGCTTGCCGAGTTTTACGGCTTTCAAGCGATCTTCACGCCGCATTGAGAAATCTGCTCCAGCGGCAGCCGTTCAGGACGAACCGGTTCAGGAGGCCGCTGTTGTTGCTGAAGCATTCAGTGAACCTCCGGTCGTCCAGCCGGCCTCTTCCCCGACTTTGGTCATCGACCGCCCATTGCGTTCGGGGCAGCAGATCTACGCACGGGGCGGCGACCTGGTGGTATTGGCCGCCGTCAATGCCGGTGCGGAAGTCATTGCCGACGGCAGTATTCACATTTACGCCCCATTGCGTGGCCGGGCGCTGGCGGGAGCCAGCGGTGCCAGGGATGCACGCATCTTCACCACCCGCTTCGAAGCGGAACTGGTTTCAATCGCCGGCATTTACCGTACTTTCGAGGCCGGAATCCCGGATCAACTGGCCAGCCAGTCGGCGCAGATTAAGCTTATCGAAACCCAAGGCGGAACGGATAGCCGCTTGTCGATCGAGGCGCTGAAGACAAATTGATCGCCCCACGTGGTCGCCCCGCTGGCTGCGGCGCGGCAAGCAATCCGATCCACAGGTAAAATCTACCCCTTTTTTTATGGAGAAACATCCTTGACTCGTATCGTTGTCGTAACCTCCGGCAAGGGTGGTGTGGGCAAAACCACCACCAGCGCCAGTTTTGCTTCCGGCCTCGCCCTGCGTGGCTTTAAAACCGCGGTCATCGACTTTGACGTCGGCCTGCGTAACCTCGACTTGATCATGGGCTGCGAACGTCGCGTCGTTTATGACCTGGTCAACGTCCTCAAAGAGGAAGCCACGCTCACGCAGGCGCTGATCAAGGACAAGCACTGCAGCAATGACAACCTCTTCGTACTGCCCGCTTCGCAAACGCGCGACAAGGATGCGCTGACTGAAGAAGGTGTCGAAAAAGTGCTCAAGGAACTTGAACACATGGGGTTTGACTATGTCGTCTGCGATTCGCCGGCCGGCATCGAGCGTGGCGCCGTCATGGCATTGACTTTCGCCGACGAAGCCATCGTTGTCACCAATCCGGAAGTGTCGTCAGTGCGTGACTCCGACCGCATACTCGGCATCATCCAGGCCAAATCGCGCCGCGCCATCTCGGGCGACGAGCCGGTCAAGGAGCACCTGCTCATCACGCGCTACTCGCCGAAGCGCGTCGAGGACGGCGAAATGCTTTCCTATAAGGATGTGCAAGAGATCCTTCGGGTGCCAATCATCGGTGTCATTCCCGAGTCCGAGGTCATTCTGCAGTCGTCCAATCAGGGCTCTCCAGCCGTCCATGTCTCTGGCAGCGACGTCTCCGAGGCCTACCTCGATGTCGTCAGCCGATTTCTTGGTGAAACCCCGCCACTACGCTTTGTCGATTACACAAAACCGGGTCTGTTCAAGCGAATGTTCGGGGGGAAATAAGGATGTCCCTGTTCTCTCTCATCTTCGGCAGCAAGCCGAAAACAGCCACTATTGCCAAGGAACGCCTGCAGCTGATCATTGCGCACGAGCGCAGTGGCCAGAACACCAAGCCCGATTTCCTGCCGGCTCTGCAGCAGGAATTGATCGCCGTCATTTCCAAATATGTCCTGGTCAATCCGGACGACATCAAGGTGTCGCTGGAAAAACAGGGCAACTACGAAGTGCTGGAAGTGAATATCGTGCTGCCGGAGCCTGTTAGCGCGCGCTGAACGTATCGAAGTAATCGGCTAGTACCGATTCAGGGTAGACTCGCCTTTTTTGCCCAAGTCTCCCGATGCGCATTTTCCGTCTCGCCAAAATCGTCGGTATCGTCAGCCGTTACGGCATCGACGAGATGATTTTCGAACACGAGCCGAGTGGAACACTGGCCGCATTGTCGCGCATTGTGAACTTCTGGCGACGCAACACCTTGCCGCGTGCCGTGCGGCTCAGGCTGGCACTGGAGTCGCTGGGCCCGATCTTCGTCAAGTTCGGACAGGTCATGTCGACGCGCCGCGACCTGCTGCCGCTGGACATCGCCGACGAGCTGGCAAAACTGCAGGATCGTGTGCCGCCCTTCTCACCGGGGTTGGCGCTGGCGCAAATCGAGGAAGCTTACGGCCGGCCAGCGAGCGAAGTCTTCGCCGAATTCAATGCCACCCCGGTGGCCAGCGCTTCGGTCGCCCAAGTGCATTTCGCCCGCCTGCACCCGGAGGATGGCGGGCACGAAGTAGCGGTCAAGATCCTGCGCCCGAACATGCGCGGCATCATCGCTCACGATCTGGCATTACTCGACACGCTGGCCGGTCTGCTGGAGAAGGTCTGGTCCGACGGCAAGCGGCTGAAGCCGCGCGAGGTCGTTGCCGAGTTCGCCAAGTATCTCTACGACGAACTCGATCTCATGCGCGAGGCGGCCAACTGTTCACAACTTCGGCGCAATTTCCTGGGTTCGAAATTGCTGCTGGTGCCAAGCGTGTATTGGGATCACTGCACGACGACAGTGATGGTCATGGAACGCATGCACGGCATTCCGATCAGCCAGACCACAGCGCTGACCGCCGCCGGGATCGATCTGCCGACACTGTCGCGCGCCGGGGTCGAGATCTTCTTCACGCAGGTTTTCCGCGACGGCTTCTTCCATGCCGACATGCACCCCGGCAATATTTTTGTTGCCAGTGACGAAGTGCATCACGGCAAGTACGTCGCACTCGATTTCGGCATCGTCGGTACGCTGACCGACGTCGACAAGAACTATCTCGCGCAGAACTTTCTCGCCTTCTTCCAGCGCGACTACAAGCGTGTGGCGATGGCGCACATCGAGGCCGGCTGGGCCCCGGCCGACACCCGCGTCGATGAATTCGAATCGGCCATCCGCGCGGTTTGCGAACCGATCTTCGACCGGCCCCTGCACGAAATTTCCTTTGGCCGCGTCTTGCTGCGACTCTTCCAGACCTCGCGCCGCTTCAATGTCGATATCCAGCCGCAACTCGTGATGCTGCAGAAGACACTGCTCAACATCGAAGGACTGGGGCGTCAGCTTGACCCCAATCTCGATCTATGGACGACGGCCAAGCCCTTCCTCGAACGCTGGATGAAAGAGCAGATCGGCTGGCGCGCGCTGGTGCGCGGGATCAATCAGGAAGCGCCGAACTGGGCGCGTACCTTGCCGCAATTGCCGCGCCTGGTGCATCAGGCACTGAGCCGGGAGAAAGCTTCCGATCTGGCGCCGTTGCTGGCGGAGCTTGCTGCGGCTCAACGGCAACAGAACCGTATGCTGGGCTTGATTGCGGTCCTGCTGGCCACTTTGCTGGTCGCCAATTACCTCTAACGGGCATGACTTTGGACGGCGTTCGATGTCTCTGAAGCCCCCGTTCTGTGCTCTAAATTGCGGGCAGCAATCAGAATGTACATTTATAATCACATCCTTCTGTACATATCGAGATGGCCATGAAACAAGCGACATTCACTGAAGTGCGCAACCATGCCAAGCAGTATTTCGACCTCGTCGCATCGGGCGAATCCGTTCGGGTGCTGCGTAACGGCAAGCCAATCGCTGACATTGTCCCGGTCGTGGCAGAGCTTCCTTCGTGGAAGGGGCGCAAGGTGCAACCCCTGGTGCTGGATGGAGTTGCCATCAGTCGCATGATTCTCGAAGAGCGCGAAGCTGGTTTGTGATGCGCGTTTTCTTTGATACCTCAGCATTCGCCAAACGCTATGTCAGTGAAGCAGGAACCGCCGCAGTGCTTGAGTGGTGCGACCGGGCAACAGAGATCGGTTTGTCCGGCATTGCGCTGCCCGAGATTATTTCAGCGTTTTGCCGACTGCGCCGTGAGGGCAAAATCACCGACACGCAATATCGGCAGCTGAAGTCATTGTTGCTGACAGACATTGAGGATGCCGCCGTATGCGACCTGACCCCAGCGGTGTTGGGCGAGGCGGTGTCGTGTCTCGAAAGCAACGTATTGCGCGGCATGGACGCCATACACGTAGGTAGCGCCGTGGCTCTTAAGGCCGATGTTTTCGTGTCCGCCGATGCGCGACAGTGCGCAGCCGCTGCCCGTGTCGGGCTGCGGGTCGAGGTGGTGTAGATGCCTGCCAATTCTGATCGTTATCCCTCCAGAATGGCAGGGATAGCACGACAGTTTCCGGGGGCAGCGAAGCAGAATTTGGATCGAGCCAGACCCATTTCTCCCTGCTTGGATCGCTCTGTCCGTATGATTGGCAATGATCTGGGCGCTTTTGCGTCTGAATACCTGTTTGAGCGCACCACATGTCCACTCTCTTCAAGTTGATAGTTCTATATGGAACATCGCTAGACATCGATGTCGCACTATTTCAACAGGCTTTGCCGAAGGATATGCATGTCGCCACCCAAGAGGACGGCACATATATAACCGTAGCCTCTGTTAATGAAGAAGATGGTACGGCTCAGTATCGTGTCGACCGCGAGTTGGATCGGCTCTACTTCTTGACCAATTGTCGCATCCGCGCCGAGATGTGCAGAAGGACTGTAACTGCCTCATTCACCGCTCGTTACAGCATTTGCTACGCACTGCCTAAAACCATAGAGCCGCTAGCTTGGTCGTATGAGCTAGCACTACAGCTGCGTCTCTGGGCAATTGCAGTCCCCCGTGACGATCCATTTGTTAAGATTCTTCTGCTTTTTCAAATAATCGAACTGTCCTACCCTTCCAAGAATGATTACCCGCTTTACGTCGACCACACAACACCACCGCATCCTCGAACTGAATGTAAGTTGCTGCGGCATCTCGTCGCACATTCAGGAGATGTTGGCAGTACTGATCTAAAGAACTACTGTAGTTACCTTGCCCTTCCAGCACTAATGCTCGACCGAACGGATCCTCACTACGTAGCCGTGCTCACGAACAAAGCTTCGTTTGTCGAACTTGAAGCTAGAAAGGTACTGGCAAGTGCGCTCTAACCTGGCATCGTCGGGGGGCGCTTCGCGATAAGGCCGCTCGCCCTCTCACTTCTACGTTCTAAGGTCAGCTTTTCAAAAGGCTGTAGGACCGTTCAGAGTCCGCTCCAGGCAGTCAGACTCAAAATCGTGACGGCTGTTGACAGCCAGCAGCCACGCTGGCTTTCCCGTACAACTCTACGTAGCCTGGCTACGCCATGAAATTTCCTAAATGTCCTCATTACCCAATCCTCCCCAGCGCGAAGCCATTCGCTATCTTGACGGTCCACTGCTGGTGCTGGCTGGCGCCGGTTCCGGCAAGACACGCGTCATTACACAAAAAATCGCCTATCTGATCGAGGAATGCGGTTTCAGCCCGTCCAACATCGCCGCGATCACCTTCACCAACAAGGCGGCCAAGGAGATGCAGGAACGGGTGGGTCAACTGCTCAAAGCCAAGCCGTCGGGACTGACGGTATCCACCTTCCATTCGCTCGGCGTGCGCATTCTGCGCGAGGACGCCAAAGAACTGGGCTACAAACCGCGCTTCTCGATTTTCGACGCCAACGACTGTTTCGCCATTGTTTCGGACCTGGCAGGCAGTACGGACAAGGCGACCATCCGCCGCCTGCAGTCGGTGATATCCGGCTGGAAGAACGCGCTGATCTCCCCAATTGATGCACTCAATGGAGTGCGGAATGAAACCGAAATGCTTGCCGCGCGCGCTTACGCCAGTTACTCGGCTAGGCTGAAGGCGTATCAGGCGGTCGACTTCGACGATCTCATCGCGCTACCGGTTGCACTGTTCGAGGCGCATCCGGCGGTGCTCGGCAAGTGGCAAAACCGCTTGCGCTATCTGTTGGTCGATGAGTACCAGGACACCAACGCCTGCCAGTACGCGTTGCTCAAGCTACTGGCCGGGCCGCGTGCGGCGTTCACTGCGGTGGGCGATGACGATCAGGCGATCTACGGCTGGCGCGGTGCCGACATCGAAAACCTGCGCGGTTTGCCGCGCGATTACCCGAACCTCAAGCTGATCAAGCTCGAACAGAACTACCGTTCGACGGTGCGCATCCTGAAAGCCGCGAACGCGCTGATTGCGCACAACGAAAAGCTGTTCGACAAGAAGCTGTGGTCCGACATCGGTCACGGCGACCCGATCACCGTGACGGTGTGCAAGGACAATGAGAAAGAGGCCGAGTCGGTGGTGATGAAACTGCAGGCACATCGGTTCGAGCATCGCGGGACGTTTGCAGACTACGCTGTTCTGTATCGCGGCAACTTTCAGGCGCGTGCACTCGAACAGCATCTGCGCGACCAGCGTGTTCCGTATTTGCTCTCGGGAGGGCAATCGTTTTTCGACAAGTCAGAGATCAAGGACATCACCGCCTACCTTCGCCTGCTGGCCAACAACGACGATGACCCGGCCTTCATCCGCGCCGTGACGACGCCCCGGCGCGGGGTCGGCGGAACAACGCTGGAGGCGCTCGGCGCCTATGCCGGCCAACGTCACCTTTCGCTGTTTGCCGCAGCCTTCGAGGAAGGCTTCGCACATCGCGTGCAGGCGCGCCAGCTTGCTCCCCTGCTCGAGTTCTGCGAGTTCATCAACCGCCTGGAGTATCGCGCTACCAGGGAGCCGGTCGAGCCGGTGATGGACGATCTGCTGACGGCCATCGGGTACGAAGCCTGGCTGCACGACGAGGATGACAAACGGATCGCGTTGGCACGCTGGGAAAACGTCCTGGAACTTACGAAGTGGCTGGTCGCCAAAGGCGAGGAGGACGGCAAGAGCCTGATCGAGCTGACGCAGACGATTGCGCTGATCAATTTGCTGGACAAACAGGACGGTGGCGGCCGGCCCGATGCGGTTCAGTTGTCTACCCTACACGCGGCCAAGGGTTTGGAGTTCAAGCACGTTTTCCTGATCGGCGTCGAGGAGGGCATGCTGCCGCATCGTGAATCGCAGGATGCCGACAAGATCGAGGAAGAGCGCCGCCTGATGTACGTCGGCATCACCCGCGCCCAGCGCTCGCTGCACCTGAGCTACTGCGAGAAGCGCAAACAGGGGCGCGAACTCATACCATGCGAAGCCTCACGCTTCATCGCCGAGATGGGCAAGGACGATCTGCGTTTCTCGGGCGGAAAGACGGACAGTGCGCCCGACAAGGCCGGCGGTGCTGCGCGCCTGTCGGCCATGAAGGCCATGCTGGCCGGCAATCCGGGAGCGCCCCGCGAGAAGCTGGACTCCGCCGAAAAGCCTATCTGACACAAATCCGTTCAGCCTGACTCCAGCCGCGCGATGACGCTGTCACAAAGCGTTACGCGGCGTTACGCAATCATTGACAACCCTATGGCAACCGGTCGCGTTGATGTCTGCAAGGCCGCAACGAATCTTGAAAACGTGGCGGCCGATTGAAGAACCCAACCATCACCAGGAGATAAACATGCTTAAGAACATCATTGCACTTGCCATTGCCGCTGCTTTCGGAACCGCCGCCTACGCCCAGGCTCCGGCCGCAGCACCAGCCCCAGCCAAGCCGGTTGCGGCGACTGTAGCTCCTGCCGCAGCAGCCACAGCCCCTGCCGCAGCGGCTACCGCCAGCAAGCCGGAAATGAAAGTTGAAGAAAAGAAGGCTGAAGCCGCCCCGGTAGCCACGGCAGAAGAAAAGAAAGTCGAAGCCAAGACCAAAACCAAGACCGTCAAGGGCAAGGCAGCCGCCAAGCCCGAAGTGATGCCTGCAGAGAAAGCGGTCGAGGCCGGACACCCCGCCACACCTGCTACTGCAGCTCCGATGACCAAGTAAGCAGCGAATACCTTGAGCAGCAACCTGATCCGATACCCCCTCGGGTCAGGATAAAGGGGGAGGCCTTACAAAGGCCTCCCCCTCTTTTTACTCCGCGAAGTAGAAGCTGGATTCCGTAGCCGGACTCGCCTACTTGGCCTTGCCGACCAGGTAATTCACCGCGGCTTTCAGCTCCTCATCGCTAAGATCAGAGGCTCCGCCTCGTGGCGGCATCGCGCCTTTGCCATTGGTCGCGTTCTTGAGCAGGGTCGCTGTACCCGCCGCAATGCGCGGCGCCCAGGCTGCCTTGTCACCCGTTTTCGGTGCTCCTGCAGCTCCGCTGGCATGGCAAGCCGCGCAGGACGCGTTGTAGATCGTGGCGCCATCGCGCGGTTTGCCGTCGGATACTACGACTGCTTTTTTCATCTCGATTCGCGCCACCGGCAGGATACGCAACTCGACTTCGTCGCCACTGCCTGTAGCCGACGGTCCCTTGCCCAGCATTGACAGTGGCCAGATGATGATCATCAGGACGATTGCCACGACGACCGTGATCGTCAGGATCATCGAAGAAGAATGTTGTTTGTTTGCCATGTGAAACCCCGGTTAGCTGCAGTTGATGACTGAAACGTCAGCCCGCAGTTTACCCGATCCGATTCAATCCGTCGTTCGGGAGGCGTCTATCCGGCAATAACGGGCGTCGTGAAAGAGCAACGGGGACTCGGCTTTGCCGCGGGCAAATCGCTCGACAAGTCCGACGAAGATGAGATGATCGCCACCCGGATACTGCGTCTGGTTGGCGCATTCGAACCAGGCGCAGCAACCTTCGATCAGCGGCGCGCCGCCCAGCCCCGCGCGTTGCGGCAGGTCGACGAAGTGATCGACGCGGCGCTCCGCAAAACGGTCCGAGAGATTCTGCTGGTCAACCGAAAGAACATTGACCGAATAATGGCTGGCCCGCTGGAACGCGTTCAGCATGGGCGAACCCAGGGACAGGCTCCAGAGAATGAGCGGCGGGTCCAGCGATACCGAATTGAATGAATTGATCGTCAGTCCAATCGGCTCGCCATCCGGCGCCAGTGCGGTAACGACGGTCACACCCGTGGCAAAGCAGCCGAGCGTGCTGCGGAAGTCGCGACAGCAAAAGCCCAGGGCGGCCAGCGAACGTCCGGTATCGCAAGTCGCACAGGGGAGATCAATTCCTGACGTCAGCAAATCAGGGCAGTTTTCGGTGGAGGTTGACAGCGTCATCAGGGAATCAGGAAGGGGTCAGAATGGGCGGGGTGGGCATGCTAAGATCTGCGGCGATCAGAGAGGTTCAGGAGTTCGTTATGTCAATGCAATGCCTCGATTGCCTCCGGAATGTCAGTCTGGCGCAGGAAGACGAGATGTACGACGTCCCGATTATCGCCCCGCCTGGGGCGGCTGTCGAGGAACTTGAGCAGAGACTTGAGCAAACAGGCGGCGCTTTTCCAGTGTGCCCATGAGGGAAAACCGATCCGCAAGGGTTTTTTCCACCCGGCTGATCGACTGGCAACGCCATCATGGCCGCCACGATCTGCCTTGGCAGAATACGCGCGACGCATACCGCATCTGGCTCTCCGAAATCATGCTGCAGCAAACCCAGGTCGGCACGGTGATTCCGTATTACGCGCGCTTTGTTGAGTGCTTCCCGACGATCGAGGCTTTGGCCCTGGCGCCGCTTGCCACAGTGCTCGAACTATGGGCCGGGCTGGGTTATTACGCCAGGGCACGCAATCTGCATCGCTGCGCGCAAGCCATCGTTGCCGACTACCGGGCCGAGTTTCCGCGCGACCTGCAGTCACTCTGCGAGTTGCCGGGAATTGGGCGTTCGACGGCGGCGGCAATCAGCGTCTTTGCCTTCGGCCATCGCGCACCGATCCTTGATGGCAATGTCAAGCGGGTACTGGCGCGCTGCTTTGGCATCGATGGATTTCCCGGGTCGGCAGCAACGGAAAACGTGCTGTGGTCACTGGCCGAAACCCTGCTTCCAGCAAAGCATATCGAAGCCTACACCCAGGGTCTGATGGACCTCGGCTCAACGGTGTGCACACGCCGCAAGCCGTCGTGCGAAGCCTGCCCGTTGCATGCGATGTGCATTGCCCGGCTCGATGGCCGGCAAGCCGAATTGCCGGTCGCCAGACCTGTGAAAGTGCTACCCGAACGCGATACGACCTTATTGCTGCTTACCGACGGTAATCGTTTCTTACTGGAACGCAGGCCGCCGGTCGGGATCTGGGGCGGCCTGCTATCCCTGCCCGAGGGAACTGGGGCAGGAGCCAGCGAATTTGCGCGGCGCCACGGCTGTCGTCTGCTCGAAGCGCAGGTGTTGCCATCGCTCAAGCATACATTCAGCCATCTCCGCCTGAATATCCTGCCCTTGCTATGCACCGTTAAAGCGACGCCTCATCTTGTTGCTGAAGCGGGGTGGCAATGGTTGGAGCACGGCGAGGTCGACACCGCGGCGCTGCCGACGCCGATCATGCGCCTGCTCAAGACGATACGAAAAAGCATTCCGCCGACCCGCGATTGAGCAGCAGCCGGCGATCGAAAACCCGATTCCCTACCCGCCGCTCTTTTCGCCGGCAGTGCGAACGCCGCCGATCGGGACGACTTCTATTCCGAACTTTCGAGCCACCTTGTGATAGAGCTCGCGCGCTGAAATGACCTTGGCGTTTCGCGGATCCTTCGACTGGGCCATTTGCAGGTAGCGTACGCCGCGATCTCCCATCTCCTCGTCCCAGCCCTTTCGGTCAAGCAGGGTGAAGATCGCCTTGGTGGCGTTGACCAGGAACTGCATATTGGGAACACGCTCGGCTGCTTCGATCAGCATCTGCACTGAGGTTTCGATATCTCCGCTGCGCGCGGCCAGAACGCCTCGATTGTTGAGTTCGACGATCTCCTTGCCGACCTGGGCGAGCATCGACTGGCCTGCTTCTTCGTGGCCTGTCTTGGAGAAGACGCCCTGAATCTGGGCGATCATGCTGCGGTCTTCGTGGTTTTCGGCAGCGACCTTGCTCAGGATCTCCTGCGCCATCTTTTCATCGCCAGAAGCCAGGCAGGCGTGGGCCAGATCGACGGCGATCTTCTGCGAGAACTCGTTCTGGTCGGAATCGCCAAGCGAACTGCGTAGTTCAAGCGCCTTTTCGAGCGCCTGTTTGGCCTTGGCCGGCTCGCCTTCCTGTTCGCAGCACAGACTGTCCATGATCAACGCGGCAAGCTCGCCCTGCTTGTTGCCACGCCAGTCGCGACGGAGATCCTGGGTAACTTTCTTGGCGCCCTCGGTGTGTCCCTTGTCGAGCATGACGCGCGTCAGATTGGTGTAGTCGTCGAGGACCTTGAGCGACGAGCCTTGATGGCGTTCGAGTACCTTGCCGTAAGCGCGTTCGGCGGCATCGAGATCATCGTTGCGGACGGCCACGTCGCCGACCATGCGTTGACGCACCGAATTGTTGGGCGATATCACCGTGGCCTTCTGCAGTACTTGCTGGGCTTCGGCGAGCTTTCCCATCTCTTCGCGAACGCTGGCGACGAAATCATACGCCGCCAGATACTCGGGAAAGTCGTCGATCACCGACGCACCCATTTCCTCGGCCTCGGCCAGCTCGTCCATACCGCGCAACGCAATGGCCAGACCCATGCGCGCCCATGGCACCATGGCATGGTCAAGCACCTGCTGATAGACCGCCTTGGCTTCCTCGTGCCGACCGAGTACGTTCAGAATCTCGCCCTTGAAACGCAGGATGTCATAAAGATACGCGTCCTCCTTGCCGATCAGGCTGTCGCAAGCCGCCAGCGCTTCGGCATAAGCGCCATTGTCCAGATGCCCGAATACCTTTTCGAAGAAGTGCTTCTTGTAGATGGTCTTGATCAGACGACTGTGGAACTGATCGGCGGTAAAAGGTTTGATCAGGTAATCGTCCGGCGCGAGTTCGGCAACGGATACCACGTTCTGATAGGCGCGTTCGGCCGTAACGACCATGTATACGGTCGATAGCGAAATCAGATTCTTGTGACGCAACTCCTCGAGCAGCTGCTGGCCGTCGCGGCCGTCATCGAGGTGGTAGTCGGAGAGAATGATGTCAAACGTATACGCTTTGACTTGCCGCAATACTTCCGCCGAAGTTCCTGCGTTATGGACGGCGGTGATCCCGAGGCTCGACAGAATGATGCGCATGGAATTGCGCGCGCTGGCGTGCCGATCGACCAGCAACACCCGCATGCGTGCCAGTTCCTTCCCCAGCCTGTGCTGAATATCGGCAATGTCGTTGAGATCGGATGTACCCATGAAAGCACCTTACGCGACTGTGCTTCGGCGGGCAAGCGGAACGTCATACCATACGCTGTTGCGCGATGGCGCGACTCGATAAAATGCGGCGAAGAAGCTCATGAATCGGCCGAAACCTGTTATTTTTCAGCGAATTGGCGTAGAATCCGCATCCCTTCGGCGTTCCCGGATTTCGCGGACTTCTCATGCAGTTTCCTGATCGTTTCGATGTGATCGTTATTGGCGGTGGACATGCCGGCACCGAGGCCGCGCTTGCCAGCGCGCGCATGGGCGCGAAGACGCTGCTGCTCACGCACAACCTGGACACGCTGGGCGCCATGAGCTGCAACCCTTCGATCGGCGGCATCGGCAAGGGGCATCTCGTCAAGGAGGTCGACGCGCTGGACGGTGCAATGGCCGCCGCAACCGACGAAGCGGGCATCCAGTTTCGCATCCTCAATTCGAGCAAGGGTCCAGCCGTGCGCGCGACCCGCGCGCAGGCCGATCGGGTACTGTACCGGCAGGCGATCCGCCGCCGACTGGAGAATCAACCGAATCTGACCCTGTTTGCCCAGGCCTGCGACGATCTGCTCGTCGAGGGCGATCGGGTGACCGGGGCGGTTACACAGCTCGGGGTGCGTTTTGCGGCACGCGCCGTCGTGCTGACCGCCGGCACCTTTCTCAACGGCCTGATTCACGTCGGCATGTCCAATACCACCGGCGGGCGCATGGGCGACATGCCATCGATTTCGCTGGCCGCGCGCTTGCGCGAATTGCAGCTCCCCGTTGGACGCCTGAAAACAGGCACGCCGCCGCGCCTTGATGGCAATACCATCGATTTCGCGCAGCTCGAGCAGCAGCACTCGGACAACCCCTTGCCGGTATTTTCGCTTCTCGGCAGGGCCAGCCAGCACCCGCAGCAGTTGCCCTGCTGGATCACCAATACCAACGAGCGGACGCACGACATCATTCGCGCCAATCTGGATCGCTCGCCGATGTAT
The DNA here is from genome assembly GCF_900089945.1 of Candidatus Propionivibrio aalborgensis. Lineage (GTDB taxonomy): Bacteria > Pseudomonadota > Gammaproteobacteria > Burkholderiales > Rhodocyclaceae > Propionivibrio > Propionivibrio aalborgensis. The sequence goes on along the minus strand of NZ_FLQY01000356.1, from coordinate 1,834 downwards.
GCCGGCGTGATCGAAGGCGTCGGGCCGCGCTACTGTCCGTCGATCGAAGACAAGATCCACCGCTTTGCCGACAAGAACAGCCACAACGTCTTTCTTGAGCCGGAGGGGTTGACGACCAACGAAATCTACCCGAACGGGATTTCAACGAGTTTGCCCTTCGACGTTCAGCTGGAACTGGTGCGCTCGATGCGCGGCCTGGAAAATTGCCACATATTGCGCCCCGGCTACGCCATCGAATACGACTACTTTGATCCTTGCAGCCTGCACGCTTCGCTTGAAACCAAGGCCATAGGCGGCCTCTTTTTTGCCGGCCAGATCAATGGAACGACAGGCTATGAAGAAGCGGCGGCGCAGGGCCTGCTGGCCGGTGCCAATGCGGCCCTGCAGGTCAAAGGAAAGGAAGCCTGGACGCCGCGCCGCGACGAGGCCTATCTTGGCGTACTGGTCGACGACCTGATCACGCGAGGCGTGTCCGAACCCTATCGCATGTTTACCAGTCGCGCCGAGTACCGACTTTCCTTGCGTGAGGATAACGCCGACATGCGCCTGACCGAGCACGGACGACGGCTTGGTCTGGTCGGCGACGTGCGCTGGTCGGCCTTCTGCACGAAACGCGAGGCGGTTGCGCGCGAGCAGGAGCGTCTCCGGTCGACTTGGGTGCATCCGTCCAAAGTGTCGGCCGATGAAACAACCCGCGTACTGGGCAAGCCGATCGAACGGGAATACACGTTGTACGATCTGTTGCGGCGCCCGGACGTGAGCTATTCGACCTTGATGGGCCTCCAATGGAACGAGCCGTCGGATGCATCGCCCATCGATGCCGGATTGTCAGATGCATTGGTCATCGAACAGGTTGAAATCCAGGCCAAGTACCAGGGCTATGTCGACCGTCAGCTCGAAGAGGTTGCGCGAAATCTGTCCAATGAAGAAACACGTTTACCAGTGGATTTCGACTACAGCCGGATTGGCGGCCTGTCGAACGAGATCCGACAAAAGCTGATACGGCACAGGCCGGAGACAATTGGCCAGGCCTCGCGGATTCAGGGCGTGACACCGGCGGCGATCTCGATCTTGCTCGTTTCTCTCAGGCGCGGCGCCTTGGATGCGTCACGCAAGATTGCCTGAAGTGCGTGAGTCAACGCGTCAGGCGGTGCAACTCGGGCACGGCCTGGACGCGATGGGTATCGAGGTGCCCGGTGCGGTGCAGGCCAGCCTGCTGGCGTTTGCGGAACTGCTGTGCAAGTGGAATAGAACCTACAACCTGACGGCGCTGAACGACCCGGACAAGGTGCTCAGCCATCATCTGCTCGACTCGCTAGCCGTGCTGCCTTACGTTCCGCCGGGCAGGCTTCTGGATGTAGGTAGCGGCGGCGGCATGCCGGGAATTCCCCTGGCTATCGCCCGGCCGGATTTACACGTAACCTTGCTTGACAGCAATTCGAAGAAGACCGCTTTTCTGCAGCAGGCCATGATTGAACTGACCTTGCCCAATATTTCCGTTCACTGCGGACGAGTCGAACAGTATCATCCGTCGATCGGCTTTGCCGCGATCGTGTCGCGTGCCTTCTCCGAGCTGGCTGATTTTGTCGGTTTGACAAGGCATCTGCTGGGCGCGGGAGGACGGTGGCTGGCCATGAAGGGAGTCTGGCCGCACGATGAAATTGAGCGCCTGCCCGCCGATGTGCGGCTCGACGTCGTTCATCGCCTGCAGGTACCGGGAGTTGAGGGGGAGCGTCATCTGGTCGTCATGCGCAGTGCCGACGCTTACAGTTCAGGGGGGAGTTGAGTTGGCAAAGATACTGGCCGTGACCAACCAGAAAGGCGGCGTCGGCAA
>NZ_FLQY01000355.1 GCF_900089945.1 Candidatus Propionivibrio aalborgensis | reverse complement strand
CGCGCGCTTCCGGTCGGCGATCTGCAGCCCGGCAAGTATCAGCCGCGCACCCGGATGGACAGCGCAGCGCTTGAAGAACTGGCCGCCTCGATTCGCGTTCAGGGTTTGATGCAGCCGATCCTCGTCCGGCCGGTCGACAATGCGTCGGGCGAAGACCGCTATGAAATCATCGCCGGTGAGCGCCGCTGGCGTGCAGCGCAAATGGCCGGGCTGCACGAAGTTCCAACCCTGATTCGCGAAATCCCGGATGAATCGGCGCTGGCCATGGCTCTGATCGAAAACATCCAGCGCGAAAATCTCAACCCGCTGGAAGAGGCACAGGGGCTGCAGCGGCTGATCGACGAATTTTCGATGACGCACCAGCAGGCAGCCGATGCGGTCGGTCGTTCGCGGCCCGCCGCGTCAAATCTGCTGCGTCTGTTGCAGTTGGCGGAGCCGGTGCAGGAATTGCTGATGCGCGGAGAGATCGAGATGGGCCATGCCCGTGCCTTGTTGCCTTTGTCCGGCGTGCTGCAGATTCAGCTTGCCCAGCGGGTGGTGCAAAAAGGTTTGTCGGTACGCGATGCCGAGCGGCTGGCACAACACGCACTCAAGCCACCGCGAGAGGTCGAAGCCCGGAAGCCGGATCGCGACGTGCAGCGTTTGCAGGAAGAGCTATCGGATTTTCTCGGTGCGCAGGTAGAAATCGTTACCAACAAGAAAGGTGCCGGCAAAATCCAGATTGAATTCGGCAATCTCGATCAGCTCGAAGGCATCCTGCAGCGGATGCGCTAAAGGGCTTCCGGACGCCTTCGAGCAGAACCCCTGCTGGCCGTTCTGCAAGGCCCTCCGGGTTGCAAACGAACCGGATTGCAGGATATTTTCCTGCTAAAGCGGTGCCAAAGTGCGCCCCGAATGCTATATTATTCAGGTTTAGTGCCGAACAGGTCGTTCTTCACGGTCAAAGTTTAAGGTTTCTTGCGGTTTATCCATCCGCCTCCGTGTATTGTAAGGCGTCCCTATCACTTTATTGAGTACCAGTTCAAGGAGGTTATTCGATGTCGCAGCAGAACAAAACGGACGAAGGCAAGACCATGCCTGATCCTGCAGAGCTTATTAAGAGCTATTCCGAAGTGGCCAAGCGCGCTTCGCAAATGATGGCCAAGTACATCGACAAGAAGGCGAGCGAGGGAATCTCGATGCCGGCGGACGAGATGGGAATTGCCAAGGCGTTCTCGGATCTCGCTTCACGCCTGCTGGCCGACCCTCAAAAACTGATGGAAGCGCAAATGAAAATGATGCGCGACTATGTTTCGCTTTGGCAGTACTCGGCATCGAAGATGATGGGCTCCACATCGGTAGCGCCCGTTGCCGTTCCCGCAAAGTCGGACAAGCGCTTCAAGGACGATGAATGGGAGAGCAACTTCCTGTTCGATTTCATCAAGCAGTCCTACCTGATCACGTCCGGCCACATGAATAATATCGTTGCCGAGACGGAAGGCCTTGACGAGTCGACGCATCGGAAGGTCGATTTCTTCACCCGTCAGTACATCGACGCCATGTCTCCGACGAACTTCGCAATGAGCAATCCGGAAGTCGTCCGCGAGACGATGAACAGCGGCGGGAAGAACCTGATCAGTGGATTCGACAATCTTCTGCGTGACCTGGAGGCCGGTGACGGCAAGCTGAAGATCCGCATGACCGACCCCGACGCCTTCGAGCTCGGCAAGAATGTCGCCACCACACCGGGCAAGGTCGTCTTCCAGAACGAAATGTTCCAGCTGATCCAGTACGATCCGGCAACACCGCAGCAATTCAAGAAGCCGCTGCTGATCGTGCCGCCGTGGATCAACAAGTTCTACATTCTTGACCTGCGTGAAAAGAATTCCTTCGTCAAATGGACTACCGATCAGGGTCACACCACGTTCATCATAAGCTGGGTCAATCCCGACGAGCGTCACGCCAAGAAGAACTTCGAAAACTATCTGCTGGAAGGCACGATGGTAGCCGTCGACACCGTCGAAAAGATAACCGGCGAAAGCAAGATCAACACGGCCAGTTATTGCCTCGGCGGCACCCTGCTGATGTCCACGCTGGCCTACATGACCGCCAAGAAGGACAAGCGCATCAATTCGGCGACCTTCTTCACGACCATGCTCGACTTTTCCGAGCCGGGCGAACTCAAGGTCTTCCTTGACGAGTCCACCGTCGATAGCCTCGAGAAGCGCATGAACGAGCGCGGTTACCTCGACGGTTCCGACATGGCCGGCACCTTCAACATGCTGCGGGCCAACGACCTGATCTGGTCATTCGCCGTCAACAACTATCTGATGGGCAAGGAATCCTTTCCGTTCGATCTGCTCTACTGGAATTCCGACTCGACGCGCATGCCGGCGACGATGCACAGTTTCTACCTGCGCAATTTCTATCTGGGCAACAAGCTGCGCGAGCCGGGTGGCATCGAGCTGGGCGGCGCCAAGATCGACATCTCCAAGGTCAAGACGCCGTGCTACTTCGTTTCGGCGATTGAAGACCACATTGCCCCGTGGAAGAGCACGTACATGGGCGCATTGCTTCCCACCGGACCGGTGAAGTTCGTCCTTGGCGGTTCCGGGCACATTGCCGGCATCATCAATCCTCCGGTAGCCAATAAATACGGCTTCTGGACCAACGCCGAAATGCCGGCATCGTCCGACGATTTCCTGGCCGGCGCGACGCAGAACCCGGGTTCATGGTGGACGGACTGGCAGCAGTGGGTGACCGATCATGCCGGCGGCAAGGAGAAGATTGACGCGCGCAAACCGGGTGACGGCCCCCTGAAGGCGATTGAAGACGCACCTGGTTCCTTCGTCAAGTTGAGGCTGGACAAGAAGAAAGTCGCCGCCAAGTAATCTGCGGTCTGCTTGAATCATCAAGGGGGCGCAAGCCCCCTTTTCCGTTGACACACAATCGATTTTCATGAGTTCGACTCGTTCTACTGATCCTATTGGCACCACTCGCTTGCCGGACTATGCCGGCAACAGCATCGTCAACCTGATGCAGAGTATTGCCACGGCTTGTGGCAGTACCCAAAGGCGATACCATCAACTGCAGGCCTTGCCCGCTGCAAAGCTGGGCGAGGCTCGCCACATCGTCCTGCTGGTGATCGACGGCCTCGGGCAGCGCACGCTGGAACGACACCCGGCCAGTCCGAATCTTCAGCGTCACGCAATCGGCACAATGACATCGGTGTTTCCGTCGACCACCGCCAGCGCCATCACCACCTTCATGACCGGGCTTGCCCCGGCGCAACACGGCCTCACAGGCTGGCACATGCACATGGACGAAATCGACCAGACGCTGGCCATCCTGCCGCTGACACCGCGTTGCGCGCCCGCGAAATTCCTGCCGGAAGAGCTGCCGTCGAGGCTTTTCGACCATCAGTCACTCTTCCAGCAGCTTGACCGTGACTGCTGGGTCATCGCACCCCTGGACATCGTCGGCAGTCCCTTCAACGCCTGGCATTCACGGGGCGCCCGCAGTCTGGCCTACAACACGATACCGGAGATGTTTGCGCAGCTTTCCACTCTGCTACGAGAGGCCGAAACGCCGCGCTACATCTACGCCTACTACCCTTATCTCGATTCGCATTCACACAGTTTCGGCTGCGAAAGCAAACAGGCTTTGCTGAATCTGGCCGCTCTTGACACGCTGTTCGGCAATCTGCTGCTCGATGCAAAGGGCAGCAACACCTGGATCACTGTGTTGATTTGCACCGAAGCAGCGATCTAATCGACGCCGGCTGGTTCGGGCCGCCGCCCTATCACCCGCGCCTGGCCTCGCGCATCGGCGACTACACGCTGGTGATGAAGGATAACTGGACGATCAAGGACATGCTTCCCGGTGAGCGACACTATCCGATGCTCGGCGTGCATGGCGGCATCAGCGACGCCGAAATGACGGTGCCGTTGATTGCCGTCCGGGCGTAATTCTTCAGGCTTGTCAGCGCACGGCGCGATAGCCATAATTCAACGTCTGGAGACTCACTCCCGCCCTCCTCGGATCATCAGGAATGCCACCGAACAAGCCACTAGGTTCCCGCCTCGATCAGGTCGTTGCCGACGCGATTCGCAATCGTCAGTCGCGCGAAGCCGGCTATCGTGAGCAGGCGCTGAAGATCTATCCATGGATCTGCGGACGTTGCGCGCGAGAATTCGTGCGTGAAAACTTGCAGCAGCTTACCGTGCATCACAAGGATCACAACCACGACAACAACCCGCCGGATGGCAGCAACTGGGAACTGTTGTGTCTGTATTGCCACGACAACGAGCATTCGCGGGAACGTGACGCCGAAGCGGCACGCCAGGCGGGAGCCGGTCTCGGCACCAAGGCCGAGGTGAATCGCGCCACCGCGCAGCCCTTTGCCAATCTGAAGGATTTGCTGAGCAAAAAGCAGCAGTGAGCACGGCGTTCTTCGGCCAGGCGGTAATCAAATCAAACAAGTTTTAGAGGAGATAGTTCGATGAACAAACTTATCCGGCATGTTGTGGCCTTTGGTCTGGCTGTCCTCATGGGCTTCGCGCCGCTCGCCCAGGCAGAAGCACCGCAGGTTCAAACGCAGGTGCCCGGCTATTACCGCGCACAGCTCGGCAAGTTCGAAATCACGGCGCTTTACGACGGGATGATCGAGCTTGACACCAAGCTTTTGAAAAACACCAGTACGGTTGAATTGCAGGTTCTGCTGGCCCGGATGTTTGTCGGCAATCCGAAGATGCAGACGGCGGTCAATGCCTATCTGATCAACACCGGCAGTCATCTGGTGCTGGTCGATACCGGTGCCGCCAAACTGTTTGGCCCGTCTTTGGGTTACGCTCTGCAGAACATGAAGGCTTCCGGCTACGAGCCCGCCCAGGTGGATATGGTCATCATCACTCACCTGCATGCCGATCATGTGGGCGGGCTGAATGACGCCGACGGCAAGCCGCTGTTCCCGAAAGCGAAGATTCTGGTTGCCCAGGAGGATGGCGATTATTGGCTATCGCAGACAGTCGCCGATGGTGCACCCAAGGAAGTCCAGCCCTTCTTCAAAATGGCGCGCGACAGTGCGGCCCCGTATTTGAGCAGCGGGCAATGGAGCACCTTTACGCAGGGCAGCGTGCTGGTTCCCGGAATCAAGGCCGTCAAGGCCAACGGCCATACGCCGGGCCACACCGCGTTTGCCGTTGAGTCCGAAGGACAGAAACTGCTGATCTGGGGGGATCTGGTGCACGCGCACGCGGTGCAGTTCGCGCGGCCCGGCGTTTCCATCGAGTTCGACATCGACCAGAAACAGGCCATCGCAACCCGGCGCAGCATCATGAAGGATATGGCTTCCAGCAAATCCCTGGTGGCCGGCATGCACTTGCCATTCCCTGGGCTCGGCCATGTCCGGGCGGATGGCAAGGGCCGTTACAGTTGGGTGCCGATTGAATTCGCTCCGATGCCCAAGCCAGCAAATCAATGATTTCGAGCGTTCCGTGACGGGGGCGGTATAGTGTCGGCTTTCGCCGAATCCGCACGCCATGCCGTCCCTTAAAGCGCTAGCTCCTGTCCTTTTTGTATTCCTCTGGAGCACCGGTTTCATCGGCGCCAAATTCGGTCTGCCCTATGCTGATCCGCTGACTTTCCTTCTTGCACGTTACATTCTGGTACTGTGCCTGATGACGACCTTCGCGCTGGTCACGCGCGCTCAGTGGCCACGCGATCCGCGGCAGATTCTTCATATCGGCGTTACGGGTATTTTTGTGCACGCCTTTTATCTCGGCGGCGTCTTCATGTCGATCAAGCATGGCTTGCCGGCCGGAATAGCGGCGCTGGTGGTCGGCATGCAGCCCTTGCTGACCGCCTGTGGGGCCGGCTGGATGCTGGGCGAGCGCGTCAGCGCCAGGCAGTGGACGGGGCTGGGCCTCGGTTTTGTTGGCGTGACGCTGGTCGTCGCCAACAAGCTCGGTGATGTGCCGCTGCTTGCCATGATGATTCCGGCGATTGTCGCACTGCTGGCGATCACCTTCGGAACCCTGTATCAGAAACGCTTCTGCCCGCGTTTCGACCTGCGTACCGGTTCGGTGATCCAGTTCTTGCCGGCAGCGGTGCTCACCGCGATTGCGGCCGGAGCAACCGAAAGCATGAGCATCGACTGGACTCCGCATTTCGTCTTCGCTTTGCTCTGGTTGGTGCTGGTTCTCTCGTTCGGTGCGATCAGCCTACTCAACGTGCTGATTCGCAGTGGCAGTGCGGTCAACGTTGCACGGCTGTTCTATCTGACGCCGCCGAGCACCGCCATCATTGCCTGGGTGTTGTTCGGCGAAACACTGAGCGGTTTAGCGCTGGCCGGTATGGTTCTGGCGGTGGGCGGTGTGTATATGGCCGGTGAAACAGCCAAGCCGGCGAAGACCTGAAGGAAGCTTGACCCGTTTAAACGAACGCACGGCAGACAGACTCGCAATCGGTATCAGCCGCGAAAAGAGCCCGGCTCAAGCCGATGGCGTCTTATCGCTGCATATTGAACGCTGCTCGGCTCCGAGCGGTTATCCAGAATGGTGGCTCCGGGTGATGCGATCATCCGCACAACTTTCGATACGGCCGGATCAACACGCCACGACTCGTTATACTGTCCGCTGTCCAGTGAAACCCCGACACGAGCGCATTGCATTGATCCAGAAAGCAAATTGTTCGATCCGAATCCTCGGCATTGACCCCGGTCTGCGCATCACCGGATTCGGCGTCATCGAAATGTCTGGAAACACGTTGACCTATGTGGCCAGCGGGTGCATCAAGACGGATGCCAAAACGTCTTTACCGACGCGGCTGGGAGCAATTCATAGCGGCCTGCGCGAGCTGGTCGCGCAGTATCAACCGGATCAAGCGATCGTCGAAATCGTCTTTGTGAACGCCAATCCGCAGTCGACACTGCTTCTTGGCCAGGCACGCGGGGCAGCCATCACGGCGCTGGTTGCCGACGGGCTTGAGGTCGCCGAATATACGGCGTTGCAGGTCAAACAGGCGGTGGTCGGCAACGGCCACGCCGACAAGGCGCAGGTGCAGCACATGGTGCGTCGGCTGTTGGCACTGCCCGGCGACATCAGCGCGGACGCTGCCGACGCGCTGGCTTGTGCGATCACCCATGCGCATGGTGGCCAGGGCCTGGGTCACGGGGCGGCAGCGCTGGCCACCAAGGGGTTCCGGGTCCGCAACGGGCGCATGATTATGGGCAAGCAGAAAGAGAGCGAAAAATGATCGGCCGCCTGACCGGAATATTGCTGGAAAAAACTCCGCCGCAGCTTGTTCTCGATGTGCAGGGCATCGGCTACGAGGTCGATGTGCCGATGAGTACCTTTTACAATCTGCCGGCAATCGGCGAGAAGGTGACCCTGCTTACGCATTTTGTGGTGCGCGAAGACGGACACTTTCTCTACGGCTTCTCCAACGCCGCGGAGCGTTTCGCGTTTCGCCAGCTGATCAAAATATCGGGGGTTGGCGCGCGCATGGCACTGGCTGTGCTATCCGGGCTGTCAGTCGACGATCTGGCACAAGCCATCGCACGACAGGAGGTCGGGCGGCTGATCAAGGTGCCGGGAATTGGCAGGAAGACAGCCGAACGTCTGCTGCTCGAACTCAAGGGCAAATTGGCCGAGGCCTTGCCTTCGGCTTCGGCCACTGCTCCGGAAAACAACCAGCATGACATCCTCAATGCGCTGCTGGCGCTGGGTTACAATGACCGCGAAGCGACCGCCGCAGGCAAGCAGCTACCCGCTGGCATTTCGACTTCCGATGGCATTCGTCAGGCGCTCAAACTACTCTCACGATTATGATGCATCAATTATCTTCAGCCCAGAAGCAGATCATTCAGACTTCCATTGTCGCGCTTCTGCTGATCGGTTGTATCGCTGTACTGATGCCGTTCACCGGCACACTGCTTTTTGCCGTCGTGATTTGCGTTACGACAGCGCCGGTTCACAACCGCCTTCTCGCGCTTTGTGGCGGTCGCAGCAGCCTGGCCGCCGCGCTGATGTCAATCATTCTGCTGGTGTTGCTGGTCGCGCCAATGGCCCTGCTATCCGGCACGCTCGCCGATGGTGTTGAAACGGCCATTCGCTACTTGAAACCCGTTCTTGAAGACGGACTACCCAGCGATCCACCAGACTGGCTTGCCGGTCTGCCTGTTGTCGGTTCGGACATCGGCGATTACTGGCGCAAGCTGGTTGCCAGCCGTGAGGAGATGAACACACTTCTGCGTCAGCTTCTCGATCCCACGCGCAAGCTTGCCCTGGCCACCGTGTCGATTTTTGGGCAGGGTCTGCTGCAGTTGGTCCTGGTGGTCTTCTTCGTGTTCTTCATGTTCCGCGACGCAAAAACATATGCGGAAGCGCTACACACCGGTAGCCGAAAGCTGGCGGGCAACCTGGGCGAGAGCATGCTCAAACTGGCCAATGGCACCGTCACCGGAGTGATGGTTGGCATCGTCGGTACCGCCGCCGCGCAGTCGCTGGTCGCCATGGTCGGTTTCATCATCGCCGGTGTTCCCGGCGTGCTCATGCTCACCTTTGCCACGTTCTTCTTCTCGATGGTGCCAGTGATCGGCGCAACCTTGATCTGGGTTGGGGCTGCTGCGTGGCTCTACGATGGCGGACAAACGGGCTGGGCAATCTTCATGATTCTGTGGGGCATGTTCGGCATCAGCAGCGTCGACAATTTTGTCAAGCCGATCCTGATCTCGCGCACCTCCAGTTTGCCGCTATTGTTGATCGTTGTCGGCGTCTTTGGTGGCGTGCTGGTTTTCGGATTCATCGGACTCTTTCTGGGACCGACATTGCTCGCGCTTGGTCAGGTACTGATCCGGGAATGGCTGGCTCTCACCGATACTGAAGCGCCATCGATTTTGTCATGATTGAAATAGACGACTTTGGCGACAAGCTGGTTAACGGTGTGAGCGCGACATCCGATGATCGCCTGATTTCCGGAGAGTCCAAATCGACGCAGGAAGATGCGATCGAGCGCGCACTACGCCCCAAACGGCTGGTCGATTACGTGGGCCAGGGCAAGATTCGAGAACAGTTGTCCATCTTCATCGAAGCGGCCAGGAGGCGCCAGGATACGCTCGATCACGTGCTGTTGTTTGGTCCGCCCGGACTGGGGAAAACCACACTGGCGCACATCATCGCTGCCGAGATGGGCGTCAACCTGCGCTCGACCTCGGGCCCGGTGCTGGAGCGTGCCGGCGATCTGGCCGCCATGCTGACCAATCTCGAACCGCATGATGTGCTGTTCATCGATGAGATTCACCGTTTGAGTCCGGTTGTCGAAGAAATTCTCTACCCCGCGCTCGAAGATTTCCAGATCGACATCATGATCGGCGAGGGCCCCGCGGCACGCTCGGTAAAGCTTGATCTACCTCCCTTTACACTGGTGGGCGCGACGACCCGCGCGGGAATGCTGACCAACCCGCTGCGCGATCGTTTTGGCATCGTCGCGCGCCTCGAGTTTTATACTGCGGAGGAGCTGACGCAGATCGTTACGCGTTCGTCGCAACTGCTCAAAGTGCTGGCCGATCCAGGCGGCGCGCTGGAGATCGCCAGGCGTTCCCGCGGCACACCGCGCGTCGCCAATCGCCTTCTGCGTCGCGTGCGCGACTTCGCCGAGGTCAAGGCTTCAGGACACATTACCCGTGAAGTGGCCGATCTGGCACTACTCATGCTCGATGTCGATCACGGCGGTCTCGACATCATGGACCGCAAACTCCTTTCCGCCATCATCGACAAGTTCGAAGGCGGGCCAGTCGGTGTCGATAATCTCGCCGCTGCAATTGGCGAAGCGCGCGATACGATCGAAGACGTGCTCGAACCCTATCTCATCCAGCAGGGATTCCTGCAGCGCACGCCGCGCGGACGTATTGCCACGGCAGCCATTTACCGTCACCTCGGCCTCGAGAGCCCCGCGGCCAGCGCGCAGAACGAACTCTGGCGGTCTCAGTGAGCAGGTGGCTCAGGTGCATGGGCATACACTCGACGCAATCGGTCTGTAATAGAATCCGCTCATGAAACACCACGAAAGCCCCCATGCATTCACCATTACCGTGCGCATCTACTACGAAGATACCGACGCCGGCGGCGTGGTTTATTACGCCAATTACCTGAAGTTTCTGGAGCGCTGCCGCAGCGAATGGCTGCGCTCGATCGGGCACGACCAGACCGATCTGCTGCGCGACCCCGGAATTGCATTTGTCGTACGCAGCATAGACCTTGAGTTTCTGAAACCGGCGCGGCTTGATGAACTTCTGACGGTCAGTCTCGAAGTCGAAAAGATTACCCGGTCCCAGATATTTTTTCACCAGCACATCCGGCGGGCCAACGCATCCGCCAAGGGTGGTTGGGATGAAATGACAAGCGGCAGAATTCAGATCGTTTGCATCGATTCTACCCTGATGAAGATCACTTCAATTCCCGCGCTACTGCGCACCAAACTGGAAACCCTGCAATGAACGTCTCGCAAGACCTCTCGATTCTGCACCTGATTCTCAATGCCAGCGCTGTTGTTCAAGCGGTCATGCTGCTGCTTGCCGGTGTTTCCTTCATGTCGTGGTACTACATCTTCCGCAAATGGTTTGCCGTGAAGATGGCACGCAGGCAAACCGAGCAGTTCGAGCGCGACTTCTGGAGCGGAGGCGACCTCAACAGCCTTTACCAGAGTGCCGTCAATAATCGTCATGGGACGGGCAGCATGGAGCGCATATTCGAATCCGGCTTTCGCGAATTCAACAAGTTGCGCAGCCAGAAGAACCTCGACCCCAAGGACGTGATCGACGGGTCGCGCCGCGCCATGCGTGCCACCTACCAGCGCGAGGTCGACAGCATCGATGCGCACCTCGCTTTCCTCGCCTCGGTCGGCTCGGTCAGCCCGTACGTCGGCCTGTTCGGCACCGTGTGGGGCATCATGCATTCCTTCCGCGGCTTGTCCAACGTCGGCCAGGCGACGCTCTCGGCGGTCGCACCCGGTATCGCCGAGGCGCTCGTGGCCACGGCCATCGGCTTGTTTGCGGCAATTCCGGCGGTGGTTGCCTACAACCGTTTTGCGCATGAGATCGACCGCCTGTCGACACGTTTCGAATCCTTTATGGAAGAATTCTCAAACATCCTGCAACGTCAAGTACGCTAACCAGGAGGTCGCATGCGCCCACGTCGTCTCAAAAATGAAATCAACGTCGTTCCCTACATCGACGTCATGCTCGTGCTGCTGGTCATCTTCATGGTGACCGCGCCGATGATGACCACCGCCAGCATCGACGTCCCCTCGGTCGGCAAGGCGTCTCAGGTACCCACCGAAGCCATGCAGGTGAACATCCGAGTCGATCAGAACCTTTCCTTGACCGAGCCGGGACAACCCGAGCGCAGTGTGAGCCGCAGCGAACTGTCGCAAGCCATTGTCGAGGCACAGCGAAAGAACCCTGAGCAGCCGGTACTCATCGTCGGTGACAAGAATGTCAAGTACGAAGCGGTGCTATCCGTCATGGACGAACTCCAGCGCCAGCAGGTCAAGCGTATCGGCCTACTCGTGCAACCATCAAAGAAATAGCTCTTGCGGATCTGAAAGCCGAACCCGTGGAATTCGCCGCGCATCTTCCTCCCCCCGAAAAGTCGAACCTGACGTCGCTGATACTTGCCGCGCTGGTGCATGTGTTGCTGATCGGTGCCCTGTTCTTGGGGGTGCAATGGAAGAGTCATGCACCGGCCTCGGTCGCGGTTGAAGTATGGCGCGCTGCGCCGGCGCCAATGCGCGACGTGAAGCCCGAGCCGACCCCGAAACCTCCTCCAAAACCGGAACCCACGCCAGAGCCCAAGCCAGAACCCAAACCCGCTCCCAAGCCCGAACCGACGCCGCCGATCAAACCGGACATCGCCATCAAGGAAGACAAAAAGCCAAAGAAGGAAGAGCCAAAAAAGCCCGAACCGAAGAAGGAGGAGACCAAGAAAGCCGAGCCGAAAAAACCGGAACCTGACCGTCGCCCGAGCTTTGACGAAGAACTCCAACGTGACTTGAAACAGGCGCAGCAGCGAAAAGCCGCACAGGATCAGCGCGCACGCGCCGATGCCGAATCGAGAATGCTTGCCCAGCTCAAGGAGGCCGAGGCCGCTGCCGCCTACTCGCGCGGGCTGGCTGATTACACTTCCAAGGTAGCCGGCAAGATTCGTGGCAACATCGTTCTGCCGCCCGGGATACAGGGCAATCCGGAAGCCGAGTTTGCGGTTACACAGCTTCCCTCCGGTGATGTCATCGATGTCAGGGTGCGCAAATCAAGCGGCAACCCGACGCTTGATGCGGCCATCGAACGCGCCATCAGGAAGTCGTCGCCCCTGCCCAAGCCGGACAATCCCGCGCTGTTCGAGCGCGTCCTGAGAATTCCCTACCATCCGTTCGAACAATAGAGGCAGGAGAAGTGCCGGAAGCGGCTATTCCTTGCCTCTCAGCCGTTTGTAATAGTTCTTCGGTTCGAAGGCGCTCTGATTTGTGGCGCGGTCCAGAACGCCGTAGGGATAGCACTCGTCATTGACCGGAATGATGACCAGATAACCGCCGGTGAAGCGTGAATCGGTAATGCCGACGCTGGTGGGAAGAGACAAGTCGAAGGGCGGCGCATCCGATCGGTAGAGAACGTCGCTTTTCCGGTCGAAGACCGTGTAGCACATGGCCCGGGCAGTAAATGGCGCAACGAGCAGGGCGGCCAGTAGGAATAGTCTGAACGTGCGTTTCATGGTTGATGTCCTATCGGGAGCGTAAAGACAGCCTAATTCTACGCCGAAACGGCATGCAAACAGCAATAGGCAGGCAATACAGATCCAGGCGATTGCCCCGTAAAATTACGCAGGGCTGGAGCATCAAATCTCTCTCAGATGCAAAGCGGTAGCGAGATGAGCCGGGTTGTA
>NZ_FLQY01000354.1 GCF_900089945.1 Candidatus Propionivibrio aalborgensis | reverse complement strand
ATTTTCATTGCCAATCCTTAGTGAGGGCACACTGCGTTCCACAGCAATATGCGTTGAGACTTGCCGGCATTGTAATGGAAGTTTTGGCGCTCGCGACCGAGGCAGGGTTCCGGATTCAGGATTCAGGTTTCCATCGCCGGATAGGGAAAGAGTACGTCAAGCGCGACGCTCTGCCCGGAAGCCTGAACGATACGCACATGCTCGCGGCGCAAATCACGTGCATCGCGCAAACCGCAGGAGTGCGCGATCATCTCGACCTCCTTGTTCATGTTCCTGCAATAGGATGCCACGCGCGTAGCCTTGTCAGCAACGACCAGGCCGCGTTGCAGTCGCGGGTCGTGCGTCGCGACACCAGTCGGGCAGGTATTGGTGTGGCAGCGCAAGGATTGTATGCAGCCCAGCGCAAACATGAAACCGCGTGCCGTATTCACGAAATCGGCGCCGGCTGCCAGCGCCCACGCGACGCGGGCCGGTGTCACCAGTTGTCCGGAGGCAATCACCCGGATCCGTTCCCTCAGGCCGCCGACAATCAACGCGTCGACGACCATCGGTAGCGCTTCGTCAATTGACATCGCCATGTGATCAGCCAATGCTTGCGGAGCCGCGCCGCTGCCACCTTCGCCGCCATCGATGGTCAGAAAGTCGGGGGCCGCCTGCAATCCCCTGCGCGCAATCGCTGCAGTGAGTTCATGCATGAAACGACTGCCGCCGATGGCGGTTTTGACGCCCACCGGTTTCCCGGTCACCTTGCGAACATGCTCTATTCTGTCGAGCAAATCGTCGATGCTGGCGATATCCGGATGGCGGTTTGGGCTGAGGGAATCACGGCCCACGGCAATGCCGCGTATTTGGGCAATCTCGTGTGTCACTTTGTTGCCCGGAAGGACCCCGCCCTTGCCCGGCTTGGCTCCCTGCGACAGCTTGATCTCGAAAGCGCGAACCGTCTCGTGCTCGGCAAGTACGCGTAAACGTTCATCCGACAGATGGCCGTCAGCGTCACGCACGCCGTATTTCGCCGTACCAAGCTGAAAGATGATGTCGCACTCACCCTCCAGATGGTAAGGCGAAAGACCACCCTCACCCGTATCCATCCAGCAACCGGCAGAAGCGGCGCCGCGCGACAGGGCGCGCACGGCGGGCTTGGAAATCGCGCCGAAGCTCATGGCACTGACGTTGACCAGTGACCTGCCGACAAAAGGCGTCCGGCAATACCCCTCGCCGATTACCCGTTCCGGCGGCGATCGCTGATCCTCCTCGAGTACCGGGAAAGGCGCATTGGCGAAGATCAGCGCACCGGTTTCATGAATCCGGTAGGTCGAGCCGAAACCGATGATGCCGCCCTCATTCTTCGCCATGCGGTACACCCAACTGCGCGTTGCACGATCGAAAGGCATTTCTTCACGATCGCCGAGAAAGAAATACTGGCGGAAATACTCGCCGAGGCGCTCAAAGAAGTAACGCAGATGGCCAACCAGCGGAAAATTCCGTAACACGGCATGCTTTTCCTGCGTGATGTCCTGCACGTAGAGATAGACCATGCCGCCTATGATGGAAAAGGCGAGCAGTACGCCCAGGCTAACAAGTATCAGGTTGAGCATTTGCGGCACCCTTGACGACGTTTAAGTGAGATTCTTCTATGTTAGTCGTTCCAACCCGCCCCGAGCTACTCCACCTCGTTTTGATTGCAATGTGCTGACGTGGCGAACCGGGTGAATCCTCGCCCCCCGTCGCCGGGGGGCGCAACGATGACGGCGCGATGATCACGGGTCCTCCTGGGAGTTTCAATCCTCGCCCCCCGTCGCCGGGGGGCGCAGCCAACCGTCATCCTGAACGGGGATGCCGTCGAACTGTTTCAATCCTCGCCCCCCGTTGCCGGGGGGCGCAACCTGGTCGGCCAAGCTCACAGCCGACATCGACCTCGATGTTTCAATCCTCGCCCCCCGTTGCCGGGGGGCGCAACTGACGTCAATACGATTCCGTTCGTCCTCTCGGACCTGTTTCAATCCTCGCCCCCCGTTGCCGGGGGGCGCAGCCGTTCATCGAATACAGCACCATGATCACGTAGTTGTTTCAATCCTCGCCCCCCGTTGCCGGGGGGCGCAGCTGATCAGCAATGAGGAAGTGGCCGCCATCTACCGGTTTCAATCCTCGCCCCCCGTTGCCGGGGGGCGCAGCGATACGTCGGTGGCGTACTTCTCCGGGCAGGACGAGTTTCAATCCTCGCCCCCCGTTGCCGGGGGGCGCAGCTTGCGGCTCGAACTGACTTACCGCGTTTCGGAGATGTTTCAATCCTCGCCCCCCGTTGCCGGGGGGCGCAGCAACGCGGCCGTGGGTGTGGGCGTGCCGTTTACATACGTTTCAATCCTCGCCCCCCGTTGCCGGGGGGCGCAGCGTGATTCCAGCCCGGAAGTTGGCGACACAGTTAGCGTTTCAATCCTCGCCCCCCGTTGCCGGGGGGCGCAGCGTCACGCTTCCGGACGGCAAGAGCATCTCCGGAGGGTTTCAATCCTCGCCCCCCGTTGCCGGGGGGCGCAGCGCGATGCGCTGGTGCAAGAGCCGATGGTGGCGAGGTTTCAATCCTCGCCCCCCGTTGCCGGGGGGCGCAGCCTGGCACGCCGTCTGCCGCGATCAGTTTTGAAGCGTTTCAATCCTCGCCCCCCGTTGCCGGGGGGCGCAGCATCCTCCCACTGTTTCCAGGCGCGGTAGGATGTGTGTTTCAATCCTCGCCCCCCGTTGCCGGGGGGCGCAGCCCGGCATCGCCGCCCGTATTCGCGCCGCAGATCAGTTTCAATCCTCGCCCCCCGTTGCCGGGGGGCGCAGCCTGGGAACGATCGTCACCGGCACGATGGAGATCATGTTTCAATCCTCGCCCCCCGTTGCCGGGGGGCGCAGCCGATGTCGAGCGGCAGGCGGACGCGGCGCGCGTGTTTCAATCCTCGCCCCCCGTTGCCGGGGGGCGCAGCGTTGCGCCTTCCTTGCTCGGTCAGCAAATTCATACGTTTCAATCCTCGCCCCCCGTTGCCGGGGGGCGCAGCGTATTTTTTTGATTATGCGGAGCATGAAAAACATGTTTCAATCCTCGCCCCCCGTTGCCGGGGGGCGCAGCCGTTCATATTTAACTCTTTGAGCATGCAGATTTTTTTGCCTGCATTGCGCGAACGTAGGCTTGAACGGGTTGTTACAAGCTGCTTTGCAGCTTTGAACCAGTGATTTTCTACACAATAACAAATGCATGCAAGCGGCGCGATCCTCCCGGCAATTCATGAGAGCTAAGGGTTCGCGGATTGGCATGTGCCGGCTAGGCGACAAGAGGCGCATCAAAATCCAGTGAACGAAAACGACCGTATTCGCGCACCTCGCAGCCACGCGACTCGGCAAGGCGGTATAGGCGCAGGCAATCCTGCTCGTCGTTGATTTCCGCCAGCAACCGACGCTCCAGTTCTTCGAGTTGCATAAGGTCGACCTTGCATTCGAATACCGATTTCTGCACGCGCTGGCCGGTTCCTTCGCAGACCTTGGCGACACGCCGCAACCGGCGTCGGCCCTCGCGGGTTTCAGTATTTACGTCGTAGCAAACGATGATCAGCATGGTTTTCACCGTCCAATGAATGGGAGGTAGTTTTCCATATCGCCGCGCAGGGTGCGTGCGAGAAAGCGAGCTTGCAACAGTGGCAAGAGGCCGATGGCAACCGATTGTTCGAGCAGCGGGTGCGCCAGTTCCTCGCGCTTCTTTTCCTGCCAGGCGACGACGACCGTTTTGCGGCCCTCTTCGGCAAGCGTAACGGCGCCGCCTTCGTGCTCTGTGAAGTCGTTGCTGTTCAATTGGCCGCGATTGACCAGAGTCAATACCAGGCGGTCGGCAAGCGGCCGGAATTCTTCCATGAGGTCGAGCGCCAAGGCGGCGCGACCGGGGCGAACGGCATGCAGAAAGCCGAGCTGCGGATCAAGACCAACGGCCTCGAGAGCCGAACGGCAGTCATTCATCAGCATGGCATAGGCAAACGAAAGCAGGGCGTTCATTCGGTCGCGTGGTGGCCTTCGGCTGCGTCCATCCATGGTAAATACGGCGCGAGAATCGGCGCGCAATACAAGATTCAGTCCGGCAAAATACTGGCGAGCTGCTTCGCCTTCGATACCCCGAACGGTATCGAGGTCGCCCGCCGCTGGCAAGGTACGCAAGGCGGCGGCAAGGTCATCGGCGCGCCGTGTGAGTTGCGTACTTTCATCATCCACCTTGGCCTCGCGCGCGGCGCGCAAGATCACTTGCCTTGAGTTCTTGATCTTGCCGGCGACAAAAGCGCGAGACGCGGCCAAGGCGAAGATCGGGTCGGCGGCGCGAGCATGCTGAGCCTGACGCAGCAGGATATTGCCGGAAACCGGCCCTTCGAGCCGCGCCTTGAAGCGGCCATGTTCGCTGAGGAGGACGAGAGTCTTTCCCTCATCTGCCAGCCTGTGCATCAGCGCGGGAGACACCAGCACATTACCGAAGGTAACGACACCGCCGAGGTGGTGCAGCGGCACGCGCAAGCGCGTTTCGCGCTCGACCTCGACGCGCACAGTGTCGTTGTCGAGATGCAGGTAGGAAAGCGGTGTGGTGACGTAGAGCGTGTTCAGCAGGGTTTGCATACTCAGTCGTCCGGGCTAAAGAGTCGAGTTGCCAGCACGCGTTGGCGCTCATGCTCAGCGAGCGGCGCAGGTTGACACAAATCAATCAGCGAGCATTCCCGGCAGCGCTCGTCGTTGACCGGTGTTGGCAGTTTGCCGGCGGCCAGCGCCAACCGGATGGCGCTGACGGTTTCTTCGACCTGCACGCGCAGCGCGGCGCTGATCGCCACTTCGCGGCGGCGGTGTGAGGTGGCGTGATAAATGGCGCCAACATTGACCTCCTTGCCGGTCATTTCCTCCAGGCACAAGGCTTGTGCTGCCAGTTGCAAATCATCGTGTACTGCCTTCGCGGCTTTGCCGGTTTTTCCTTTTCGACCATGCTTGTACTCCACTGGATAGAGGGTGCCGTCGCCAGCAAACTCGACAACATCGGCTTTGCCGATCAAGCCAAGCCGGTCGCACCACAACGGCACGGCGCGAGCCGCTCGCACACCCGCCCGTGTTTCGACGCCCGGCGCGTCGACGCGTGCATGCACTGCCTGCCCGCGCAGGGTGTGTACATTCTCGGCAAAAGCCTGTTCGGCGTGGATCAGCATGCACTGACGCGGGCAGTAGCACCAGTGCTGGAGCGCCGAGAGGGGAATGGATTCAACATCACTCATCAGTAACTACATTGCCTTCAACATCGCTCTCACCCGCACTTTGTCGCGAGTAAAGACAACGAATCTGCCAACATAGATATCCGGCTGCGCGAGAAGGGATAACACCCAATCAGCCGGCTCAGCCGGGCGATAATGCGACTCACGAAGCAACACGATGGCGGGCGGTGCGGGCAAACTCTGCTTGAAAACCAGATCGCCGTAATCGCGATCAAAAGTGATGATCCAGCGCTGCTCGTCGACTGCAAGCGCCATGACTTCCTCGTCCACCCAGCCGGGGCAGGCATCGCGAACCGCCAGCACGTTCAGCCCGGATGCATCCAGACGACGCGCCGCCGGCTCAGGAAAATTTTCGTCAAGCAGCAGTTTGGTCATGTCCAGCCTTGCCGACCGCGACGAAACTTTCCTCTCGATAAATCTCCGCGACAAAGGCCAAGGCTGCCTGAATGTCATCGCGGGTGATATGCGGGTAGGCGACGACGATATCGTCCATCGACCAGCCATCCGCGAGGCGATCCATCAACAACTCGACTGAAATCCGCGTGTCCTTGATGCGAGGCTTGCCAAACAGCGTATCCGGCGTAGCCACGATGCGATCTTTCCATTCCATTTCAATTCTCCCGATAGCAGTGGTGCCGTTTCCGCACAGCTAGCCAACGATACGCTCAAGCGTTACGCGTGGGAAGCCAGACAACGGGCCGGCTGGAGGTGCGCTTACGGTAAAGTCGGAGAAAGCCCGAGCCGTTGCTGCCGGATCATTTTGTTTCGCTCCAATCAAGTCAAACAGGCTGTGCGCCGGCGCATCGCCCAGTGCACCTTCGTGTTTGAAGACGTACAGGCCACGCGTCGACATTTCGCCCCTCGCCGCCGAACGATCATGGTCGAACATATTGACGAGAGAGACCCACAGGAGTGCCAGGTCTTCGTCCGAAAAGCCGGTCTGATTGGCCAGATGCGCTGAGACAAAGCCGTGGGCGCGATACAGGCCGTAGGGCACAGTGAATTTGCGCCCCATGGTGCGATTGTCGCCGCCTTGCTTCTCGGCTTCGGCTTCAGTGGCGACAGCCATACGGGTGATCGAGTGCTCCAGCGCGACGACGGGAGAAATCGAGCGGGCAAAGGTTAGCTGTACCGGGCCGCGTACTTGGCCGCAGTTAACGCCGGTGGACATAACGGCGCCGAAGGTGCGCACGTCGTAGAAGTTTTTGCACATCCATCGCCTCGCTTCATCGACGGCATCGCCTCCTTTGCGTTTCTTGTCATCGCCTTTGAGCAACTCGGACTTGCCGATGCCCTCGTACGCACGTTCGTGCTGCTTGTTGAGGACGGCTTTTTCTTTCACGTAAATCTCGAACGGCGGCTGTTCTCCATGCGCCATGCCGACGTAATTACGCACCTTGCGCTTGAGGCAAACATCGGTAACCAGCCCATGCCCGGTTTCGGCATCTAGACGCGGCAGGTTTCCGGCATCGGGATCGCCGTTGGGATTGCCGTCCTTTACGTCGAACAGCAGCACGAAGTCGTAGCGGTGATTGAGGCTCATGGTTATTCCTTAGTCAGCGGTTTGGATAGCAGATTGATCGGATTTATCAGCATCGCTCTTGTTGAAAAAGGACTGACGCTGGTGGTAATAACCGACGGCAAAACGGGCTTGTTCGTACAGGCTCAAGCGGGAGGGGACATCGGGCAAGCCGTCGATTATTTCGGCAAACAGCTTTTCCAGATTCACCGCCTCGCCCCGATTGGGGAGCTTGGCCAGATGGTGATTCTTGAGCTTCATCAGCGTTGGCATTACCGTTACCGGCGTAGAAGAAAAGGCGCCGTAGTAGCGCTCACGAATACTCGCGTTGAGATTGCCCTGAGCGCGCTCTTGCGTGCGCTCCAGTGCGGCGAAGAGACGCCCGAGGCGATAGCCGGGGGAGGTATTTTCAAGATTGAGCGACACCGTAATCTCCTGATCGTTGAAGTTGCGAATGAGGTAGGCCTTGAGCAAGGCGGCGCGGGGAAAGTTCACCTCGCGCTCGGCCCGAATCCGCCGTAGCGCACCCTGCATCAGCGTTTCGGGATAAGGCAAACCCTTGAGGATGGCGCGCATGACATCGCCACCCAGGTTGGGCAGGATATTCTCGGCCTTGCCTTGGGCCGCGACGCTGGTCAGCAGGCGGTAAAGGGACAGTGGAGCGGCTGTTTCGTAGGCGGGCCGGTCAATCGCCAAGCTCTCGAAGTGACGAAGCAATGCGCCTTCCAGTTCGTGGATGCTGGCCACATGCCAGAAGCGAACGGCAATACGTGCGGCGTTTGGGGCCAAGCCAAGCACATGGAAGCGCTGCTCGTCATCGTCGGTAAAAGGCTGGCCCGCCTTGACGCTGGCGTAGAGGCTGGCGACCGCCTGTGTTCCCCGGTCCGGATCGTCGCCACGAGAATCAAGAAAATCCAGAAAGGCCGATTCGAAAACCTCACCGCTGGATTTTTCAGCCCAGAACACGGTAGACGCGTCGCCGACCTGAATCCGCTGGCGCGAGCCCTTGGTCAGCAAGTGGTTCAGCGCTGTCGTATACGTAAACACGGCACGCTTGCCTATTGGGGCATTGAAGCTCTGCGCCTTGCCGTATGAACTGAAGGCGTCGAGGTTGAAGGAAACGATATTGGCGCCCGAGCTCTGCGCACCCCACACACCCTTGATCGACGGGTGCAGACGCTCAATGGTATCCGGCTCGCCGGAAATCAGGCAGATCCCGTCGGCCTCGCCACCGGCACTCGCTTTCGCCTGTAGGGCGGCAACAACGGCCGGCCGCTGGCAAACGAGGGCCGTATCGCTGTTCAGTTGAAAGCTCAATAGCGGGTTGCTTTCGAGGATTTCCGGCCAGGCTGGATGGGCGACCAACGTTTCCAGCGCTGCCGTTCTGTGGATTTTCAGAAACGCCAGGATGGCGCGCAGACCGGCATCGTCGGGCGCATCGCCAAAGGCTTCAGTAAGGCGTTTGGCGAAGGCCGCTTGCTGCTCGGCAACGCGCTCGGGTTTGCCGCGCGTGACAACACCAAGAACGTACTCGGCGTTATCCCACAGCAGATTCGCTGCCACGCCGGAGGTCTTCTTGACGCCTTGCGGCACGAGTTGCGCCTTGGCTTCCCGCTTCTTCCCTTCGCCCTCGCGCCGGTCGGTAAGTTGTAGGAGCTGCCCGGCTTCATCAAGCACCAGCACAAAAGGAAGCGCCTTCAGCTCGAAGCCTTCCGGTGCCAGATCGGTTTGCGGATCGGCGGCCTTGCGGGCGTAGTAATCGTTGAGCGCCTGGAGAATCATCCGCGCACCTTCGGATCGTTCCAGTCCGGCACCAGAAGAACGCCTCCTTTCAATTCCGCTCGGAAAAAGCGGGGTTTGGGGTCAACCGGGTTGGCAAAGTTCAAATCGTGCAGCATCCAGCCAAGATCGCGGCTTTCGGCGATGGGCGGCGACTCGGCGCTACCGCCTTCGACCAGGCGGAAATCACAGGCGAACTCACGGCAACCCAGATAAGGTTGATTGACGCACTGTCCCTTGCGTGCGCGGCGCTCAAACATTGACATGAACTTGGGCAGGGTATTGGCTTCGTCGGCCGCGCGCTGCTCGTCGGCGTCGTTGATCGGATGCTTGACCAGATGCGGAAAATTCGACTTGTGCCCAGAGGAGTCACAAAGCTCAAACCCGGCGTGAATACGGTACGCCACGTCGCGCAGAAACAAACCGGCGCGCTGCTGACGCTCGTCTTCGACATACAAGGCCAGATCGCCACTGCCCTTGTTCATGGCGCTCTTCACGTTGCTCACCGAGACGACCGCACCTACTTCGTTGCGGCGCAGCGAAATCCAGCGGATGGATTTGAGCACTTCGATCTTCGTCACCCGCCAGCGGATTGCCGGCTTCCACAGGATGGCCTCGAACACGGCGCGTGCGGCAGAAGGCGTGATGGTGTCGTAGCTCACTCGCTCGACCTTCATTTCCGGCCGGGTGAAACAGGCGAAGTCGCCTGTGACTTCAAGACAATAGATTTTCAACGGAATCCCTTTCATACAACCAAGCTTTTTGGCGTGTAGTCGGGCACTTCGGGAAGCAAACCGAGCACCGGGTGGTAAAGCGCTTCGCTCTCTTGAATGATGAAGTCATTGTGTATTTTCAGATCGCCACTCGCCAGAAGTTTTTTCCATTGGTACTCATAGAGCGTAACGCTGTAGCGTTGCAGCTTGCGCAACAGTTCACGGTTCGGGCCTATCTTCTTTAGCAGTTCAATCAGATCGGCTCCCTCCTTACACCAGCCGACGAAGATCTGGCGCTGTCCTTCGTCCGGGATCAGCCGGAAGCGTTGCGCGGCCGTGCGGAACTGAATCTCACCTCGTGCTGCATCCCGGTTCAGCAAGTTCAGCACGCCTTCCTTGTCATGGTCATTCACGCAACCATAGAATTGATCGAAGTAACGGGCGTAGTTTACGGGCGTCAACGGCTCACCAGATGAGCCTGCCAGAACATTAATTGCGGCTTGTTCGGCCTTGAGCAACAGGCCGCTGGGTGACGGTTTCGGCGGATTGAACACGACCACACGACCCTTGCCGGGATGCCTTCCTTCGCGGTTGCAGCGCCCGGCGGCCTGGGCGATGGAGTCCAAGCCGGCCATGGCGCGGTAGACAACCGGAAAATCAAGATCGACGCCGGCTTCGACCAGTTGCGTACTGACTACGCGCACTGGTTCCCCGACCGCCAAACGACGGTGAATTTCGGCAATGACCTTGGCGCGGTGCGCCCCGCACATTCGCGCCGAGAGGTGCAAGGTGCCTGCGGGCAGCAAGCCCCAAAGCGTCGCGGCATCGTCCCGGCGATTGACGATGCACAGCACCCGTTCCAATCCGGAAAGTTCGCCGGCAATATCCTCCCAACTGCGCCGCTGTTCAGGCGAAGTGGGCAGCGTCACGTTCACCCGGTGCAGTTCCTTGTAGAGCCGTCCCGGGTCGGGTGCCAGTTCGCGTGCCTCGCCCAGCCCTTGCAATTGCACGCGACCGGAAGCATCGGTGCGCGTCTTGTGCAATTCCGGTTGGGTGGCCGTGGACAGCACGACGGTGACGCCATAGTGCGCGATGAGCTGGCGCAGCGTATCGAGGATGGGGGCCAAATGCTCGGGCGGCAAAAGCTGCGCCTCATCCAGAATCACCACGCTGTTGGCGATGTTGTGCAACTTGCGACAGCGCGATGGTCTGGCGGCGTAAAGCGATTCAAAGAACTGGACGTTGGTAGTGACGACGATGGGCGCATCCCAGTTCTCACTGGCAATACGGCTTTTGGCGGTTTCGTTTTCCGCTTCGAGATTGCTGTGATGCTCGATGACCGGCGCCGGGTCGATGCCGTCGAACACGCCGCAAAATACGTCGGCCGTCTGCTCAATGATGCTGGTGTAGGGTATGACATAGATGATTCGCCGCTGACCATAACGTTCGGCGTGATGCAGGGCAAAACCGAGCGAGGCCAGCGTTTTTCCGCCGCCGGTGGGCACGGTCATGCTGAACAGACCAGGCGCTTCGGCAGCGCGTTCGATGCAGGTATTGAGGATTTCGCCGCGCAGTTGCTTAACCGGCGTGTCGGCGTTGGCGAAGCGAGTCGCCATGTGCCGCACGTAAGCCGCGCGCAAGACAGGAATTTCCGCGTAACCGCCACGTAAGCTGTTCCGACCATCGTCCATGAAGGCTTCGGTGTCGAGGAAATCGGCATCCACCAGGCAGGAGAACAACATGCGCAGCCAGCCGTGCACTTCCTCTGCTTTGCGGATCGGCGGCTTGGGTAGAACGATGTCTGGTGCGATTATTTCCGGAGGAACACCGCCGGCCAGCGCTTGCGTGAGGGTCGCACGCTCATTTTTCAATTCCTGCGAAAGTGCCGCGCCACTCGCTTCGTCTGGATGCCAGTCCGGCAAACCGGCATGGTGGCCGGCGATCAGGTAGGCCAGCAGACGGCCGTATGGTCCGCACTCTTCGGCGGCATGGATAGCGCCGGCGATGGCGTGTTTGACGCGGCCCGGCGCTTCGATGTGCGCCTCCATGCCGCTGGCCGAAGCGATGTATTTCTGGAACGCCGGCTGATATTTGCCCAGATCGTGCCAGAGACCAGCCAGTTCGGCCCAAGCGCATGTGTCGGGAGGCCGCTCCTTGCAGGCACTAAAATGAGCAGCGAACAGTCTGGCAAGGTTTGCCACCGAAAACAGATGGTCTTCGAGTGAATGGACTTCGAATTCACCGGAAACCAGTTGACGAACATGAGCCGCTGCCTTCATGCGGCGTATCCACTCTTGAGATTTCGCAAAATCACAAACCAGTCCTCTTGGAAAGACAGGAGCATTATGCGCCGAGATTCGGGAATGCGAAGATTCCCTTATCTCAGGCCGGTTTGATATTACGGTTCGTGCGAAATACGTTCTCGGGATCCCAGCGCAACTTGACCTCGGCAAGCCTGGACATGTTCTTGCCGAGGGCCGCCTCGATACGCTCGGCGCCTTC
>NZ_FLQY01000353.1 GCF_900089945.1 Candidatus Propionivibrio aalborgensis | reverse complement strand
CTGATTCCGCTCCTCCAGTTCGGTGGACATGACATCCAGCGAATGATCGATCAGCGAGCGGTCGGAATCGTCCGCGACATAGCTGGCGCTGATCGCTTCGAGGAACGGCAGCAGGTTTTCCGGGATTTCGTCGGGCGACCCCAGGTAACGCTTGATCTGGCGGAGAAGAAGGCTGTGCATCGCTTCAGGTTTCGCTCAGGGTTGTGATCGTCATGGTCTGGTTGTGCAGCTCGCAGTCGGCGTTCGGGGTGTGCGGTGAAATCTCGCCGTACGAATAGAATCCGGACAATGCCGTGTGCACACCCAGTACGTCGCGGACGCCCTCGACTTCTTCCTCGATGCGTTGCTTGAGCACCAGTTTGCGCCCGAAGCAACTGATCAGGATGGCCAGTTGCGGAGGGCCGTCGGCAAGGCGCTGGCTGATCCGCGCCGCGTCGACGGCGCCGTCGATCAGGCGTTCGAAATTCGCCTTCATCAAGCGTGCATGCGCCCCTTCCGGCATGTCGCCGGCGAAGGTCAGGCTCTGTTCGGCCTCATTGACGCCGAGAATGGTACGTACCACAGGCTGCTGCTGCGCAGCGACACGCAGTGCCAGCGGGAAGAGCAGTCCGGTGGCCGGCAATCCCGTGGCGTGCTTGCCAAGGTACCTCTTGTACAGGGTCAATGCGGATTCGCCGTCGAGTTCAAACAGCACGTTGCCGCGCGAGCGGGTGATCAGTCGTTCCGGGCCGAACGGATCCCAGCCGCCCAGCGAGCCAAAGCCGACGCGGAGCCGATCGCCGTAAAAGCCCAGCGCGGCAATTTGTTTCTCCACTGCCGGCGCGTTGGCGCTCACCAGTGTGCGCCCGAAGCGGGCGCCGTCACCGGACAGGCCTCCGGTCGACACCACCCCCTGTGGCAAGCGATCGCGAAGCCCATTGACCAGTTCGGAGCCATTGACATGCAGGCCGTCGGACAGCACGAAAACGTGCACCAGGCCCGGCGAATCGAGCGACCCTGCCAGCCGCCGACCCGCCGCCCGGCTGTCGGCGGCGTCGCCAACCGTTGTCGTGACTAGCTGCAATTGCGTATGTTCGAACTCGATCGCGGTGGCAACGATGGTGTCGTCGCTGACCCGGGTGCCGCAGATTTCCCCGGCCGTGGAACAGCCCATGAGGATGGCCGCAGGGTGGCGCTGCCGCATCTGCTGAAACGCGGCGGGATCTTCGAGCAGCGCCCGGCCGCCGAAAAACAGCACCAGACCGGCATTCCGGACAGGCTTGCCGTCTATCTTCCAGCGGCCCTGGGCATCAAGAACTTCCTGGGAAACGCGCATATCCTCTCCCGCGTCGGTGCAATCGGCAAAAGCCTGGAAACGGCATGCCATCCGTCAGAACCTGATTGCGCTGCTATCGCGTCGTTGCCGACAAATTGACGGAAGGGATGAAGGGGCATGATAACACCGCGATTTCAGCCCAAGCAGCCGATCATGGTGTGATGGAAGCCTCGCCAATTCCGCCCTGCCTCAATACTTCTTGACCTGTACGAAGTTCTTGCCGGATTCCTTTACTTCGTACATGACCGCGTCCGCCGCAGCGATCAGTTCGTCCAGGAGGCTCGGCGTATTCAGGTAGGAAACAGCGCCGATACTTGCCGTGACATCGCACCCGGCAGCACGCATGCTGGCCGCGATGGCCTCTCGCAATCGCTCCAGGGTTTCCCTTGCCTGTTCGGGTGTGGCGTTCGGGAGCAGAACGGCAAATTCGTCGCCGCCGAGTCGCGCCAGCAGATCGCTGGTTCGCAAAGTGGCTTTCATGGCTTGCGAGGCGATCCGAAGAACGTCGTCGCCGCGTTGATGCCCGAAGCTATCGTTCACCGCCTTGAAGTTGTCGAGGTCGATGTACGCCATTACAACGGGATGCGCCGCACGTCGACAAAAGGCGAGCAGTTGAGGCGCTTGCTCATGAAAGGCCTGGGTATTTGGCAGTCCGGTCAGCCAGTCCGATCGAGCCAAATCGATTTCCCTGAGCTTGGATTCCTTGAGGCCGGAAACCAGCAGGGCAACGAGCTGGAAGGCAGCGCCGTGGATCGCAACGTTCCATACCCAGATCAGATGCGAACTCCAGTGCGGGCCCGCGCCATAGTTGGAAACAGCCCAAAGTGCTGCGCAAATCATTGCCGTCAGCTTGGCGGCTTTTCCATCCAGGTTGATCGCGGCCAGGGCAATGGGGATGAAGTAAAACGGGTAAACACGAATTTCGCTGCCCGAATAAAAATCGATGCCTGCAATGCCCACCAACAGGAACGCAAGCGCGGTGATTATCCTGTTCCTCGAGAGCGCCAGCGTCAGGCTTCTGATCATTATCGGGCTACCGGTAAATTCGAGGGCTTCGAGGGTGTCGACGATCTGCGGAATGTTATTGGCGCTTGAAATGGCGATCTTCGATGTGGTATCGCTGCCGTTCAGGCCGCAATCTGCTCGAAAGAAAACTGCGGAATATCGGCGCGATCACGGGCGTGCTCAATGGTCAATGCCACGATCTGCCCCGCCGCATCCAGGTCGAGCAAAGTGTTTTCATCGAGATCGCGTGTCTCGCTGATTTCGCCCTTGCGGAATTCGATATACAGCGTATCGGTGTCCTGAAAGTACGTAATGTTCATGTTGTGCCAGTCTAGTCGCTATCCGCACTGTTTCGCAATTAATCGGCGGTGGTCAGCACGTCGCCTTGCCGGCGCACGCGGCCGAGGGCCTCCAGCGTGTCGACGATCTGCGGCAGGCGCTTCTTCCATGCGCCTTTGCCGGTAAAGCGCGCGGCCAGCTCGGCTTCGCTGAGCGGGATGGGCGATGCGGCGAGGACGCGGGCGACGGCGGCGACCTGTTCCGGCAGTGCAGCCGGCCAGGGAGCGCGTAAAATGGCGATCTGCGGCATGGCTTCGTTGGAAGCCGCGTCCTGCTTGCTTCTCACGGCAGCATCGATGGAGATGACCGACTGGAGCGGCTCACCGGCCGGGTGCTGATATTCCGGCCGTAGCCAGCGGATTTCGCCGCGTGCCTCTTCGGCGGCGCGTTCGGCGTTGAGCGCGACGAGGCGGACGAGCAGGGTTTCGCTGGCCGCTTCCTTCTGCGCTGGGTCGGCGAGTGATGTGGTCAGGTCGCTCCAGCCGTAGGCGTCGAGCACGGCGGCGTCGAGTTCGTCGTGCAGGGTTTTCAGCACGCTGACCAGCCCCTGCTCGTTGATTGCTTTTTCCTTGGCGGTCAGCGCTTCGCCGCTACGCAGCTTTTCCAGCACGTTGTACATCCCGGTCAGCGTCAGCGTTTCATGCGCCGCCTGTTGGCGCTTGCGGTGCGCGTCGAGTTGTTCGGCGAGATCGCGGATGCGGGCGGTTTGTTCGGGCGTGGCGGTTGGGAAGGGGAAAGGTTCGAAGCAGCGGGACTTGTTGTAGCGCGGCCGATCCTCCAGAGTGCCACCGGCCGCCAGCGCCCAGGCGACATGCACGCACGACGACAGCACGCCCAGATAATGGCTATCAGCCAGGGCGATGGCGATCAACATATGATCTGGCGCAATGGTGGCGTCGAGAAATTGGAAGGTGCGATGCTTGGCCGTTTCGACGGTAGCGATATAGCGTGGTAAACCAGCCATCGCAGCACGCAGTGTCTTGCGCACCTCGCCGAATAACCACCAGCAATCGCGAAGCCTCACGCGATTATTTTGGTCGCGCTCCGGCTTTACATGCTCTAGAACCCATTGATAGCTTGCCGGCCAAAGACGACGGACTTCGTCGAGGTCGTGGCCGAAAAAATCGATCAGTCGCACGTCGCGGGGTCTTTCGGTCAGGTCGCGGCCATTGCGGTAGCGTTTGATGGGGGCATCCGCGTCAAGGCGGGCAGCATCTTCCGTCGCAACGATGAAGCCCGAGCCAGCCAGCATGAATCCGTTAGTCGAAATGCGACCGTTTGACAACAACGGTTGCGCTGCCGACACGTTTGCCCCGACACGTAAATCGGCGTGCAGCAATCCGACCTGCTCCGACAACGTCACGTTCAGCCCGTCGCCCTTGCCTTCGCGCTCGTCGGTGACGGTCAGCAACCGGCCGTCGCCGCTGCCGCTCGTACCGACGGTCATCGCGATGCGCACCGCCGCGCCGTCGGCATTGTCGACCCACGGGTGGTCGGAGATGGCGAAGGCGAGTGCCACGCCCTTGCCCAGAGCACCTTGTACGACACGGCGGTTGAAAGTTTGCGTCAGGCTGTTGGTGGTGATCAGACCGAAGCGCCGGACTTTTCCCGCCGCGACGAGTTGCGCGGCATAGTGCCACCAGAACATGACGAGGTCGGCCGATTCGGGCACATCGCTCCACGTAGTGCGCAGCGCGTGGACGTAACCGTCACCAAGCGCGTCGCGCATACGCTTGTTGCCGATGAACGGCGGGTTGCCGACGATGTAGTCGGCCTGCGGCCATTCGGCCTTGCGCGGGTTGATGTAGCGTTCCAGTGGCCTCTGGGCGTTTTCGTCAGGAACCGCTTCGCCGGTGACCGGATGCGTTTTCATCGTCACGCCGTCCCAGCGGCTGACCGGAATGCCGCGTTCGTCGAGCACCGTTTCCACAGTGTCCCAGGCGAGCACCGCGTCGCGGCATTCGACGTTCCTGAAATCCTTGAGGATCGGCTGCGGCGGCAGTCCGCTGCCCTGCGTGCGGAAGTGCCATTGCAGGTAGCCGATCCACAACACGAGTTCGGCAATCGCGGCAGCGCGCGGGTTGAGTTCGAGGCCGAGAAACTGATGCGGGTCGACGGTCAGACCTTCGGCTTCGAGGCGCTGCTGCGATCCACCAAAACCCGCCCCGAAAACGTGCATCTGATCGAGCACTTCGCCTTCGAGGCGCTTCATGTGTTCGAGCGTGACGTAGAGGAAGTTTGCCGAGCCGCAGGCCGGGTCGAGCACGCGAATCTGGCACAAACGATGGTGGAAGGCGTCGACTTCGGCGTGTGCCGCGGCCAGCTTCCCTTCGTTGGCGAGCAGCAGCGCGGCGGCCTGCACGTTGCGCCATTCGTCGCGCAGCGGCTCGATGACGGTCGGCAGAACCAGCCGTTCAACGTAGGCGCGCGGCGTGTAGTGCGCGCCGAGAGCGTGCCGCTCGCTCGGCGTCAGCGCGCGTTCGAGCAGGGTGCCGAAGATCGCCGGTTCGACCTGCGTCCAGTCGGCGCTCGCGGCTTCGATGAGCAGGCCGATCTGGTCGCGGTCGAGCGCGATTACTTCGGGATTCTTGAACAGCTTGCCGTTGAAGCGCGGCAGCGTTTCGCGCAGAACCACCGAGAAGCCGCCACTGTCCATCTCGCGCCACAGGGCGGCGAGCAGCGGGACGAATTGCTGCGGGTTGCCTTGCAGCGTTTCGAGCAGCGCGCGAAACGCGCCCTGGCCGTTCTGTTTGGGCAGCAGGCCGACATCTTCGGCGAACATCGAAAACAGGCAGCGGGTGAGAAAGCCGGCGACGAGTTCGGGTGGGTGGCCGGCGTCTTCAAGCGTCCGCGCGATGCGCGCCAGATGTACGGCGATTTCGCGCGTGACCCTGGCCGAAGCGCGCGAGGGGTCGAGCGCCAGCGGGTCGAGCCACAGTGCCTTGAGGCGCGCGCGCAGGGTGGCGTCGTCCGGATGGCACAGGTCGGCGAGCTTGATGCGGTGCGAGCGCGGGTCGGGAAACGGTGTGTAGGTGGCGCCGGAGCAGGTGAAATCGGCGTACAGCTCGATCACCCGGCCAACGTCGATGACGATCAGGAAAGGCGGCCGGCCCTCCCCGGCAGGCAAAGCGCGGGCGTAACTTTCGGCCTGGCCGCGGGCGCGCTGCAGGGCGTCGTCGAATCCCTTGCTCGTAACTCCAAGCTTGATCTTCTTGGCTTCGAGGACGAAGTGGCTGCGCCTGTAGCAGTCGATGCGCCCGGTCGAGCTGCTGCCGTCGCCGTGGCGGAAGGTGATGCGCCGCTCGAAGACGTAGGCGTTGTCCCGCGTATCTTCGCGCGCCGGGTCGGGCGAGGGAACGCCGAGCACGCGGCAAAGATCGGTGATGAACAACTGGTAGTTGGCCAGCTCGGAGCCGTCGGCGTCCTGCCAGCGCGCGAGGAAGGCTGCGGGGGACAGCGATGGCGTTGGGCTGGCAGCGAAGTCAGGCATGATGTCCGGGCGGTGTTCGGTCATGTCGGAGAGTATGCCATAAGGAAGAATTCGGGGGGGTCGTGCCGTGGCATGGCCGCATTGCACCGGAACATCCGCACGCGTAGCCTGTCTCAAAAACAGTAGACTGGTTTTTCATGCTCTTGTTTTCACTGGGATATAGGGAGACTCGCCATGGCACAACTGCTCTTCAATATGCTTTCGCGCTTGCCTGCAGCCGGCCGTACCGAAGCGCTGTTCCACTCGCTGCCTGCGCTTGAGCGCGCCGGTATCGGCAATATTTCGCGACTGCCGGTTTCGTTGCGCATCGTGCTCGAATCGCTGTTGCGCAACTGCGACGGCCAGCGCGTTGCCGAGCGGCATATTCGCGCGCTGGCCAACTGGCAGCCGAACGCGCCGCGCAGTGAGGAGATTCCCTTCGTCGTCGCACGCGTCGTGTTGCAGGATTTCACCGGTGTACCGCTGCTCTGCGATCTCGCGGCAATGCGTCAGGTGGCGGCGGCGCGCGGTGTCGACCCCAAGCGTATCGAGCCGCTGGTGCCGGTCGATCTGGTCGTCGACCACTCGGTACAGGTCGATTACTACGGCACGCCGCAGGCGCTTGAGCAGAACATGGCGCTGGAGTTCGAGCGCAACCGCGAGCGCTACCAGTTCATGAAATGGGGCATGCAGGCTTTCGACACCTTCCATGTCATTCCGCCGGGTATCGGCATCGTGCATCAGGTCAATCTCGAATACCTGTTCCAGGGTCTGCGCCAGAAAGCGGAGCCGGGAGGGACGCTGGTGTTTCCGGATACGCTGGTCGGTACCGACTCGCATACGACGATGATCAACGGCGTCGGTGTCGTCGGCTGGGGCGTTGGCGGCATCGAGGCGGAGGCAGCGATGCTTGGCCAGCCGGTCTATTTCCTGACGCCGGACGTGATCGGTGTGGAGTTGTCCGGCCAGCTCAACGAGGGCGTCACGGCCACCGATCTGGTGCTCACCGTGACCGAACTGCTGCGCCGCGAGAAGGTTGTCGGCACCTTCGTCGAGTATTTCGGCGCCGGTGCGCGGACGCTGTCGGTCACCGACCGTGCCACGCTGGCCAATATGGCACCGGAGTATGGAGCGACCATGGGCTTTTTCCCGGTTGACGAGAACACGGTCGGATTCATGCGCGCTACCGGGCGCGATGAAGCGGCCTGCGAGTTGTTCGAGACGTATTTCAAGGCGCAGGAAATGTTCGGCATTCCGCTGGCCGGCGAGATCGATTATTCGCGCATCGTCTATCTCGATCTGTCGAGCATCGTTCCGTCGCTGGCCGGCCCGAAGCGCCCACAGGATCGTATCGCGCTGCCCGACATGGCGCAGGCCTTCAACCGCCAGCTCAGCGCGCCGGAATCCGCCGACGGCTTCGCCCGCCCGGCCGAAACCCTGAAAAAACGCTATCCAACCGACCGGGCGGATGTGGACCTTGGGCACGGCGACATCCTGATCGCCGCTATCACCTCGTGCACCAACACCAGCAACCCGGCGGTGATGATCGCCGCCGGCTTGCTGGCGAAGAAGGCCGTCGCCAAGGGCTTGCGCGTCAAGCCGCACATCAAGACCTCGCTGGCGCCGGGTTCGCGCGTGGTCACCGACTATCTGGAAAAGGCCGGGCTGCTCGAACCGCTGGCCACGCTTGGCTTCGCGCTCGCCGGCTACGGCTGCACGACGTGCATCGGCAACGCCGGCGACCTCGATCCGTCGTTCAATACGGCGATTGCCGCGCATCAACTGGTGGCCGCTGCGGTGCTCTCGGGCAACCGCAACTTCGAGGCGCGCATTCACCCGCATCTGCGCGCCAACTTCCTGGCCTCGCCGCCGCTGGTCGTCGCCTTTGCCCTTGCCGGCCGCGTCAATATCGATCTCACCCATGAGCCGCTGGGCTGCGACGACAACGGTCAGCCGGTCTATCTGCGCGACATCTGGCCGGGCTCGGATGAGATCAACGCGATCCTGCCTTTTGCCCTCGACCCGGCGACTTTCCGCCAGCGCTATGGCGATTTCACCACCGGCCACGATCTGTGGAACGCCGTGCCGGCACCGGCTGGCGAGGTGTACGAATGGCCGTCATCAAGCTACATTGCCTGCCCGCCCTTCCTCGAACTGCCGACGACCGGGACGGGTGACATCAAAGGGGCGCTGGCGCTGCTCATCCTCGGCGACTCGGTGACGACCGATCACATTTCGCCGGCCGGGTCTTTCGCCGAAACGACGCCTGCCGGGCAATGGCTGCTGGCACAGGGCGTCAAAAGGAAGGATTTCAATTCCTACGGTTCGCGCCGCGGGCACCACGAGGTCATGATGCGCGGCACCTTCGCCAATGTGCGCGTGCGCAACCTGATGCTGCCCCTCGACGGCGAGGGTCGACAGCCGCAAGGCGGCTACACGCTGCTTGACGGGCGCCAGACGACTGTTTTCGAGGCCGCGATGGCCTACGCGTCGCGAGAGACGCCGATGATCGTGATTGCCGGCGAGGAATACGGCACCGGCTCGTCGCGCGACTGGGCCGCGAAAGGGACTCGCCTGCTCGGCGTGCGGGCCGTGGTCGCGCGCAGCTTCGAGCGCATCCATCGCGCCAATCTGGTGGGTATGGGCGTGCTGCCGCTGCAATTCGTCGGTGAAGATTCGGCCGCAACACTGGGTTTGCGTGGCGACGAGAAATTTGACATTGTCGGCTTCGACGCCGGTTTGACGGCGCAGCAAACACTCACCCTGGTGATCGAACGGAGCGATGGAGAGCGCATCGAGCGACCCCTTTTGAGCCGCATCGATACGCCCATCGAGGTTGAATATTTCAGTTACGGCGGCATCCTGCCCTACGTGCTGGATCAGTTGCTCAAGGGATAATCGCCGCGATCCGATAGCGGTTTGAAGTTACAGACCCCGCGCCCAGGCCGGGCGCAGGTGCGCAGCTTCTGGCTGCGCGATGGCCTCGCGGACCTGTTGCAGCAGGCGTTCCTTGTCGGCGCCGAGCGTTCCCTTGAGCACCAGCCAGTTGGACGCGTGGTCGCTGCGAAAGACCGTGCGCTTCAGTTCGAGCTGGCTGAGAAATCGTTCCATCTCGCAGAACAGTTCGTGTTGTGTGAGCGCACGCCAACCAGGAAAACCTTTGCGGAAGCGCTCTTCGCCCATCGGAAAACTGACGACCAAGGTCGCTGCATACTCCGGCTGCGTGGCGTTGAGCAGGCGTGCCGAGTTGTCGGCGTGCTGCGCCGAGAGCTCCGGTCCGCCCAGCCCGTTGAGTATCATCACCGAACGGGTGATCCCGGCAGCGCCGAGTTTGTCGAGCGCGTCGCGGGTCGTCTCGAAGGTTTCGCCCTTGCAGACCTTTTCAAGCACTTCGTCGTCGCCCGACTCGGCGCCGACATAGGCGATGCTCAGTCCGGCATCGGCCAGCTCGCGCAGCTCCTCGACCGTTTTCTTGCGCAGGTTGCGTGGCAGGCAATACGTCGACACGCGGCGTACCGCCGGCAAGTGTTCGCGAATCGCCTGCAGTACGGCAAGCAGGCGCCGGGTGGGCAGCACCAGCGCATCGCCGTCGGCGAGAAAGACGCGGCGGATTTCATCGGCGCATTGCGCGCCCGTTTGCTGGATGCTTCTCAGTACCTCGGCTTCATCACGCGCTCGAAAACCCTTTTGCGGCGCGGTGTACATTTCGCAAAAGGTGCACTTGTTCCACGAGCAGCCGTCGGTCACCGGCAGGATCAGCGACCGGGCCTCACTCGGCGGTCGGAAGACCGGTTCAACGTAGCGGATGGGCAGGAAATCTCGCAATCGGGTTCGGGCCTGAGAATATCAACGGTCATTCAAAGAAGGTACGCGCCGCTTCGTAGCGTTGGGCGTAGTAGCGGGCACTCATCTGGTCGATGCGCACATGACCATTGCTTGAGGGCGCATGAATGAAGCGGTCGCCGCCGATGTAAACGCCGACGTGCGAAAAGCGGAAGTTGCGCGTATTGAAGAAGACCAGATCGCCTGCGCGCAATTCGTTGCGCTCGATGGGTCGACCCTTGCGGGCAATGTCGGCGGCACTGCCTTTGATGGTCACGCCAGCAGCATGGTTGTAGATGTAGGACACCATGCCGCTGCAATCCAGCCCGGCTTCCGGATTCTTGCCGCCGAAGCGGTAACCGGTATCGATCAAACCCAGCGCGAACAGCGTGACTTCATTTCCTTGCCTGCTATACGCCTCGCTCCTGGCCAGCGCATCCGACGACGGCCGGGGCGAGGGCGGCGCACTGCCGCAGGCGGCGAGCAGAATCGCGAAAATACAGGCGATCAATGTGTGTATCTGCATGCCGTGAAGTATAAACTGTGATCAGAACCCGTCCACCTGAAAAAGGTGGGACTTCCCGACGATGCGCAAAGCTGTCATGGCTCAATCGGGGCAAATTCATCCACTCACTGAATCACTACACGACCTATGTATCTTGCCGACCCCAGACTACTTCGTTCCAACTGTTTTATCGACGGCCGCTGGGAGGCGGCGGATGACGGCGGCGTGCTGCCGGTCAACAACCCAGCGACC
Organism: Candidatus Propionivibrio aalborgensis; assembly: GCF_900089945.1. Taxonomy (GTDB): domain Bacteria; phylum Pseudomonadota; class Gammaproteobacteria; order Burkholderiales; family Rhodocyclaceae; genus Propionivibrio; species Propionivibrio aalborgensis. Next base: position 20,006 of record NZ_FLQY01000353.1, on the reverse strand, counting down.
GGTGAATTGATCGGTGAAGTGCCGATGATGGGCAACACCGAAACGCTGCGCACCATCGTAGCGGCAAACGCGGCCTGGAAAAGCTGGCGCGAAACCACGGCGAAGGATCGGGCTGCGCTCCTCGACCGCTGGTTCGACCTGATTCTTGCCAACGCCGACGATCTTGCCCGCCTGATCACCGCCGAGTGCGGCAAGCCGTTGGCCGAGGCGCGCGGTGAAGTCGGCTATGGCGCGTCCTTCGTCCAGTGGTTCGCCGAAGAAGCCAAGCGTGCCTATGGCGAGAGCATTCCCAGTCCGACTGCCGGCAAACGACTGTTGACGCTGCGTCAGCCGGTGGGTGTCGCCGCCGCCATCACGCCGTGGAATTTCCCCCTGGCGATGGTCACGCGCAAGGTCGCTCCGGCGCTGGCCGCCGGCTGCACGATCATTCTCAAGCCGGCCGAACAGGCGCCGCTCAGCGCGCTGGCACTGGCCCGACTGGCGGCCGAAGCGGAAATACCGGCCGGCGTCTTCAACGTGCTGACCGGCGACCCGGCGATCATCGGCGGTGCGCTGACCGCCAGCACACTGGTGCGCAAACTGTCCTTTACCGGATCGACCGAGGTTGGTCGCCTGTTGATGGCGCAGTGCGCGCCGACGATCAAGAAGCTGTCGCTTGAGCTCGGCGGCAATGCGCCCTTCATTGTGTTCGACGACGCCGATGTCGACGCTGCCGTCGAAGGCGCGCTGATTGCCAAGTTTCGCAATTCCGGACAAACCTGCGTTTGCGCCAACCGCTTTCTCGTGCAGGCGGGTGTCTACGACGCTTTTGCCCGGAAGCTGGCGGAACGCGTCGCAACGCTCAAAGTCGGCGCGGGTGACGAAGACGGCGTATCACTGGGGCCGTTGATCGACGATGCCGCACGGGTCAAGGTCGAGGAGCACATCGCCGATGCCATCGGCAAGGGCGCGCGACTGCTTACCGGTGGACACCACCCTACCCTGGGGGGCAACTTCTTCCGGCCGACGATACTCACCGATGTCACCGCGGAGATGCGCGTTGCGCGCGAAGAAACCTTCGGTCCGGTGGCGCCGATCTTCCGCTTCACCAGCGAGGCCGAGGCCATCGCCCAGGCCAACGACACCGAATCCGGACTTGCCGCGTATTTCTACTCGCGCGACGTCGCCCGCTGTTTTCGCGTCGGCGAAGCGCTTGAATACGGCATGGTCGGTATTAACACCGGCCTCATCTCGAACGAGGTCGCGCCTTTCGGCGGCGTCAAACAATCCGGTCTGGGACGCGAAGGCTCGAAGCACGGACTCGACGAGTATCTGGAGATCAAGTACCTGTGCTTCGGCATCGAATGACCGGAATGAGCAGCCTGCCGGGCTGCTTCATGCACTTCTCACGGTACGGCGTTTCAGGCGAGACAGACCTGGTTCCTGCCCTGGTGCTTCGCGGCATAAAGGGCACGGTCGGCAGCCGCCACGGCCTCATCCGGAGATGAATGTCGATCGGGCAGTATCGATGCCACGCCGATACTGACCGTAACGTGATCCGCCACCGTCGATGCCGTGTGCGGAATGTTCAGACCGGATACGGCATCGCACATGTCAAGCGCAAGCTTCTGGGCGCCTTGTGCCGACGTATTGGGCAGGATCACGACGAATTCTTCACCGCCGTAGCGCGCCAGCAGGTCCAGCGCCCGCACGATCCTGCCGCTAACCGCTTTGGCGACTGCCTGCAGACAGGTATCGCCCGCCTGATGTCCGTAGCGGTCGTTGTAATTCTTGAAGAAATCGACATCGATCATCAATATGCCCACCGGATACTGCTCGCGAATCGCACGACTCCATTCGTTGGCCAGACGGGAATCGAAACACGCCCGATTGGCGATGCCGAGCAGACCGTCGGTCTGGGAATACGCTTCGAGCCTGCTGTTGGCTGTTGTCAGCGCCACGTTGGCCAGTTGCAGCTCGGCGGTTCGCGCGGCGACCTTCTCTTCAAGAAGCTGATTTGCCGAAATCAGATCGAGGCTGAGCCGTGAAACTACCCGGTAGGTGTTGCGCAGCGCCTTGATGATGGCTTCCGCACTCTTGTCCTTCGGCCTGAGCAACTCCGACTCGTAGGCCTGTTGCGGCGTCATGCCGGATTTGATCAGCGCAACCTGTCGCCCCAACGATTGGTCCACACCCAGAACGTGCAAGCAAAGCCAGGACGTGAGAAAGGTCAGAAAGAACTCCGCCGGATTGCTCAAGGTGGATCGTGCTCCCCACATGGCGCGCACCTGCTCGGCGAACTCTCCGTGCAGCTTGAGATGCGTCGCGGTGTGGCGTTGATCGACACCCTCCTGCTGCATAATGGCCGCTTCGTTGGAGAAGTGGTATTTCGTGTAGTCCATCAACTGTGAAAAGGCGAGCTGGACGTCGGTGTTCCCCGCCATTTCGGTGTCGGTCAGCGACGCGCTCAGCTTGTTGAATAGATCAACCAGCCCGTGATGCTGCTCATCGACGGGTCCGATGCCCGTATAGAATTCTTCGCCCCAAACAAAGGTTTGCATGCTTTGGTCTCAGGTAGTTTTGCGATGCCTACGCCTTAGGTTGGCAATATACCGGGAAATCAAGGCCAAAAGACCCAGAGTCCAGCATGCTTTTTTACATCAGAACGATATCGAATTGCTCCTGGCCATAACTGGGTTCGGCCTGTACCGAGATCGGTCGGCCGATAAAGTCGGAAAGCATGGCCAGTCCCTGTGCTTCCTCGTCGAGAAGAATATCAATTACCGCGACACTTCCCAGAACGCGAAACTCCCGGGCATTGAATTGGCGCGATTCGCGCAGGAGTTCGCGCAGGATCTCATAACATACGGTGCGGGCAGTCTTTATTTCGCCACGACCCTGACAGGTCGAGCATTCTTCACACAGCACATGCGCCAGAGATTCGCGTGTGCGCTTGCGTGTCATTTCGACCAGCCCCAGCGCAGTGAAGCCGTTGACCGTCAAACGCGTGTGGTCCTGCTCAAGCGCCCGGTTGAATTCGCTGAGTACCGCGTTTTTGTGCTCCTCGCTTTCCATGTCGATGAAGTCGGTGATGATGATGCCACCGAGGTTGCGCAGGCGGAGCTGGCGGGCAATCGTCTGCGCCGCTTCGAGATTGGTCTTGAATATGGTGTCTTCGAAGTTGCGAATTCCGACGAATCCGCCGGTGTTGACGTCGATGGTGGTCATCGCCTCGGTCTGATCGATGATCAGATACCCGCCCGATTTGAGATCGACGCGGCGAGCCAGCGCCCGCTGAATCTCGTCTTCCACGCCGAACTGGTCAAACAGGGGATTCTCGCCGGTGTAATGACAGAGAAGGGGGGCAACGGTCGGTGTGTATTCGGCGGCGAAAGCACTGAGTTTCTGGAAGTTTTCCCGTGAGTCGATAACGATTCGAGCCGTCTCGGGATTGACAAAATCGCGCAGCACACGCTGGCCGAGCGACAGTTCCTGAAAAAGCAGCCCGGGCGGCTCCATCGTTTTCGCCTGAAACTGAATGTCATGCCAGATCTTGCGCAGATAATCGATATCGTTGGCGAGTTCGGCATCGGTCGCATTTTCTGCCATCGTGCGGACAATGAAGCCACCCGCTTCGTTGGTTCCCACCAGATGCGCGAGTTTTTCGCGCAGCGCCTCGCGATCGGACTCTTTCTCGATGCGCTGGGAAATGCCGATATGCCGGTCCTGCGGCAGATACACCAGCATCCGGCCGGCCAGCGAGATTTGCGTCGACAGTCGCGCTCCCTTGGTGCCGATCGGATCCTTGATGACCTGTACGACCAGGCTTTGGCCTTCGAACAGCAGGCGCTCGATTGGCCGCACGGGTTCCGTTTGCTGGCGCGATTCCCAGATGTCGGCGACGTGCAGGAAGGCCGTGCGGTCGAGGCCGACATCGACGAAAGCCGACTGCATGCCGGGCAGAATGCGAACAATCCGGCCGACATAGGTATTGCCGACCAGGCCGCGGCTTGAACTGCGTTCGATGTGCAATTCCTGCACGGCACCCTGATTCATGACGGCAACCCGGGTTTCCTGCGGCGTAAAGTTGATCAGGATATCTTCGGGCATGGGCGGGCGATTCGGAGAAAGCAGGTAAAATCGGAAATTCGCAGCATTCTACCCCTTTCCCGGTATTCGCTCCCATGTCAGACGCCTCTGCGCTGCCTCAAGCCGAGTTGCTTGCACCCGCCGGTTCGCTGGCCATGATGCGCACGGCTTTTGCCTTTGGCGCCGACGCGGTCTATGCCGGCCAGCCACGCTACAGCCTGCGTGTACGCAACAACGATTTCGGGAATCTGGAAATGCTGGGCAGCGCGATCGGTGAAGCGCATGCTGGCGGCAAGCAATTCTACGTTGTCAGCAACATCCTTCCGCACAACTCCAAGGTGCGCACCTATCTGGCAGACATGGCGCCGGTGCTTGCACTCAAACCCGATGCCCTGATCATGGCCGATCCCGGGCTGATCGACCTGGTGCGGGAGGCCTGGCCCGAGATGCCGGTGCATCTCTCGGTGCAGGCCAATACCGTGAACTTTGCCGCCGTCCGTTTCTGGAAGAAGTTGGGCGTTTCGCGCATCATTCTTTCGCGCGAACTGTCGCTCGATGAAGTCGCCGAAATCCGTCAGGAATGTCCGGATATCGAACTCGAAGTCTTCGTGCACGGCGCGCTGTGCGTTGCTTATTCCGGCCGTTGTTTGCTGTCCGGCTACTTCAACCACCGTGATTCGAACCAGGGGTCGTGTACCAACTCCTGCCGCTGGGACTACAAGGTGGAAGCAGGCGAAGAAGATGCCGGCGGCGATGTGCGCGGCTGCGCCACCGTCGCGCCCAAGGCAGCGGCGACCACCTGGCTGCTCGAGGAGAAGGAACGTCCCGGCGAACTGATGCCGATCGAGGAAGACGAGCACGGTACCTACATCATGAATTCGAAGGACCTGCGCGCCGTCGAACACGTGGAACGCCTGATCGGGATCGGCGTCGATTCGCTGAAAATCGAAGGGCGCACCAAGTCGCCCTATTATGTGGCGCGCACGGCACAGGTCTATCGTCGCGCCATCGACGATGCCGTCGCCGGCTGCCCGTTCAACCCCCGACTTTTGGGCGAACTCGAAGGGCTGGCCAACCGTGGCTACACCGACGGTTTCTTCCAGCGCCATCACGAACACGAGATGCAGAACTATCTGCGCGGCCACTCGGAATCCGGGCGCAGTCTCTACGTTGGCGACGTGATCGCCTGGGATCCGGCAAGAGAGCTGGCAGGCGTCGAGGTGAAGAATCGTTTTTCGGTCGGCGACCGCATTGAGGTCATCCACCCAGCCGGCAATCATGAAATCGAGCTGGCGCGCATGGAAAACGCTGACGGTTTGCCGCTCAGTGTGGCGCCCGGCAACGGTCATCGCGTCTGGATTCCGCTCGCTGCGGGGTTGCAGGGTGCGATGTTGGCGCGCTTTGTCTGAATGAAGCCGGCTCTTATGCAATCTCTTCCGGTATTGATTCATAGGCGCTGAGGTACCCATGGCCCCGCATCTTCTTGTCGATATATCCTCGCACGGGCTCGGCCATCTGGCGCAGGTGGCGCCGATCCTCAATCAATTGACTTGTCTGCTGCCTGAATTGCGGCTGACCGTGCGCAGTGGCCTGTCGCACGAAAGACTGCGCGCGCGCGTGAATGGCGATTTCGCCTATATTCAGGAAAGCAGCGACTTCGGCTTCGTCATGCTCGATGCGGTACGCATCGACCGCGCCAGCACTGCCGCCGCTTACCGAAAACAACACACCAATTGGCGACAACGCGTCGCCGATGAGGCCGAGCGACTGCGTCGTCTGCGCCCCGACCTTGTGCTGACCGACGTCGCTTACCTGCCGCTGGCTGGCGCCGCGCGCGCCGGTATTCCTTCACTGGCGATGTGCTCGCTTAATTGGGCCGAACTGTTCATCTACTTTTTTGGCAGCGAACGCTGGGCCGGCAAGATTCATGATGAAATGCTCTCGGCCTACTGTTGCGCGAAGAGCTTTCTACGCCTGACGCCTGCCATGCCGATGGTCGATCTGCCGCATATCCGCGACGTCGGACCGGTCGCCGCACTGGGCCGGGATTGCCGTCTTTCATTGCGCGAACAGCTGGCCTGCAAGCCGGGTGAAAAACTCGTTCTGATCGCCTTTGGGGGGTTTGAAATACAACTGCCCGTTGAACTCTGGCCGAGCATCGAAGGCGTGCGCTGGCTGGTTCCCGAGAGTTGGGGACTTGATCACAAGGACAAGGTGGCGTTTGAACCGCTCGGCCTCCATTTCACTGATCTGTTATGCAGCGTTGATGCGGTATTCACCAAACCGGGTTATGGCATCTTTGCCGAAGCCGCATGCAATGGAACGCCGGTGCTTTACCTGCGCCGTGACGACTGGCCGGAGCAGGATTGTCTGATTGACTGGCTGAAGCGCAACGCCCGCTGCTGCGAGATCGAGGAATCCGGGCTTGTCGGTGAGCGTCTGCAGGTGGTTCTGACCGAGCTTTGGGAACAATTCGAACCATCGAAGCCCCTTCCCACCGGCGCGAATGAAGCGGCGCTGATCATCGCAGGCCTGCTTGATTCATAGTTCACTTGCCGTAGTTGAGCAGGCTGGCTTTCAACTCCAGAAGGTCCAGCGGACTGAAGCTGCTGAGTTTGCCGTTCGCGTATTGCCCCACCAGATGGAAGACACAGGTCTCGGACGACCGCCGGATCACCGTTCCCTTGATGCTGTAGTGCTTTTCCGACTCGCCAAGATCGATCTCGATGACCGCTTCGTCACCCTTGTGCATCAGGGGCATCGTTGTGCCGCGGTCCCGTACGCGAATACGCACTTCGCCTTCGGAAATATCAACAATCGTGCACGGGCCGGCGAACTTGCCTTCCGGCAGCGATATCGTGACCGGCGCATGGGTTCGGGTGCGCGACTTCGTGCGTTGATCGGTGACCGACAGTGCATTCAGCTCCGGCGTCAGCAAGATCATTTTCGTGTGTGCGTATGGGCCCTCGGGCAGGATAACTTGTTTCGCCACTTCGGTATCCAGTGTCGATACTCCCCTCACACCGGCGTTGGAGATCAGGGTAATGTGGTTGCCTACGCTGAATTGTCGTCCGCGGCCAAGGAGGGCGCGACGATGATAGTCAAGCTTCATTTCAAGATCGGAGGTGTCCGGTACGAGCAACTGAAATTCCTTCAGTCTCGCAAGCGGCGTTCGTTCGCCATTTTCACGTGAAAGAAAAGCAGTCGGATAACCATCAGAATCGCGATTGATCGCCTCCATGGAATAGATGAAATCTCCATTGACGCAATAGGCGACGACGAGCGTATCGAAAACGATATCCTGCTTGAATTCGGGGTAATAGCGCAGTTTCTTCCCGATCTGGAAAAACTCGATCAGCGTCTTGATTCGCTCAAGGTCGATCTTCATCAAGGGGGCAACGCCGGATTGCGGGTTGCCGGCAACCGAGGAACCGAATGTTTTTCCAAAGATCGTTTTCAGCACGTTCTGACTTCCGAAAAGGCCGGGGTTGAGCTGGCTCACAACCCGTTGCTGCGATTCGTGCGACTTCCCGGCGAACTCTACCGTAAAATCAGTCGTTAGCATATCCAGAGCATGGGGAATGCCCGGCCATTCAGCGCATCGGGCGGGTTGCGCCGAGGTCAGTCGTCGCGGGCGACGGCGAGCAGCAGTGATTCGAAGTCCTGAACCACGCGCGGCCAGTCCAGGGATTCAGCCGTCAGCCGGGCGCGATGGCCCATGGCGCGGAACCTCTCCGGCTCTTGCGCGTATCGGGCCGCAATTTCACCGCCCTTGGCAACGAAGTCGATTGTTTGCCCGTAGCTTGCCAGAAGGCCATTGTCACCATGCCGAAGGTGCTGTGCCGCGGCGGCGTAGTTGTAGGCCACCACCGGCAAGCCGCTGGCCATGGCTTCCAGGGTTACATTGCCAAAGGTTTCGGTAAGGCTCGGGAAGAGGAAGAAGTCGCCGGAAGCGTAGTGTGTCGCCAGTTCTTCACCTTGGCGAGTGCCGACGAAGATGGCATCGGGAACCCGAATGCGTAGCGCCCCTGTTTCGGGGCCGTCACCAACGAGGACCAACCGGGCTGCAGGGTGACGTTGGCGGATTCCGATGAATGCAGCACAAAGCGCCGTGAGGTTTTTTTCTGCGGCCAGTCGTCCGACATGGATCGCGACGGGTGTATCCGGCGCTACTCCCCATTGTCGACGCAATGATTCGCTGCGCCGGCCCGGATTGAACAGCCGCGCGTCGACCCCGCGAGCGACCACACGCAGATTGTGGAAACCGCAGTCACTCAGTTCTGCCTGCATCTGTCGGGTGGGCACCATGGTCATCAGGCAGCGGTTATGGAACCGGCGCAGGTAGGCGATGATCGGCTTCTTCAGCCAGCCGATGCCGTAATGCAGGCTGTAGGCATGGAAATTGGTTCGGAAATCGGAACAGACAGGAATCCTGAGCTTGATTGCCGCCAGCAGGGCTGACCAGCCAAGCGGTCCTTCGGTAACGATATGAACGAGGTCCGGCCGATGTCGCGTCCACTGGCTAACGAGCATGCGTTTGGCCGGGAAGCCCATTTTCAGGTCCGGGTAGCGCGGGATCGGCACGCCGCCAGTCAGCAGCTCGTTGAACCCGCCAACCAGTGCGGGATGTTCGGTAGCGTTCTGGCGGGGCCTGATCAACTGGATTTCATGATTTCGTTCGCGCAGACCATCAATGAAGCGACTCAGGGTGATCGCCACGCCATTGATTTCTGGTGGGTAAGTCTCCGTTACGACGGCAAGGCGCAAGGTCTTTCGGCTTGCCGGCAACTGTTCGATGCATATGGAATTCACGGGCTGCTCGCACAGGAATATGAAGGGTCTCAAGGAAACGCTTCCCAATGCTCGCCAGTCCCGGTAACAGCAATGCGACAGTCCGATTACATTTTCGTGTAAGCGGACCGCTTTCGCCAATTTTTCTTCATTCTTTAACGAACCCGTAGCAATTCATCAATACCGTCGGAACCTGATTCGAGTGTGCCAATCTTCAACCATCAGGGAGCGACCATGAATGCATTCTTCAAAGCCCTGCAAGTGCAGCGCTGGGACGACCACCGTTACTACCACCACAGCCGCATCAACCAATCCCTGCACTTCGTCAGTGCAGCGAGTTTTCTTGCTGCCTATGTCATGGTATTTACCAATCCAGTGGCGGCAGCGTTAACCGGCTGGCTTGTTTCGATGACCACGCGCCAGGCCGGCCATTTCTTCTTCGAACCGAAGGGATATGACGTCGTCAACCAGGCCAGTCACGAACACAAGGAAGAAATCAAGGTTGGTTACAACCTGCGACGCAAGCTGGTGCTTATCGGCATCTGGGCAGTAGCGCCATTGACGCTGCTTGTCGATCCTGCACTGTTCGGCATGTTCGAGCCCGCCGCCAACAACGCCGAGCTGATCGATCAGGTTTCATTGATCTGGCTCGGCGTCGGCATCGGCGGTTTGATCTTCCGCACCGTGCAACTGTTCTTCATCCGCGACATTCAGACCGGGCTGGTATGGATGACCAAGATACTCACCGACCCATTTCATGACCTCAAGCTCTACTGCACGGCACCGATCCATCTTCTGCGTGGCGAATTGATCGACCCGATGGGACATGAGCAAAGCGTCTGATTGGACGGAAGCCAAAGCGATGAGCCAGCATCTCGAACAGGATGCGACGCCGGATCGCCTTATCGGTGATGCCGGGCGCCTCCCACCACCAGCCATCGCGTTGCATGGCCTGCGCGGCAGCGACAAAACGTTCGGCGACCGCGGAAAAATCGCCAGCGTCATAGTTCAGGCTGAAGATCAGCCGCCCCGTTCCCACCCAGGAAAGTGCCAGGCCTTCGGCACGAAGGTAATACTGCAGCATCCAGTTGTAGCGCGATGGCCGCGTGTAGAACACGGTCCAGATGCTCGACATATTGGCTACCCGAACCGGCAAATCGGCATTCTCTAGACGATGGTTAAGTGTCGCGGCTCGTCTGCTCCAGGTCTCGTCGAGACCGTCGTAGTGTTTCCGCATTTCCGGTCGATCCAGTTGTTCCAGAAAGACCTGCATGGCGCCCATCACGTAGGGATGGGAATTGAAGGTGCCGCGCGCGAAACAGATATCGGCCGGCAAATCATCGCGAAAGCGCTTCATGAGCTGGCGTCGTCCGCAGACGACACCGACCGGCAATCCGCCGCCCAGCGTCTTGCCGTAAGTGACCATGTCGGCACGCACGCCAAAGTATTCCTGCGCTCCACCCGGCGCCAGGCGAAAACCAACGAAAACCTCGTCGAAAATAAGCACGATACCTCGTCGGCTGCATACGTCGCGCAACTGCAGCAGCCATGCGGTGTATGCCGATCGGTCGAAGTGGGCGCGCCGGGCGCTATCGACCAGAGAGGAATCGCCGGGTGCGCCAGCGTTGGGGTGCAGGGCCTGCAGCGGATTGACGAGCACACAGGCAATATCCTTGCGTGTCGCCAGAACGTGGATAGAACGCTCGTCCATCTCCCTGAGTGTGTAGGTGTCGCGGGGAGGCAGCGGGTTGCCGATACCGGGCTGTACATCCTCCCACCAGCCGTGATAGGCACCACAGAAACGGACGAGGTTTCGACGCCCGGTATGGTAACGGGCCAGCCGCACCGCCTGCATCACCGCCTCGGTGCCGGACATATGGAACGTAACTTCATCAAGCCCGGAAATGGCCCGCAGCCGTCTGACGTTGTCGATGACAATGGGGTGGTAGGCGCCAAGTACGGGCCCCAGTGTCCAGACTCGGGCGCTGCCTTCGACAATGCACTGGCGGTAGAAATCATAACCGAACACGTTGACGCCGTAGGAGCCGGTGAGGTCGTGGAATTCGTTGCCGTCGAGGTCGGTTACATGAACGCCATTGCTGGACTGCAGGAAGCTGCCGCCCTGCAAATGCTGCCGCACGAATCGACTGAACTGGAAGGGAATCCGGTAGTTGCTGGTAAATTGCAGGTCGGAGAGGTATTCACTGGCTGTGCCGGTGAGCGCCGCCGATCGAGCGAAGCGCTGTTTGTACAAGGTTGCCAATGCCAGGAATCCGGTCCGGCGACGCTGGACGATACCAGGGGGTGCATTGTCGCTGCCGAAAAACGTGTCCTCGCCGTAGTCGTAGAACGGAATCAGGCGTGCGATACGTTTCGCCAGGCGCGAATGCCCGGCCAGCGACGGATGCTTGGCGCGGGACAGCTCAAGGCGACGCTTGAGGCGAGGCAACGTCAGGGCCAGCGCTCCAAGGCCGGCGGTATACAGTGCGAAGGTTTCGTCCATTGATTTCTCCTTGCCCTGTCTTCTACCGAATTCTCTTTACAAAGCTGTGACTATCCCACGTCGGCCATCACTCTTGCTGCTCCGGGAAGATATCAACTTTCTGTTGACCAACCGCTTGCCGCGGCAACTGCTCACACGGTTCATGGGCTGGTTCAGTCAGATCGAACATCCGCTTGTTCGCGATATTTCGATTGGCATCTGGAAGCGCTTTGCCGCCCTTGATCTTTCCGACGCCCGCCAAAGTCATTTTCGTAGCCTGCACGATTGTTTTACCCGACAGTTGCGGGCGGGGGCACGACCTCTGGACAACAATCCGGACAGTCTGATCAGTCCCTGCGACGGTATCGTCGGCGCTTGTGGCGCCATCTCCGGCACGCAGGTGATCCAGGCCAAGGGTTTCCCCTACGCTTTGCCAGACCTGTTGCATGACCCGGCTTTGGTCGAGTACTACCGTGACGGAACCTACGTCACTTTGCGTCTGACATCGAGCATGTACCATCGCTTTCATGCGCCCTGCGATTGTCGGGTCGATCGGGTCACCTATATCTCTGGCGACACCTGGAACGTGAACCCGATCGCCCTCAAGCGGGTGGAGAAATTGTTCTGCAAAAACGAGCGGGTACTGATCGAAACGACGCTGACCGGCAGCGGAAATCGGATCACACTGGTACCGGTGGCCGCCATACTTGTCGCCAGTGTTCGCCTGCTGTTCCTCGATACGCTGTTGCACCTGCGTTATCGCGGACCCAATGTCATCCCTTGCCGAGCGATTTTTAGCCGAGGAGACGAAATGGGCTGGTTCCAGCATGGGTCGACGATCATTGTCTTTGCGCCCAAAGGCTTTGCCTTGTGCGCCGGCATTGCAGCGGGTCAGCACGTGCGTATGGGCGAAGCGCTACTTCGAGTGCCACCGTCATCACCTCAGTGATGCGCCGGTAAGCTGATGATTTGTAGTGCTTATTCAAGCGTTGCGTGAGGATGGCGGTACTCGGTTTTGCTTTGGTGGCATGTGCGTGACTCCCGCTTGTGCAGTAGCTTAAGTGCTATAATTTTTTGCTGAAACAATATTCATTGACGCCGAATTTCAAATGTCTTATAGTTAACTAAACGACTTGCAGTAAATAGCCGTGTTATTCTCCTCATAAATGATTAGAGCTATTCTTCTGCAGGCAGGGGCTACAGTTATTGCGGTTTTGGTGGCTGGGTTGTTCGCAGGTTTTCGGGGGGCGGTATCGGCAGGATTGGGTGGTTTGGCTTGTACCTTACCTAACCTTTTGTTTGCCCTGCGCCTGAAGTGCGTGGCTAATCGCCCCGCCTCTTCATACCCGGCCAATTTCTTTCTTGGCGAGTTTGTCAAGATAGCGGCGACAACCGGGCTGCTGGTGTTGATAGTAAAGGGATACGCCGATTTGCACGGGCCTGCCATGCTGATCGGACTGGTGCTTGCATTGCAAGCGAGTTTTTTGGCTCTCTGGAAAAAGTCCTGATCATGGCTACTGGTCACGAAGCTGCAGCAAACGCTCCAAACGCTGGTGAGTATGTCGTCCACCACCTGACCCAGTTGAACACCTCGGGGCATGCTCAGGCTTCGATAGTTGACTTCAGCATCATCAATCTGGATAGCGTCACCTTCTCGATCGCCATGGGTGTGCTCGGGTTGCTCATCATGTGGCGGCTGGCCAAGAGCGTGACATCCGGCGTCCCTGGACGAGCTCAGGCGGCGCTCGAAATGATGGTGGAAATGGTGGATGGTCAAGCCAAGGCAATTATCCATAACAAGGAGTCGCGCCGGTTTGTTGCGCCTCTTGGGCTGACCGTGTTTGTCTGGATTTTCCTGATGAATTCGATGGACTTCCTGCCGGTTGATTTTTTGCCTGCACTCTGGCAGAACCTTACCGGCAATCCTCACGCCTACCTGCGTGTGGTTCCCACCGCAGATCTCAATGTGACGCTCGGCATGTCGATCGGCGTGCTGCTTATCTGCATCTGGTACAACATCAAGATCAAGAGTCTGGGGGGCTGGGTTCACGAGCTCTTTACGGCGCCGTTCGGTAATCATTTCTTGCTCTATCTGCCCAATTTTCTGATGCAGATGATCGAGTTTCTGTCCAAGACTGTTTCGCATGGGATGCGACTGTTCGGCAATATGTACGCCGGCGAATTGCTTTTCATGCTGATTGCCCTGATGGGTGCTGCCTACGGTGGTTCGGAAGGTATGACCGGACCGTTGCTGTGGGCGGGTCATGTGCTTGCAGGTACGGCTTGGGCAATCTTTCACATCCTGATTGTCTTGTTGCAGGCCTTCATCTTCATGATGCTGGCGCTGGTCTATATCGGCCAGGCGCACGAAAGCCATTAATCGGTATCGTTTGTTGTAGTTATGATTGTTAACGTGTAGTTCAATTTGAAGGAGTGGTCATGGAACTTGTTCTTGGTAATGTAGCGCTGGCCTGTGGTCTGATCATTGGTCTTGGCGCGATCGGGGCTTGTATCGGTATCGGCCTGATGGGTGGCAAGTACATTGAAGCCGCTTCCCGCCAGCCTGAGTTGATGAACGAACTGCAGACCAAGATGTTCCTGCTGGCTGGTCTGATTGACGCGGCTTTCCTGATCGGCGTCGGTATCGCCATGATGTTTGCTTTCGCCAGCCCGTTCGTCATCAAGTAATCGGACGTCTCCCATCAACCTTTAAGAGGGAAGATAACCGTGAATCTGAACGCAACTCTGTTTGCCCAGATCGTTGTGTTCTTCATTCTGGCGTGGTTCACGATGAAGTTCGTGTGGCCACCCATCATGAAGGCGCTTGACGAACGTGCAACAAAGATCGCTGATGGCCTCGCAGCTGCTGAACGTGGACGGCATAGTCTCGAACTTGCCTCCAAGAACTCGGCGGATACCATCCGCGAGGGTAAGGAAAAGGTAGCCGAGGTTCTGGCCCAGGCCGAGAAGCGCGCGCAGGAAATCATTGAGGCGGCAAAACAGCAGGCCAAGACTGAAGCCGATATGGTCGTCGCCGGTGCCAAGGCTGAAATCGAGCAGGAAGCCGCTCGCGTCAAGGAATCCTTGCGCGAACGCGTTGCTGAACTGGCCATTGCCGGCGCCGAGAAGATTCTGCGCCGCGAAGTCGATGTCAAGGCACATGCCAGCATGCTTGCCGCGATCAAACAGGATCTGTAACGCTCATGGCTGAATCCGTCACTATCGCTCGACCCTATGCGCAGGCTGTCTTCCGTCTGGCACGGGAAAGCAAGGCGCTGGCGGCCTGGTCAGATCGTTTGCAGCGCCTTGCGGCAATCGCGCAAGATGTAGAAATGACCAAGGTTGTCGGCAATCCGAAGTTTTCCGCCGGACAGGTTGCAAATCTGTTTGTTTCTCTCTCCGGCGAAGCCGGCAACAAGGAACTGGTTTCTTTTATCGGCATGCTTGCCGAGAACGAACGACTCGGCGTCCTGATGCAAATTCAGGAAATCTACGAGCAGCTCAGGAGCGCGGACGAGGGGGTCCGGGAAGCTTTTATTACCAGTGCTTATCCTCTCGACAACGCACAACTGAAAAATCTGATGAGCCAACTTGAGCCCCATTTTGGCAGCAAACTCCAGCCACATGTCGTGGTGGACGAAGCGCTGATCGGTGGGATCAAAGTGGCAGTAGGTGACCAGGTACTCGATGCTTCCGTTCGCGGCAAGCTAGAAGCAATGGCCACGGCGCTTAAGAACTAGGAGAAATTCATGCAATTGAATCCTTCCGAGATCAGTGAACTGATCAAGAGCAAGATTCAGAATCTGGACGTGGGCGCCGAAACCCGTACTCAGGGTACGGTCGTATCGGTGACTGATGGCATTTGTCGCGTGCATGGCCTGGACGACGTGATGCAAGGCGAAATGCTCGAATTCCCGGGCGGGACTTTCGGCATGGCACTCAACCTCGAGCGTGACTCGGTTGGTGCCGTGGTTCTTGGTGAATACGAGAATATCACTGAAGGTGATTCGGTCAAGACGACCGGGCGTATTCTTGAAGTGCCGGTCGGCCCGGAACTCCTCGGTCGAGTGGTCAATTCGCTCGGCCACCCGATCGACGGCAAAGGCCCGGTCAATGCGAAGCTGACCGACAAGATCGAAAAAGTCGCGCCGGGCGTGATTTGGCGCAAATCGGTGTCGCAACCGGTGCAAACAGGGTTGAAATCCATTGACGCGATGGTGCCGATTGGTCGCGGCCAGCGTGAGCTGATCATTGGCGATCGTCAGACTGGCAAGACAGCGGTGGCAGTTGATACCATCATCAACCAGAAGGGCAAGGACTTGATGTGTATCTACGTGGCAATCGGTCAGAAGGCTTCGACCGTTGCCAACGTGTTGCGCAGGTTGGAAGAGCACGGCGCGATGGAATACACGATTATCGTCGCCGCCACGGCAGCCGAATCGGCTGCGTTGCAGTACATTGCACCTTATTCTGGTTGCACGATGGGCGAATACTTCCGTGATCGCGGACAGGACGCGTTGATCATTTATGACGATCTGACCAAGCAGGCCTGGGCCTATCGTCAGGTTTCTCTGCTCTTGCGACGTCCACCGGGTCGTGAGGCTTACCCGGGCGACGTGTTCTATTTGCACTCCCGTCTGCTTGAGCGTGCTGCTCGTGTCTCGGAAGAGTGGGTCGAAAAATTTACCAACGGAGAAGTCAAGGGCAAGACCGGTTCGCTGACTGCGTTGCCAGTCATCGAAACACAGGCCGGCGACGTATCTGCTTTCGTTCCGACCAATGTGATTTCGATTACCGACGGCCAGATATTTCTGGATACGGACCTGTTCAACTCCGGCGTGCGTCCCGCTATTGACGCCGGTATTTCGGTGTCGCGCGTTGGCGGGGCTGCACAAACCAAGGTCATCAAGAAGCTTGGTGGCGGTGTTCGACTCGCACTTGCTCAGTACCGTGAATTGGCGGCGTTTGCTCAGTTTGCTTCCGATCTTGACGAGGCAACCCGCAAGCAGTTGGATCGCGGGCGGCTGGTTACCGAATTGATGAAGCAGCCGCAGTATTCGCCTCTGGCAGTTTCCGAGATGGCGATCACGTTGCTTGCTGTTGACAAGGGCTTTTTCGACGACGTTGAGGTGAAGAAGGCGCTTGATACCGAGAAGCAGATGCAAGGCTTCGTCAAGCAGAAATATGCCGCTCTCGTCAGCAAGATTGAAACGAGCAAAGAACTTGATGCTGGTGCTGAGCAAGAGCTCACCAAGGCGATCGAGGAGTTCAAGGCCACCCTGGCCTGATCGATCAAGGAGATTGCCATGGCGAGCGGCAAGGAAATCCGTAACAAGATCAAGAGCGTAGAAAGCACGCGCAAGATCACCAAGGCCATGGAGATGGTGGCTGCATCGAAAATGCGCAAGGCGCAGGATCGAATGCGTGTTGCCCGCCCCTACGGCGAGAAGATCAGGCGTGTTGCCGGAAACCTGTCGCATGCGCTGACGGATTACAGCCATCCGTTCCTGGTCAAGCGCGAGCAAGTGAAGGCGGTTGGCTTGATCACGGTCACCTCGGACAAGGGCCTGTGCGGCGGTCTGAATACCAACGTACTGCGTCTCGCCTTGGGCAGAATGAAGGAGTGGGACGGCGAAGGGAAGAAACTCCTGGTAACCGCCATCGGCAACAAAGGTTTGGGTTTCATGATGCGTGCCGGCGCGGATATCGTGTCGCAAGTTGTCGGGCTGGGTGACACGCCGCACCTTGAAAAGCTGATCGGGCCGGCGAAAGCCCAATTTGATGCATATATCAAGGGTGAGATCGACGTTCTATATATTGCATATAACCGATTCATCAATACGATGAAGCAGGAACCGGTCATTGAACAGTTACTGCCACTCTCTGGCGACATGGTCGGGAGCAATAGCAGCAACCGCTGGGATTATCTCTACGAGCCTGATGCCAAGTCGGTAATCGACGATCTGCTGCTGCGCTACGTTGAGGCAATACTGTATCAGGCTGTAGCCGAGAATATGGCCTCCGAGCAAAGTGCGCGTATGGTGGCCATGAAGTCCGCTTCGGACAATGCAAAGGACGTGATCGGCGAGCTCAAGCTGGTTTACAACAAGGCTCGACAGGCAGCGATCACTAAAGAGCTTTCGGAAATTGTCAGCGGCGCTGCGGCTGTCTGACCACACGAACTTAGTTTATCGATTGGGGATACGACGATGAGTCAAGGAAACATTGTTCAGTGTATCGGTGCCGTGGTGGACATCCAGTTCCCGCGTGATGCGATGCCCAAAATCTACGATGCACTGCTGCTCGACAAAGCCGAAGAGCACGATAACTGCGAAGAGGATCTGACGTTTGAAGTTCAGCAGCAGTTGGGCGACGGTGTGGTTCGGACGATCGCCATGGGGTCGTCGGATGGCTTGCGCCGAGGCATGAAGGTCAACAATACAGGTGCCGGCATTTCTGTTCCGGTTGGCGACGCGACGATTGGCCGCATCATGAACGTGCTCGGTCGGCCGATCGACGAAGCGGGAGCGATTGCTACCGAAGAACGCCGTGAGATTCACCAGTTGGCGCCAAAATTCGACGAGCTTTCGCCGTCAGTCGATCTGCTTGAAACCGGTATCAAGGTTATCGATCTGGTTTGTCCGTTTGCCAAGGGCGGCAAGGTCGGACTGTTCGGTGGTGCTGGTGTGGGCAAGACCGTGAACATGATGGAACTGATCAATAACATCGCCAAGCAGCACTCGGGCCTCTCAGTGTTTGCCGGCGTTGGCGAGCGTACCCGCGAGGGCAACGACTTCTACCACGAAATGAAGGATTCCAACGTCCTCGACAAGGTCGCGATGGTGTTCGGTCAGATGAACGAGCCTCCGGGCAATCGTCTGCGTGTGGCGCTGACCGGCCTGACCATGGCCGAACGTTTCCGCGACGATGGCCGCGACATTCTGTTCTTCGTCGATAACATTTATCGTTATACCTTGGCCGGAACGGAAGTGTCCGCGCTGCTTGGGCGGATGCCGTCCGCCGTGGGCTATCAGCCGACACTGGCTGAAGAAATGGGCCGCCTGCAGGAACGGATCACGTCGACCAAGGTCGGCTCGATCACCTCGATTCAGGCCGTGTATGTGCCCGCCGATGACTTGACCGACCCGTCGCCGGCAACTACCTTCCTGCACCTTGATTCGACCGTCGTGTTGTCTCGTGACATCGCTTCGCTGGGTATCTATCCGGCGGTCGACCCGCTCGATTCGACATCGCGCCAGCTTGACCCACAGGTCGTTGGCGAGGAGCACTACAAGGTCGCACGTGCGGTACAGATGACGTTGCAGAAGTACAAGGAATTGCGGGACATCATCGCCATTCTGGGCATGGATGAACTGTCACCGGATGACAAGCTGGCCGTTTATCGCGCGCGCAAAATCCAGCGTTTCCTGTCGCAGCCGTTTCATGTCGCCGAAGTCTTTACCGGTTCGCCAGGCAAGTATGTGCCGCTCAAGGAGACGATCAAGGGTTTCAAGATGATTGTTGAAGGTGAGTGCGACAGCATCCCCGAGCAAGCCTTCTATATGGTCGGCGGTATCGAGGAAGCCCTGGAAAAAGCCAAAACTCTTTAAGCTCAGTCCGTCGCGGGAGCCGTGTTATTCCAATAAGTTTGACGCGATCTGCGTAGGGGAAAGAAACCATGCCACTCAGAGTACATGTTGACGTCGTCAGTGCCGAGGAACTGATTTTTGCCGGAGAGACCGATTTTGCGGTGTTTCCCGGCGAGGCTGGTGAATTGGGTATCTACCCGCGCCATACGCCGCTGTTGACCCGTATCAAGCCAGGTACGGTACGTCTGAAAGTACCGGATCGCGAAGAGTATGAGTTGGTGTACGTATCGGGCGGAGTGCTGGAAGTACAGCCAACACTGATTACACTGCTCGCCGACACGGCGATTCGTGCGCACGACCTGGATGAGGCCAAGTCCATCGAAGCCAAGCGACGAGCCGAAGAAGCCCTGGAGAACCGCTCCTCCGACGTCAACTATGCGACTGCAGAGGCCGAATTGGCGCAGGCCGTCGCGCAGTTGCAGACACTCAAGCGGATTCGAAAGAAGAACTGACCAGCGATTCGCAGGATCGACTGCAATCAGCAGGAAGATGGTCAGACCTTCAGCGGTCGGCTTTCCAGGGATGCCACCCGATTTTCAAGTCGATCCATCGCATCCCGCAAATCACCGACGTCTCCGCAGAAGGCAGAAATATTCTGGCTGCGAGCGATAGCCGGCTTTTCCTCTGTGAAGTATTCGGCCACATTCAATGCCAGGTTTGTGGTTTGTTGCACATGCCACTTGACCAGCTGCTTGCTGCCTTCGACAAGACGACGCGCCGCTATATCGCCTACAAGCAGCGAAATATCGCTTTCCACGTCCCAGCGTAGGAACGGTCGGTCAGCGCGCGCAAGGGCGCATCGGATGGAAGAGTGATGCTGACGTCTTCCGTTGCTTGCTTTCCGGTAGCAACGAAGAAAAGCCCGTTGGAAGAGATTGCCAGTGACAGGCAGAGTGCGCCTTGCTCCAGGCGCACCGTTTTCCCTGCAAACACTTTGAGGCGGTCACGCGCCCAAGCTTCTCCAGCGAGAAGATGGTTTATGAATCCGAGCGCTGCGTCGACCAGCATCGAATAGC
>NZ_FLQY01000352.1 GCF_900089945.1 Candidatus Propionivibrio aalborgensis | reverse complement strand
GCTTCTGCCGGCGGTCTGGAAGCGTTCGAGCAATTTTTCCGTCATGTTGCTCCCGATAGCGGCATGGCCTACGTGCTGGTGCCGCATCTTGATCCCGACCACGCCAGCCTGCTCACTGAAATCCTGCAACGCGTCACGACGATGCCGGTGATCGAGGCGCAGGATCAGCTCGTCGTCGAACCCGACCGTGTGTATGTCATCGCGCCCAACCGCGACATGGCCATCTTTCATGGCAGCTTGCAACTGAGTGTACCCAACGAGCCGCGCGGCCAGCGCATGCCAATTGACGCCTTTTTGCGCTCCTTGGCGGAAGACCGGCAGGAAAGCGCCGTTGGCGTCATTCTTTCCGGCACCGGCACCGACGGCACGCTGGGCTTGCGCGCCATCCTCGGCGCCGGTGGGCTTACCCTGGTACAGGATCCGGCCAGCGCCAGATATGACGGCATGCCATCCAGTGCCGTACGGGCCGGATACGCCACCCACGTCACAGCCGCCGACAAGATGCCCGAGACCCTGCTGACGGGTGCCCGAGTTCTGGCCTCTCCGGCCGTAATTCCGGCCGAACCCAAGGCAGAAAGCGGAAT
Source organism: Candidatus Propionivibrio aalborgensis (assembly GCF_900089945.1). GTDB lineage: Bacteria > Pseudomonadota > Gammaproteobacteria > Burkholderiales > Rhodocyclaceae > Propionivibrio > Propionivibrio aalborgensis. The sequence goes on along the minus strand of NZ_FLQY01000352.1, from coordinate 25,580 downwards.
GAGACGCATCCTGATGCAGTTGCGCAGCGCCACCGGCAACGATTTCTCGCTCTACAAGAAAAGCACGATCGGCCGACGCATTCAGCGCCGCATGTCGCAGCACTGTATCGACGACACCGAAGTCTACGCCCGCTACCTCAGGGAGAATCCGGACGAAGTGCACGCCTTGTTCAGGGAACTGCTGATCAATGTCACCAGCTTCTTCCGCGATACGGAGGCGTTTTCGGTACTGAAATCGGAGATCCTGCCGCAACTGTGCCAGGACAAGCCGGACGACTACGTATTCCGCGTCTGGGTCGCCGGCTGCGCCACGGGAGAGGAATCGTACTCGATTGCCATCCTGCTGCGCGAACTGATGGATGCGTCGCACCAGAACTTCAAGGTGCAGATCTACAGCACCGATCTGGACGAAGACGCGATAGCCATTGCCCGTGCCGGATTCTATCCGCCCAATATCACCCAGGACGTCACCGAGGAAAGACTGCGCCGCTTCTTCACCAAGGAAGATTCCGGCTACCGGATCAGGAAAGAAATCCGGGAGATGGTGGTGTTCGCCATCCAGAATGTGATCAAGGATCCGCCCTTCACCAAGCTCGATCTGCTCTGTTGCCGCAACCTGATGATCTACCTGGAACCGGAACTGCAGAATCGTCTGATTCCGGTTTTCAACTTTGCGCTTAGGCCCGGCGGCGTGCTGTTCCTGTCGCCATCGGAAAGCATCGGCAATCATACCGAGCTGTTCTCATCGCTTAACCGCAAGTGCAAATTCTATCGCGCGCGACACGACACGAGCACGGCCGGGGGAATCGTATCCACCCCGCCGGTGATCTGGTCGGCGGCGAGCGGTGGCAAGGCGCCCGAAGATGTCACCAGGAGATCGACGGCAACCAACCTGGCCGATATGACCCAGCGCGTGCTGCTGCAATTCTTTGCACCCGCCGCAGTGGTCACCGATCTCAAGGGCAATACGCTCTTCGTGCATGGAGAAACCGGAAAATATCTGCGCCCGGCACCGGGGCAGGCCAGCCTGAATGTCATCGAGATGGCCCGCGAGGGCCTCGAACTTGAACTGCGCGCGGCCATACACGCCGCCGCCAGCGAAGGTGTGCTGACGCTGAACCGGCAAATTCAGGTCAAGACCAACGGCGGCTTCTCAACCGTCGGCCTCAGCGTCCGGCCACTGCCCGGTCCGGATCGCGACAAGCTGTTACTGGTAAGTTTTCAGGACATCGCCGGCCCGGCAGCCAAGCCAAAGCGTAGCCGGGCTGCCAAGCCGGCAGAGCTGGGACGCATCCAGGAGCTGGAGCATGATCTGGCGTACCTGAAAGAAAGCCATCAGGCCGCAATCGAGGAGCAGCAGGCGACCAACGAGGAAATCAAGTCGACCAACGAAGAACTGCAATCGACCAATGAGGAATTGCAATCGACGAACGAGGAGCTGGAAACCTCGAAGGAAGAACTCCAATCGGTCAACGAAGAACTGATCACGGTCAACTCGGAACTGCAGCGCAAGATAGAGCAACTCGCCAGCATGCAGAACGACATGAAGAATCTGCTGGACAACATCAACATCGGAATCGTCTTTCTCGATCAGCACCTGAGCATCCGCAGCTTCACGCGCGAAGCCGTGCGTATCTATCGCCTGGCCGATTCGGACGTCGGCCGTCCCCTGGCCGACATCCGGCCCGTGGTCGCGGGGGAAGACCTCCTTGTCGCCGCCCAGAGTGTACTGGATTCGCTGATTCCCTATGAATGCGCGATGCGAATCGATGGTGGCACCTGGATGTTGGCGCGCATCCAGCCCTATCGCACTCTGGAGAATCTGATCGATGGCGTGGTACTGACCTTTACCGACATCACCGAACGCATCAAGGCGGTGGCGAACCGGGATGCGCTGATGCTGGCAGAAGGCATCGTCGCCACGCTGCGCGAACCGCTCGTCGTACTCGATGGTGCATTGCAGGTGATCACGGTCAGCGCCGCATTCTATCGGGAGTTTCAAGTCACGCCGGAAGAGACACTGGGGCACAAGATATATGAACTTGGCAATCACCAGTGGGATATTCCCGCCTTGCGCTCGCTACTTGAAAACATCCTGGCGGAAGCCAAGTCATTCGATGCTTATGTCGTGGAACACGATTTTCCGGATATTGGTCACCGCCGGATTCTGCTGAACGCCAGGCGAATCGTTGGCAGAATCGGCGAACCACAGATGATACTGTTATCGATGGAGATCAATCCGTCATGAGCGACGAGAAGCTTCCTCAAGACCGAACGTACGACCCGAAGAAGATCCGCCGCGCCGCTGAGGAACGCTACGCCAGAACCTCCGCAGCATCGGCAATTCGCCCTGCTTCCGAGGAGCTTGTGTACGAACTCCGGGTGCAGCAGATCGAACTGGAGATGCAGCATGAGCAACTGCGGCAGGCGCAGGAGGCTCTGGAGATATCGCGTGACCGTTTTGTCGATTTGTACGAGTTTGCCCCGAATGCTTATTTCACCCTCACTCGCGACGGTCTGATCGCGGAAAGCAATCTGAAAGCGTCGACCATGCTCGGCGTCGAGCGCAAGAATCTCAGGCAACGGCGCTTTGCACGCTTTGTCGCCGATCAGGACCAAGACCGCTGGTATCGACTTTTCCAGACCATGAGGGAAAACCCCGGCGAGCAGACGCATGAAACCGATATGGTCTTGGTCAGGAACGACGGATCGACATTTGGTGCTCACCTCGACTGCCTGTGCAAAACTGCTGCGGACGAGTCGTGGACGCTGCGTATCGCGCTGGTCGATATCAGTCGACTCAAACAAGCCGAGGACGAATTGCGCATTGCGGCCATCGCCTTTGAATCCCGGGAAGGCATGATGATCACGGATGCTCAGGGGGTGATACTGAAGGTGAATCAGGCCTTCTCCAATATCACGGGATTCAGCGCCGAAGAAGCCATTGGCCGGAATTTTTGTATGCTTCAATCCGAGTGTAAGCAACCAGAAACCTGTACGGCAATGTGGAAAAACGTCAATGCGACGGGCTTCTGGTCTGGCGAAATCTGGACCACGCGCAAGAATGGCGAGGATTTTGCGGAGCAACTCACGCTCAGCGCGGTGAAAAACGATGAGGGCGTCGTCACCAATTTTGTTGCCGCAATCAATGACAATACCTTGAAGCGGGCGGCGGCGGAAGAAATCAAGCGTCTGGCGTTCTATGACTACCTTACTCATCTGCCCAATCGCAGGTTGTTGCTGGATCGGATCAACCAGGCATTTGCAGTGACTGCCCGTAAGCATCAGAGAGGCGCTCTTCTTTTCGTCGACCTGGACAATTTCAAGGATCTGAACGACAACTTCGGCCATGATATCGGCGACCTGCTGCTGCTTCAGGTCGCGCAACGCCTCGTGTCGTGCGTGCGCGAGGAAGACACGGTTGCCCGTATTGGCGGGGATGAGTTCGTGATAATGCTCGAGGACCTGAGCCCGGACATCCTGGTTTGCGCGACGCAGGTCGAGGTGATTGGCGAAAAGATTCTGGCCGCGCTCAACCAGCCCTACCAGCTTGGCACACACGAATACCACAATTCCCCCAGCATCGGCGCCACCCTGTTCAGCAATCACACAGAAAGCAGAGAGGATCTGCTGAAACAGGCCGACATCGCCATGTATCAGGCCAAGAAGACCGGGCGCAATACACTGCGCTTTTTTGACCCGCAGATGCAGGCCATCATCACGGAACGCATGGCCATGGAAACGGACTTGCGCCAGGCGCTGACAAGAAACCAGTTCGTGCTCCACTACCAATTGCAGGCCACGCACGACGGCCGGATCGTCGGTGCCGAAGCGCTCATCCGCTGATTGCGCCCAGGGAGCACGCTGGTTCCTCCAAACGCTTTTATCCCGCTGGCCGAGGAGACCGGCCTGATTCTGCCGATCGGCCAATGGGTGCTGGAGATGGCTTGCGCCCAGATCAAGAAATGGGAAGACAGTGAGGCAACCCGGCATTTGCAACTGGCAATCAACGTCAGTGCGCGGCGGTTTCACCAGCCTGATTTTGTTGAGCAGGTACTTGCTGCGGTAAGGAATGCAGCCATCGATCCGAACAAGCTCAAGCTTGAACTCACCGAGAGCGTGGTGCTCAAGGACGCCGACGACACGATCCGCATCATGAACGAACTCGACGCATTTGGCATACACTTTTCGATGGACGACTTTGGCACCGGTTATTCGTCATTGGCTTACCTCACGCAATTGCCATTCAAGCAGCTCAAGATCGCCCAGTCATTCGTGCGCAACCTCGGCGTCAGACCGGCGGATGCCGTCATCGTGCAAACGATCATCGCCATGGCCAATACGCTTGAGATGGCGGTCATCGCCGAAGGTGTTGAAACTGAGGAGCAGCGTGCATTCCTTGAACAGCACGGCTGCCCGTTGTGCCAGGGATATCTGTTCGGCAAGCCGGTGCCCGTGGAGGAATTCGAAGCCTTGCTGAAGCAAGACTGATCGACAGCCAGACTTGGCCGGACCGCGGTCAGAATCGGAATCGGAATCGGAATCGGAATCGGAATCGGCAACAATACATCAGCCACGACAAGTGGATGACGATTTCACCCACCCTGCAGTTGTCGCGCGCATAATGCCCGCTGATCCCGACAGTCCCCCTTGGTTTGCCTGCATGTTCTCCAGATTTCACCACCCCTATTTCCTGCTCGTACTGACCTCGCTGTTCTGGTCGATCAACATGGTGCTCGGCCGCGCGATCCGTGGCGACGTGCCGCCACTCTCGCTGGCCTTCTGGCGCTGGGCCATTGCCCTGGCGCTCACCCTGCCGCTGGCGCTGCCTCACCTGCGCACGCAATGGCCGCTGCTCAAGCGCGGCTGGCCCGCCATCGTCATTCTCGGGCTGCTCGGCGTGGGCGGCTACAACACGCTGGCCTACGTCGCGCTGCAGTACACGGCCGCCACGAATGCCGTACTGCTCAACTCGTTCATCCCGATTGCCACCATCACGCTCTCCTGGGCTTTCCTGAAGAAACACCTGCGCGGTATCGAGTGGCTCGGGGTAATGATGTCGCTGGTTGGCGTGATCACCATCGTCGCGCGCGGCAAACTCTCCACTCTCGCCGGGCTGGCACCCAACATCGGCGACCTGTGGATGCTCGGCGCGGTATTCGTCTGGGCCTTTTACACCATCGGCCTGCAATGGCGCCCGGCCGGCGTTGACCCGATGCTCCTGCTTGCCGCTCTGATCAGCGTCGGCCTGCTCGCGCTGACTCCCGCCTACGCCTGGGAAATCGCCCAGGGACGTCTGATTCACGTCACGCCTGCATCGCTCGCTGTCATCGCCTACACTGGCATCTTTCCCGGCTTTCTCGGCTACATCTTCTACAATCGTGCCGTCGGCGAAGTCGGCGCCAGCAAGGCCAGTCTGTTCATTCATCTGATGCCGGTGTTCGGCACCCTGCTTTCGGCGGTCTTCCTCGCCGAAGTGCCGCACGGCTACCACTTTGTCGGCATCGCCCTGATCTTTGTCGGTATCTATCTGACCACCGCGATCAAATTCCGCTGAAGCGTGGCATGACCTGTGCGGTGTATTTTTCGCGACAGGCGGGATCACCGGCGATGCGATCTTGGGTTTATGATGGGCCACTGACCGGAGATTGTCCCCCATGCGTTTTGTCGATCCTGATCGTTACGCGGCGCTGAAGGCGACGGGCAAACTGCCCTCGCCCAAGGGCGTTGCGCTGTCGATCATCCGACTGCTGCAGCGCGACGATTTCCGGATTCCCGAACTGGTGCAACTGGTCCAGTCCGACCCGGCGATCGCCGGACGCATCCTGTATTTCGCCAATGCCGCCGCCTTTGGCCGCTCGCGCCCGATCGTTTCGCTGCAGCGCGCAATCGTAGCGCTGGGATCGTTTCGCGTACGCGATCTCGTTATCGGCCTCTCCGTCATGCACAGTCACAAGAGCGGACTGTGCACGGCCTTCGATTACGAAGTCTTCTGGGGACACTCGCTGGCCACCGGCATCGCATGTCAGGAACTCGCCCATTTCACCCAGATTGCCAGCGAAGAAATATTCACCATCGGTCTGCTGGCCAGAGTCGGTGAACTGGCTTTGGCTTCGCTGTTCCCCGACGAGTACTCCGATGTCCTGCTGGCCGCCCGCGAGCAACGTCTGGCAATGGCGCCGCTGGAGCAGGAACGCTTTGGCATGGATCACCACGAACTCGCCGCTACTCTGCTCGGCGAGTGGGGACTGCCCGAGGTTCTTATCACGGCAGCCTTCCACCACGAAAACCCCGATGCGGCCGGCTTTGCCGACGGTTCCAGGGTACAGACGCTGACGCATTCGCTGAGTTTTGCCAGCGCGTTGGCGCATCTGTGCATGGTCGATGAGGAATCGCGCTGGAGCCTGCTACCGTCACTTCTGGCGCGCGCGGCGCGTCTTGGCATTGGCGGCGATGCACTGAACGACCTGGTCGACCGCATGGTCGAGCGCTGGCGCGAATGGGGTGCCAAACTGAACGTACGCACGCAGGACATCCCTCCCTTCTCGGAAATACTCGCCGCCACTCCGCCGATGCGTCGGATGGGTACGGTTCCCGACAGCGAAAACAGGCGCGCGCTCACGCCATGCCTGCACGTTCAATTGATCGGTATCCCGCTGGAAGACCTCAAGCCGCTGATGCAGCAGATCGAGGATCTCGGACACCAACCCGTACTCGTTGATGATCTGGCTGAGGGACTGGCGCAGGTCTTGCGCCGTCCGGCGCAGATCATCATCGCCGATATGTCCATGCCCGGCTTGAAGGCGACTGACTTCTGCCGCAACCTCCGCCAGACGCCAACAGGCAAGGAATGCTATGCCCTGCTTCTGGCGCCGCCGGAAAACGAGGGCCGCATCCTTGAATTCATTGATGCCGGCGCCGACGATGTGCTGGTCAAGCCGCTGAACATGCAGACCCTTCGCGTTCACATCAACACGGCGGCCCGAATGCTGATCCTGAAAGCTGAAATCCAGCGCGAACGCCTCGGTATCATGCGTTCGACCGACGAGTTTGCAGTGGCTCAGAAGAGACTCCTGGAGGATGCGCTGACCGACACGCTGACGCAGCTTCCCAACCGTCGAAAAGGTCTCGACTTTCTCGCATCGGAGTGGGTTTTTGCCCAGTCAAGCAGTGCGCCGCTGGCCTGCCTGATGCTTGACATTGACCACTTCAAAAAGATCAACGACAACTACGGTCATGCGGCCGGCGATGCTGTCTTGCGGCAACTGGCCGAGATCCTGAGAAACACTTCGCGCGCCGAAGACATGATCTTCCGCTATGGCGGCGAGGAATTTGCCGCCGTACTGACCAATGCCAATCTGCGTATCGCACTGCAAATCGGCGAGCGCATCCGCGCACTGATCGAAAAGACCCGCTTCCTTTGGGAGGGGCAGCGCATTTCGGTCACCTTGAGCATCGGCGTCGCGATTACCACGGGCACCGAAGCTGAAAGCAGCGCGCTGATCGAGGCGGCGGACTCGGCGCTGTATCAGGCCAAGGAAAGCGGTCGCAACCGGGTCGTGGCAGCGTCCTGAGAACGCCCGGAGAACCCCTGTTTCGTTCGCCGAAGTAAACGCTGATTTACTTCCCTATTCGGCAGGGCGATCCCGCCCCTCGACGACACGCACGGCCTCGCCCTCGATGACTTCGCCATCGGCACTCGTCCTGGTCACTGGCGGTTCATTGGGCGGCTCGTTGAATCGACCGCCGAATTGAGTCCCCGCTTGACCACCCGTCCGACCACCCATTTCCTGACTACGCATCTGCTCGGCAATCTGTTCGCGCATTTGCTGACGCAATTCCCGCGTCTTCCACCAGAAATACAACCAGAGTATCAGCCCGACGACAGCCACCACGGAAAAAATGACGAGTGAAAACATGAAAGCCGTAGTCAGAACCACCACCGCGACGATCACGCTCAGGACACGGGTGAGAACACCATTGGCTTGCTGGTTTGCGGGATCAAAGTTGGTATTCATTGTCTGCTCCTGTACCGGCCATTGCCATGTCGACAGCCCGCTTCGACAACTGCGATGCAAACAGCTCAATGAAATCGTATTCGTATTGGCGAATGTAATTTCCTCTCCGCAGGCCGATGCGCGTGGTGTTTGAGCCGAAAAGGTGACCGACGTCGACCGCCTGCAGGCCTAGGTCGCGCACCGGATCGTAGGCCATGCTGGCGATTATGCCAAGACCAAGCCCGAGGCTCACATAGGTCTTGATCACGTCTGCATCGATGGCCGCCAACACGACATTGGGCGTCAATTGCGCACGCTCGAAAGCCTTGTTGATGAGAGAACGGCCAGTAAACGCCGGATCATAAGTGATCAGTGGCCAGTTAGCCAGTTCAGTCAGAGTCAAGGCCTTTTCGGCAAGGATCGGGTGACCATCCGGCGCAATTACACAGTGCCCCCATTGGTAACAGGGCAACATGACCAGTTGCGGGTACTGGTCGAGTGCTTCGGTGGCAATGGCGATGTCCGCCTCGCCTTTGATCGTCCATTCGGCAATCTGCGTCGGGCTGCCCTGGTGCATCGACAAGCGGACCTTCGGATGCTGCTCCACGAAGCTGACGACCACGGATGGCAGGGCGTAGCGTGCCTGGGTGTGCGTCGTGGCAATTACCAGACTGCCGGAATCGCCGCCAGCGTACTCCTCCCCTACGCGCTTGATATTGTCGACTTCGTCAAGGATGCGATTGGCAATTTCAAGCACGCGCTTACCCGGCTCGGTGACCGACGTCAGACGCTTGCCGCTGCGCTCGAAGACAGTCACCTCAAGCTCGTCCTCAAGCAGCTTGATCTGCTTCGAAACACCCGGCTGCGAGGTACACAGCACCTCGGCAGCGTCCGAGACATTGAGGCCACAGCGGCCGACTTCAACAAGATAACGGAGTTGTTGCAGCTTCATCGGAATCCATAATAACCAAAAGTTCTAACAATCTAACTGAATATTCTTTTTCAAGCAAACCGGCGACTGATAACATGCGCGGACTTTGTTCAGTCGAGTGCATCATGGATTGGCTCTATACCCTCTCAGGCTTCGTTGTTGGCGCCATCGTCGGACTCACCGGCGTCGGTGGCGGCTCGCTGATGACTCCTCTGCTGGTGCTGCTCTTTGGCATCCACCCGGCAACGGCCGTTGGCACCGACCTGCTTTATGCCGCCATCACCAAGGCAGGCGGCACCGCTGTCCACGCCAAGAAGGGGCACATCAATTGGCGCATTACCGGGCTGCTGGCCAGCGGCAGCATCCCAGCCTCTTTGCTGACGGTCTGGGCACTGTCGCACCTGCCAAAGCAAAGTGCTGCGGTGAGCCACATCATTTCGGTATCACTCGGCGTCGCCTTGCTTCTTACCGCCTGCGCGATCATTTTCCGCCAGCAACTGCAACGGTATGCGCTGAAACATGCCGACGACGGGGCACATACGCGCTATCAGGCAGAGATTACCGTCGCAATCGGTGTTTTGCTCGGTATACTTGTCACGATTTCTTCGGTTGGCGCGGGTGCCCTGGGGGTTGCCGCACTGTTCTTCCTCTACCCGAAGCTGCCAACCATCCGCATCGTCGGTAGTGACATCGCCCATGCCGTGCCGCTAACACTTATCGCCGGACTGGGACACTGGGCCATTGGCGGTGTCGATTGGTCGCTGCTCGGCAGTCTCCTGATCGGCTCGCTACCCGGAATCTGGATCGGCAGCCATGCCTCGGCCAAAGTACCGGATCGATTCTTGCGACGTATCCTCGCCAGCATGCTGGTGTTGATTGGCGGAAAACTGATTACCTTGTAAAAACGGTTTGATTTAGGAAGGAGCGACGCATGTATCGCTACGACAGCATTGACCAACAGATCATCAACGAACGCGTTGCGCAGTATCGCGACCAGATGGACCGCCACCAGGCCGGTGTACTCTCCGAGGATGAACTGCGGCCATTGCGCCTGCAAAATGGCCTTTACATCCAGCGCCACGGCCCGATGCTGCGAATCGCCATTCCCTACGGCATGCTTTCTGCCGCTCAATTGCGCAAACTGGCCGAAATCTCGCGCCGTTATGACCGCAGCGTCGGGCACTTCACCACGCGCCAGAACATGCAGCTCAACTGGCCGAAGTTTGAAGAGACGCCCGAGATACTTGGCGAACTGGCGAGCGTCGAGATGCATGCCGTACAGACTTCCGGCAACTGCATCCGCAACATCACGACCGATCAATTTGCCGGAATTGCACCGGACGAACTGACCGACCCGCGCCCGTATTGCGAAGTTCTCCGTCAGTGGTCGACATTCCACCCGGAGTTTGCTTTTCTGCCACGCAAGTTCAAGATCGCCGTCAATGCCGCCCGAGAAGATCGCGCCGTGATTCGCGCCCACGATGTGGGGCTGGAAATCGTCAACAACGACGCCGGTGAGATCGGTGTCCGGGTGTTTGTCGGCGGCGGGCTCGGGCGGACTCCGGTAATAGGCAAAGTCATTCGCGACTTTCTTCCAAGGAAGCATCTGCTCTCGTATCTTGATGCCGTGCTGCGCGTTTATAACCGATATGGTCGGCGCGACAACATGTACAAGGCGCGCATCAAGATACTCGTCAATGCGCTTGGAGTTGAAGAATTCGCACGCCAGGTGGAAGCCGATTGGTCGCGCATGAAAGACGGGGAAACGACGCTGACCGACGCCGAGTTCGATCGAATCGCGCAACATTTCTCTCCCCCTTCCTACGAAAACCTGCCGGCGGACGACTTCGCCCATGCGACACGCCTCAAAGAGGACAAGGCCTTCGCCAGTTGGGCCAAGCGCTGCGTGCATGCGCACAAGGTGCCGGGTTATGCCGCGGTCACGCTTTCGCTCAAGGCACCGGGGGCTGCCCCCGGCGACATCACCGATTTACAGATGGAAGCGGTTGCCGATTTGGCTGACCGTTTCAGCTTTGGCGAACTGCGTGTCACTCACGAGCAAAACGTGGTGCTTGCCGATGTCAGGAAGTGCGATCTTTACGAGGTTTGGAAAATCGCTCGCGCCAATGCACTGGCCACGCCCAACATCGGACTGCTTACCGACATGATCTGCTGCCCCGGCGGTGATCTTTGCGCACTGGCCAACGCCCGCTCGGTGCCGATTGCCGAGGCGGTACAAAGCAAGTTTGATGATCTCGACTATCTCTACGACATCGGCGACATCTCGCTCAACATTTCGGGTTGCATGAATTCCTGCGGTCATCATCATGTGGCCCACATCGGCATCCTCGGCGTCGATAAGAATGGCGAGGAGTGGTATCAAGTCACCATCGGCGGCCAGCAAGGCAATGAGACCACAATCGGCAAGGTGATCGGCCCGTCCTTTTATGCCGATGAAGTGCCGCTGGTCATCGAAGCGCTGATCAACGTCTATACCGAACAGCGCACGCCAAACGAACGCTTTATCGACACGCTGCAGCGGATCGGCATCGAACCATTCAAGCTGCGCGCCTATGCCGGACGCGACAAGCGGAAACCGGCAAATGCTGCTGCCGCCCATATCAAGGCCGACTCGGCCAACGAGACGCTCACGAAAGTCGCCAATGCCTAAGATCATCAAGAATGGCCAGGTCGTCGCCGACCACCGGCAGCTACTCAAACTTGACGGTGATCAGACACCGGCATCCCTGACCCTGCCTGACGGAGACATCATGGTACCCTTGGCGGTGTGGCTGGCGCGCCAGGAGGAAATCCTCTCCCGAGACAATTCGCCGGGGGTCTGGCTTGACAGCCACGAGGACGTTGAAGCCATTGCCGGCGACCTTGAACACTTTGCCGTCATTGGCGTCAATTTTCCGAAGTTTACCGACGGCCGTGGCTACTCGACCGCCCGCCTGCTACGCGATCGCTATGCCTACCGTGGCGAAATCCGCGCCATCGGCGATGTACTGCAGGATCAACTGTTCTACATGAAACGTTGCGGCTTTGACGCCTTCGCCTTGCGCGAGGACAAGGACATTGAAGCGGCGCTGTCCGGTCTCAACGTTTTCAGCGAAACCTACCAGGCCGCTGTCGACCAGCCACAACCTCTGTTCCGCCGCCGTGCGGCCTAAGGGATAGCCATGGCCATCAACATCAACCTGAACGACCAGGCATTGATCGACTCTGTAACCGCCAAGACAACGGCAGCCCGCAACCTGCTCCGCCAGATCGCGACAAGCTATTCGCCTGCGGTTTTTGCCAACAGTCTCGGCGCTGAAGACATGGTGCTGACCGACCTGATCGTCGGCGACACGGCGAAAATTGAAATTTTCTCGCTCGATACTGGCCGTCTGCCATTGGAAACCTATGCGCTGATCGACGAAGTGAAAAAGCATTACGGTCTGAAGCTCAGGCTGTATTATCCGCGCCACGATCTGGTCGAGACCTACACGCGCGAGAACGGCATCAACGCGTTCTACGAATCGGTCGAACTGCGCAAGGCGTGCTGCCACGTGCGCAAGGTCGAACCGCTGCAACGGGCGCTGGCCGGCAGGAAGGCCTGGATAACCGGTATGCGGGCACAACAGTCGGCAACGCGTGAAGGCTTGCCAATACAGGCGTTTGATGAAGGAAATGGCCTGGAGAAGTTCAATCCCTTGTCCGACTGGTCGGAAAAGGAAGTATGGGCCTATATCAAACTCAACAAGGTTCCGTACAATGCGCTGCACGACAATTTCTACCCAAGCATCGGCTGCGCGCCCTGTACCCGCGCCATCACCCCCGGCGAGGATGTCCGCTCGGGACGCTGGTGGTGGGAATCGCCGGAATCCAAGGAATGCGGTCTGCATGTTAAAAAGGCTTGAACCACCAAGCCACCAAGGACACCAAGTCGCACCAAGAAGAGCATAAGAATTTCTTGGTGAAACTTTGTGCTGTTGGTGTCTTGGTGGTGAGATTTTTAAGTATTTAAGGTTCTTATGACGACTCTCACCAAACAAACCCTCTCTCACCTCGACTGGCTTGAATCCGAAGGCATCCACATCATGCGCGAGGTGGCCGGACAGTGCAGCAATCCTGTGCTTCTCTTTTCCGGCGGCAAGGACTCGGTCTGCATGCTGCGCATTGCCGAAAAAGCTTTCCGCCCGGGCAAGTTTCCTTTCCCGCTGATGCACATCGACACCGGACACAACTACAAGGAAGTCATCGACTTTCGCGACAAACGTGCGGCCGAACTCGGCGAGCGCCTGATCGTTCGTTCGGTTGAAGATTCGATGGCGCGTGGAACGGTTGTTCTGAAATCGGCAGACGAATCGCGCAACAAGCACCAGTCGGTCACACTGCTCGAAGCAATTGAAGAATTCGGTTTCGACGCGTGCATCGGTGGCGCACGCCGCGACGAGGAAAAGGCTCGTGCCAAAGAGCGTATTTTTTCGTTTCGAGACGAGTTCGGCCAGTGGGATCCGAAGAACCAGCGTCCCGAACTGTGGGACCTGTACAACGCGCGCAGCTTCAAGGGTGAAAACATTCGCGTCTTCCCGATCTCGAACTGGACTGAATTTGACGTGTGGCAGTACATCGAGCGCGAGAACCTCGAATTGCCTTCGATATATTTTGCGCATCAGCGACAGATCGTGCGTCGTAACGGCGGCATGCTGCCGGTCACCGACATTACACCGGCCCGGCCCGGCGACACCATAGAAAACGTGCTGGTACGCTTCCGCACCGTGGGCGACATAAGCTGTACGGCGCCGGTCGAATCCGATGCTGACACGGTTGCCAAGATAATCGCCGAAACGGCGACGACAACGATTACCGAGCGCGGCGCAACGAGGCTGGACGACCAGACATCGGATGCGTCCATGGAACAACGTAAAAAAGAGGGTTACTTCTGATGTCCGCCATTGAGAACATCCAGGCCGTCGAAATTAAAGACAACGGCCTCCTGCGCTTCCTGACCTGCGGCAGTGTCGACGACGGCAAGAGCACGCTGATCGGCCGCCTTCTGTTCGACACCAAAACGATTCTGGCCGACACCCTGCACGCCATAGAGCGCACGTCGAAAAAACGAGGCATGGAAGCCATTGACCTCTCGCTGCTGACCGACGGACTTCAGGCCGAGCGCGAACAGGGCATCACCATCGACGTCGCCTATCGTTACTTCACTACCGGCACGCGCAAGTACATCATTGCCGACGCGCCGGGGCACGAACAGTACACCCGCAATATGGTCACCGCCGCCTCGACCGCCGATCTTGCCATCATCCTGATCGACGCGCGCAAAGGCGTGCTGACACAGACACGACGTCACTCCTACCTCACCCATCTGGTCAACATCCCGCATGTTGTCGTGGCCATCAACAAGATGGATCTGGTCGACTATTCGCAGGACGTCTATGACCGGATCAAAGCCGACTACATGGCCTTTGCGGCCGGTTTGGGCATACTGGACGTTCGCTTCATACCGATGTCCGCACTGAATGGCGACATGATCGTTGATCGCGGCGAACGACTGGACTGGTATCAGGGGCCGACACTGATTGACCTGCTGGAAGGAGCAACCACGGCGCACGTGGAGCATGAGGAATGCTTTCGCTTCCCAGTGCAGTTCGTCTGCCGTCCACAGGATTCAGCCAATCCCGAACTGCACGACTACCGTGGATTCATGGGGCGTGTCGAGTCGGGTGTCATTACCGTTGGCGATGCCGTGACCGTCCTCCCCGCCGGACGGGAAACCCGCGTCAAGGACATCCAGGTCATGGGCAATTCCTTGCCTTCGGCCTTTGCCGAGCACTCCGTCACGCTCCTGCTCGATGACGAAATAGACATTTCGCGTGGCGACATGATCGTGAAAACCGGCGAACTGCCAATCGTCGCCAGACAGTTCGACGCGATGCTCTGCTGGCTTTCCGAATCCCCGCTCGACCCGCGCCGCAAGTACCTGATCCGGCACACCACGCGCGACAGCAAGGCCATGCTTGCCGGCATCGAGTTCCGCATGGATATCAACACCATGGCGCATCAGGCGGCAGAGAAGCTGGCCATGAACGATATCGCCAAGGTCAGCTTCAAACTGGCACAACCGATCTTCGCCGATCGCTACGCCGAAAACCGTGGTACCGGTGCCTTCATCGTCATCGACGAATCAAGCAACAATACGGTTGGCGCGGGGATGATTGTCTGAGCTGAAGCGCACGACAATCAGGTCAGAGATTGGCCGAGCGCCACCAGTTGCTGTGATCCTTCCTAAGGACATCTAGTGTCAGCATTGGGTAGAAGACAAGTTCGCCACCGATGCCAAGGTAGAAGCCGTTCTTGACCATGCGAAATGGGAACACCAGCGAATGAACACGGTGTACCAGCTTGTTTTCCTTCGTCTCCGGCCTCAGTTCCATCAGGGCTTCCCGCAGGTGTTGCAGGAATGAGTACGGCAGGTCTCCCTCCTGGCCGTTCTCCGGATCAAGAGCGAGCGGTCCCAGTTCAAGCTCGACAAAACACATACCGGGAAAACTGAAGGAATGCGAGGGTTTGACGGTAACATCGGCGTAGTAGGCTGCCGGATCCAATACACTCACCACCATGCTGTTGATGGGGGTAAGGTCCTGATACATATGCAGTTCCTTTTCAGGCTCCGGTAGCCTGCTGCCGCGGCTCAACTCCAGCGTTGCGCCGTTGGTCGTGGTCAGGTACAACCTGCCGATCGCGGCCAGCGAAAGGTGCTCCATCACACGATACATGGAGACGTAAACCGAGTTCTTGGGTGAACCATCCGGTTTAGCCTTGCAACGGGCCAAGGCCCCTTCGATGTCGAAGTATTCATGACGGAACGACGGATCGATCTCGAAGAATACGGCTTGCCCCTTCGATTTGAACTTGTGCCCCGTCGCGTAGTACTGCCCGAACTGCTCTGGCGGCAGCATGGAGGCGATCAATGCTTCGGGAATCAGCGAGAAGTAAAGATGTACCGACATATTGTATCTCCCTTAAAAGTGTCGACTAGGCTCATCAATTGCCGCCGTTGCCGCGGCCATTTGTATGCGGGAATAGTACGCCATCTCCATTATATCCAGAACTCAGCGCACCAAATACCGCTACAGCGCTTCTTTTTTGGCGATTATTCGCATGCCGTAAAAACTGCGGAATACAAAAAAGAGGTTGATGGCAAGGAACACTGCCGCCAACGCATATACCACCGATTGCTGTCCTTGCGCGAATAGCCCGACTGCCATCTCGACAGCAAGCAAACCGAACAACGTGGTGAACTTGATGATCGGATTCATGGCAACCGAAGCCGTATCTTTGAACGGGTCACCGACCGTATCGCCGACTACCGAGGCATTGTGCAGATCTGTTCCCTTGGCATGCATTTCGGTTTCAACGATCTTCTTGGCATTGTCCCAGGCCCCACCGGCGTTGGCCATGAAGACTGCTTGGTACAAGCCGATGATCGCCAGCGAGATCAGGTAGCCGATGAAGAAGAAGGGTTCGATGAAGGCACAAGCCAGCGTGCCGAAGAACACGGCCATAAAGATATTGAACATGCCCTTTTGGGCGTAGATCGTGCATATCTCGACGACTTTCTTGCTGTCTTTCTGCGAGGCTTGTACGACTTCATCAAGCCTGATGTGCGTGCTGATGAACTCGACTGCCCGGTAAGCGCCGGTCGATACGGCTTGCGTGCTGGCCCCGGAAAACCAGAAGATCGTCGCACCACCGGAGATCAGGCCAAGCAGAAATGGTGGGTGTAGCAACGAAAGCATTTCCAGATTTTCCGTCAGCCCTGAGGTCAGCAACATGACGATCGAGAACACCATCGTCGTCGCGCCCACAACAGCGGTTCCAATCAATACCGGTTTGGCCGTGGCCTTGAAGGTGTTGCCGGCCCCGTCATTCTCCTCGAGCAGGAATTTTGCGGTCTTGAAGTTCAGATCAAAGCCATAGTCACGCTTCACCTCTGCCTCGATGCCGGGTACCTGTTCTATCATCGAAAGTTCATACACCGACTGAGCGTTGTCGGTGACCGGGCCGTAGCTGTCGACGGCAATCGTTACCGGACCCATCCCCAGAAAACCGAAGGCGACCAGCCCGAATGAAAAAACCGCGGACATCATGGCGGCCTTGGCGTAATCCGGATTGATGATCGTCGTCAGCTCGTGTTGCGAAAGGAGATAAGCGCCGGACATCAGGCCGACGATGATTACGCCGATCCAGAATGCGGAAAAATAGCCAGCAACTAAACCGGACAATATGTTGAGGCTGGCACCGCCGGCTTCTGATGCGGTAACTACCTCGCGGACGTGTTTGGAATGAGTCGAGGTGAACACTTTTACAATCTCGGGAATGATCGCACCAGCCAGCGTGCCGAGAGTAATGATCAGCGATAGCTGCCACCAGAGATTCGTATAAGACTGACCGTTGACCGTAAAGTGTCCGATGAGCAGATACGAGACAATAAAGGTGATGATCAGAGAAACGACTGAAGTGATCCATACCAGCGAGGTCAACGGGGATTCGAAATTGAAGCGCGCCTTATCGCCATAGAGACGCTTGGCCATGATCTGATTTCCGAGATAGGAAATCCCCGAAGCCACGACCATCATGATGCGCATCGCAAACAGCCAGACCAGCAATTGAACCTGAACGGCGGGCTCAGGAACGGCGAGCATGATGAAGCTGATCAGCGCCACTCCAGTGACGCCGTACGTCTCAAAACCATCCGCTGTAGGGCCAACCGAGTCACCCGCATTGTCACCCGCGCAGTCTGCAATCACACCGGGATTGCGCGCATCATCTTCCTGGATACCGAATTCGATCTTCATCAAATCCGACCCGATATCGGCAATTTTGGTGAAGATTCCACCCGCAATACGCAATGCGGCAGCGCCGAGAGATTCACCGATGGCAAATCCGATAAAACACTTGCCGGACAACTCCGCCGGCACGAACAGCATGATGCAGAGCATGATCAGCAGTTCGGTCGAGATCAACAACATGCCTATGGAGATTCCCGATTTGATTGGAATGGCGTAAACGGGATAGGGTTTGGCCGCCAGCGAAGCGAATGCCGTACGGCTATTTGCGAGAGTGTTGATGCGTATGCCGAACCAGGCGACCATGAAGGAACCGGCGATCCCGATCAGGGAAAAAATCAGTATCAGGGCCACGGATGAAACGGCAAGATGCTGGACGAAATAGAAATAGCCGATCATGATCACTGCGGTGAATGCTTGCAGGATCAGCAGGAACTTGCCCTGGGTGATCATGTAGGTCTTGCAGGTTTCGTAGATCAGTTCGCTGACCTCGGCCATCGAGCGATGTACCGGAAGACGGTAAATCTGACCGTAAATCACCGCACCGAAGATGAGGCCTCCGATGCAAACCAGAAGTCCGTAGGAAAGCAAAGTCCAGCCTGATGTCCCGCTGAAGAACGTCACCAGCGAAAGATCGCTTAGGTCGGGCAAAACAAGATCGGCTTCGGAAACATGGCCCGTGGTCGCCATAGCCGGGACCGCGGCCATCGCGAATAGAACGAGCACCATCGAAATCAGACGGTGCTTCAGGTTGCCCCATGTCGGTGCATGGGTGGAAATACCGAACTTCATCAAAAACCCCCAATCTACAAGTTGTCACCACCAAGAATTGATCCCGCCCATCGGCCCAAATAATTTGTGCAAGTTTCTATTATTCAGTTCAGCAAAGCTGATTACACAGAGGACAAAGTTACCTTTGGCAATACCTCAATTCGATCAGTCACAAGCGGCCCGGCGCCAGCAGCCCTGATTGCTGCCGCATTTTATCAGTGAACTGTTAGTGGCGCTCGTTTGCAACCGAACCCCCCGTTCCCCATCACTCGGCGAAAACGCGGACCCTGCTCGTGCCGGATAATGTCATCGCTGGTGACGAATAGCCGGGTTGGCCATGGCACTTTCCTCTGTGTTGACTTAGCAAGGAAAGTGCCAATGTGTAGCCTACTGAAATATAACGATATGGATTTCCGCCACTGCCGGAATGATCGTTCGATGTAGCCAATACGACAATCAGCATTGCGGTTGCCTAAAGGGTTGCCGATTCCTGAGAACATTCCCTTGTGCAGGACGTCAACCAACTTCAAAGATAGCGCGCAATGTCATCAAGATTCATCCTGGCCTCTGGCAATCCGGAACGTGCAAAACGGGCCATGACGAACGCTCGCTGAATTTCCCGCACGCCCGTCAATTGGGCCAGCGAAAATACAATTTCGGAAGCGACAGCATTGCTCGCATCATCGACCAGAACGTTCATCGAGTTTAGCCGAAGCTGCTTTTGCTCGATGCGTATGTAGCGCTCTGGATGCCGAAGTACCGCGCCTAGCGATTCCAGTTCGGCATCAAGCACTGACTGCTGACTGCAAATCGCCTCAATCTGGCGCTCGTTTTCCGTAAGCTGTGTTTCCAGCCTGAACTCGTCGTCTGAACTCGCTGCCACCCTGCCGAAAACCGACCCAAGGCCCGGGCCCTGTTGCTGAAGCAAGCGCAGTCTGGCACGGATCAACGCGCGGTTGTCTTCAAGCTCACGGCGCTCGGAGCGCTCATCTCCGATTTCTGACAAGGCCTGTGCCAGCAAATACTCATACGCCTGCACCCCTAGGAGACGCCGAACCTCTGCATCGTCAAGCCCACAAATGCGTGCTTCGTGGTCGGAAAAACCGACGGTGGTTTGGGCAACATCACGCTGTACGACATTTCCTTGCATCGACGTACCGAAGACTTGCTGCTCATTGAACTTCATCACGAGAATGAAACAGGCGTCGTCAATCTCCGGGTACTTGTTGAACAGGGTACGCAAATTTTTTGATCGGCCCATCGTGCAAGGAATATCCTGTGCAGCAACAAAGAAAGCTCTCAACACCGGGTCGGTGGACCAGTTCACGGACGAAACCGATAGGGCCGGCGGAACTGCGCGCACCATCTCGCGCAGATATTGAACACTGATATCCACCGCTGGTGCCAGACGCTCCCGATACGAATGGATGAGTTTCATTCGTGGATTGGTCAGTGTTACGGCCTTCTCGATTGCCCGCGTCGTCGTATCATCGGACAGACGATCGGGCTCAAAAAACGATGGCCGACTCTTGAACCAGTCGAGAATTCCCATGGCCTACTTCTCCTCGCGATGTCTGCACATCAGACTCGAGCGCAATGACTTGACTACGAGCTGTTCGTCAATGGATAGGTTCAGGGGAAATCTTGCGTGTTAACTAAAAAGCCAGCTCCAGACCGGCTTTACCGACCGTCGATGAGATTGATGGCGTCTGTCAGATCACGCGAAAGGATGTCGGCGCAGAATCGTTTCATTGCGCTCGGGTCCGGTCGATATGATATCGACGCGCGTTTCACACAATGCTTCAATACGGGCGATATAAGCGCGCGCCGCCGCTGGTAACTCATCCAGCGAGGTTGCTCCGGCAGTGGACTCGACCCACCCCGACATGCTTTCGAGCACGGGCTGGCAACCAGCCACTTCGTCAGACCCCATTGGCAGCAGGTCGACGAGTTTTCCGTTGAGCGTGTATCCGGTGCAGATTTTCAGCTCCGGCAAACCATCCAGCACATCAAGTTTGGTAATGCACAAACCGCTCACGCCATTGATCTGGCTGGAACGTTTAAGCGCGGGAACATCGAACCATCCGCAACGACGCTTGCGCCCGGTAACGGTGCCAAACTCACACCCTTTATGCGACATCTGATATCCGGGAGTATCCGCCGTCTCGATATCAAGCTCGCTCGGGAAGGGCCCTCCTCCGACCCGCGTACAGTAGGCCTTGGTGATACCCAAAACGTAGTGGAGCATGCCCGGCCCAACGCCCGCCCCGGCCGATGCCTGTCCGGCAACGCAGTTCGACGACGTAACAAAGGGATAAGTCCCATGGTCGATGTCAAGCAAGGCGCCTTGTGCGCCTTCAAACAGAAGATTCTGGCCGGCCTTGTTTGCCGCGTTCAATTCGGCTGAAACGTCAACAACCATCGGTTTGATCTGTTCGGCATTGGCCATCGCCAGATCCAGGACAGTGTTGAAATCGACCGCTTCGGCTCCAAGATAGCGAGTCAGCACGAAATTGTGATAGTCGAGGTTCTCCTTGAGTTTCTCTGCAAAACGTTCAGGAAAGGACAAATCGTAAACACGCAAGGCCCGGCGCGCCACTTTGTCCTCGTAGGTCGGACCAATGCCTTTGCCCGTGGTGCCGATCCTGGAGTCCAGACTCTTGGCCGCCTCGCGCGCACGATCAAGCGCCGAGTGATATCCGAGAATAAGCGGGCAACCCGGGCTAATTCTGAGGCGCGAGCGGACTTCAATCCCTCCCGCCTCCAGTTCGTTGATCTCGGATACGAGGTGATGGATATCCAGAACCACACCGTTACCGATATAGCATTTGATTCCCGGATGAACAATGCCAGAGGGAACCAGATTGAGCTTATAAACATTGTTTCCTACAACCAGCGTATGGCCGGCATTGTGACCGCCCTGAAAACGCACTACCCCCTGCGCATGGTCGGTCAACCAGTCGACGATCTTGCCCTTGCCCTCATCACCCCACTGTGTGCCCACTACTACAACGTTCTTAGCCATTTTCCCAGTCAATCCCCGATAGTTTCCCGAACCGTCCATTGTCCGTCGTTTTCGACCAATTGCCGATCGCACAGAGGCCCCTCGCAACACGACTCACCCGGCAACAGTTCTACGACGACTTCACCCTGTTCGCGCAACGCCTCGATCTGAGACGCCAAAGCGGAATCAGTCGCGGAATGAGGCGCCATGATGGCCCCTCCCGCCTTGCCACTCACAGCCAGCCGGGCAACTTCGCGTAGATCCATTGAGAACCCGGTTGCCGGCCGGGTACGACCAAAGTCTTTACCTACGCCATCGTAACGCCCACCCAAGGCAATAGCGCTGGGGAAACCGGGGTAATAGGCGGCAAACACAACCCCGTTGTGATAGTGATAGCCACGCAAGTCAGCAAGATCAAAGGACAGCGGCAACTCCGGCAACGAGGTCTGCAAATGTCGCATCGCTTCCAGCGCCGAAGCAATTTCGGGTAGCGCCGGCAATTCACGGGAGGCGGTCTCCAGAATATTGCCGTCGCCATACAGTTCAGGTAGGCGCAGGAAGGCGGAGCGATAGGGCTCGGCCACTTTCTCGCAAGCATCGTGCAGGCTTGGAATGTCCTTGACCTGCAGAAGTTGCAGAATCTTCGCCTCGACATCGTCGGCGAGGCCCGCAGCGCCGGCAAGTGCTCGAAATACCCCGACATGCCCGATATCAATGCGCGAGGCAGGTATGCCCGCCGTTCCGAGAACCACAGCCATAAGACGTATCGCTTCGAGATCGGCCTCAATACCGGCATAGCCGAATAGTTCCGCCCCAAGCTGGATCGGCTCCCGGCTTGATGCTTGCAAAGCTGGCAGCGTATGTAACACGCTACCGCAATAGCAGAGGCGAGTGACACCCTGGCGATTGAGCAAGTGCGCGTCGATCCGAGCAACCTGGGGCGTCATGTCGGCGCGCAGGCCGAGCGTCCGACCTGACAACTGGTCGACCAATTTGAAGGTGCGCAGCCTGAGGTCGGACCCCGATCCGGTCAACAGGGAATCCAGGTGCTCGAGCAGCGGAGGCATGACAAGTTCGTAGCCGCGCACCCGGAAGAGGTCGAGCACGGCCCGACGGAGCAGTTCTATGTGGGCCGCTTCATGTGGAAGCACATCGGCAATGTACTCGGGTAGCAGCCAATTCATCTGAAAACCATCAACAACATTATTCCAATCAGCATCGAAGTCAGGCCAACGAAACGAATCTGCCCGTCTGAGAGCTGGATCAGACGGCGAAACGTCTCGCGCCAGATCCCGGGGGCGAGAAACGGCACCAAACCCTCAAGCACCAGCATCAGCGCGAAGGCGACCAGCAAACTGGGGGTCATTTACCTGTCTTTTCGCCGCCTCGCCCGATACTCTTCATGTACTTGAAGAAATCAGAATTCGGCTCCACGACAATGACATCATTTTTCCCATTGAAACTGTTGCGATAGGCTTCAAGGCTGCGATAGAAAGCATAGAACTCCGGATTCTGTCCGAAGGCCTGCGCATACGTGGCCGTGGCCTTGGCATCGCCCTCACCTTTCATTTTCTGCGCATCGCGATAGGCTTCGGCGACGATGACTTCACGTTGCCGGTCCGCGTCAGCGCGGAGTTTCTCGGCTTCGGCAAAACCCTCGGAGCGGAGCGCGTTAGCCACGCGCTTGCGTTCCGCTTCCATACGGCGGTAGACCGATTCACTAACTTCCGGGGGAAAATCAACTCGCTTCACGCGAACATCGATAATCTGAACACCAATCTTGCGCGCATCCTGATCCGCCTTGTCGCGCATCTGCTCCATGATCAAATCGCGTTCGCCTGAAACCACATCATGAACAGTACGCTTGCCGAATTCCTCCCGCAAACCGGCGTTTACAGTTTGCGACAAACGTGTCTTGGCTCGAATCTCATCACCAGCGACCGACACATAGTAAAGTTGGGGATCGATTATCTTCCATTTGACAAAGGAATCGACCAGCACGTTCTTCTTTTCGGAGGTAATGAAACGTTCCGGTTCTGTGTTATCAAGCGTAAGAATCCGTTTATCGAAGTAACGCACGTTCTGGATCATCGGCCACTTGAAGTACAGGCCGGGCTCGGATATGACTTCGCGGACCTCGCCAAACTGGAAAACAATGGCGAACTTCCGCTGATCGACTGTAAAGATCGTCGCACCCAGAACAACCAATATCGCCGCGACGATGGCAGCAATGAAATTTAGACCGGATTTCATTATCGTGCCTCCCGATCCCTTGAGCGCAGGGCATCGCGTGAGCGGACATCAACCCTGTCCCCCATCTGTGACGGTGAAAAGTTTGAAGCTCCGGGCCCGGAGCGCACCTGCGCCGGCATCTCCGAACTGCTGCCGACACTCTCTGGAGACGCTACAAGCGCTCCAGACGCTTGCATCAGCTTGTCGAGTGGCAAGTAGAGCAGATTGCCCTGGCCCTTGGCATCGACCAGCAGTTTGCTGGTGTTGGCGTAAATCTGCTGCATGGTTTCAATATACATTCGACTGCGCGTCACTTCAGGCGCTTTGGCATACTCGGTATTGATCTGCTTGAAACGGCTGGCATCGCCCTCGGCCGTAGCGATTAGGCGCTGCTTGTAACCGTCTGCTTCCTGCAACAGGCGAGCCGCCGTGCCTCTGGATTTCGGAATGACGTCATTGGCATACGCTTGGCCTTCATTCCTCTGCCGCTCAAGATCCTGACCGGCCTTCACAGCATCATCAAACGCTGCCTGAACCTGTTCGGGCGGTTGAGCATTCTGCATTGTCACTTTCGAAATCAGGATTCCGGTCTTGTAGCGATCGAGAATCTCCTGCATGAGGGTGGAAGCTTTTACCGCGATCTGCTCGCGCCCCTCGTAAAGCACGAAATCCATCCTGCTCTTGCCGACGATTTCGCGAATCGCCGATTCGGCCACCTGCATTACAGCATCGTCGGGAGAACGGTTGTTGAAGATGTATTCAACAGGATCCTTGAGAATATACTGAACGGCAAACTGGATGTTGATGATGTTCTCGTCATCCGTCAGCATCAGGGCTTCCCTGAGAACCTTGTTCTTCTGGTCGTTGCGATAGCCCACTTCAAGCGTACGCACACCGGATATATTGACCAGTTCATGCGATTGGATCGGGTAAGGAAAACGCCAGTTCAAACCGGACTCCGTACTTTGCTTGTACTTGCCGAACTGCAGGACGATACCGCGCTGCGAAGCGTCCACGATATAAAACCCACTGGCCATCCAGACCACAAGTACAAGAACAACGAGCAGACCGAGGCCACCACCGAGAAACTTGGGATTGAACTCGACTGGCGGTCGATTGCCATCGCCACCATTGCCGCCGCCGCGCTTCTTGTTGAACACGCCGGACAGGCGGCGATTGAAATCACGCCACAATTCTTCGAGGTCCGGTGGCCCCTGATTCGGTCGTTTGCCGCCGCCGTTATCGTTACCGCGATTGCCCCACTGCGGATCATTAAGCGACATGAGTGTTCCAATGCATGAAATCATAGGGAGAAACCTGAGTCCAACGTAATATTTGGGTTGAACGAAGTATCACTGTCCGTCGGCGGAGCGCGAGGATTGCGAAGCTTCTCAAGTGCAATCTCGGTCAGCGCTTCGCGTAACAGGGGCAGACCACTGCCACACTTCGCACTGAGCCGAACGCGCGTAATTCTACCATACTCGTCCCGTTCGACGGCTGGAGACAGCCCCGTGAGATCCTGCTTGTTAAGGACGACCAGTTGCCGAACCTCATTTGCGCCGATTTCAGTCAGGACCTTGTCGACTTCGGCAACCTGATCGTCTCTAGCAGGACTTGCCGAATCGACAACATGCAACAGGAGATCGGCTTGGGATGTCGCCTCCAGCGTCGCATGAAAAGCCGCCACCAACTCGTGCGGCAAATTGCGGATAAAACCGACCGTATCGGAAATAACAATATTCCCGGCTTCGCCAAGCCAGAGTTTACGGGATGTCGTATCAAGTGTGGCAAACAGC
>NZ_FLQY01000351.1 GCF_900089945.1 Candidatus Propionivibrio aalborgensis | reverse complement strand
CGCCGCGGGCGACGCGGTCAGCCTGCTCATGCAGGTGGCCGAAGGCAGCGCCGACCCGGCACTAAGTGCGCAAACCGTCAACTGGTCGGTGCTCTGCGACAACTACTGGCGGCCGCTGTCACCGCAGGAGCTGGTTCTCGACACCAGCAATCATTTGCTCGCCAGCGGTATCGTGGCACTCACCCTGCCGCGCGCAACCAGTACCGAACATACCTGGATGCCAAGCGACCTGGTCTGGCTGCGTGCAGCCATCCACGTTGACAGCGCCGCGGCTTGCCAGCTCATCGCGGTAGCCGCGAACGCAGTCGAGGTGGCCTTTGCCGATCAGGGCAACGACCCGGCGCACCTCGCCCGCACCCTTACCGCGGGCAGCATTGCCAAGCTCAAGGCGCCACAGGCGGGAATCAAGAAAGTACAGCAACCCTATGCCGGGTTCGGCGGGCGACCGCAGGAAAGTGATCAAGCACTTACACGCCGAGCCGCGGAGCGGCTGCGTCATCGCAGTCGCTGCATCACACCCTGGGACTACGAACGCCTGCTGCTCGTAGCCTTTCCGTCGGTGCACAAGGTCAAGTGCATTCCGCACGCCAGCGACACCTCCTGGCTTGCTCCGGGCCACGTAATGCTGATCGCGATTCCCGACCTGCGCAATCAGAACGCGGTCGACCCCCTCGCACCGCGTGTCGACCTCGATACCCTGACGCGAATGCGTGAGTTTGTCATGCAGCATTGCGGCATGCAGGTACAAATCAAAGTCAGGAATCCGCGCTACCAGCGCGTGCGGCTCGATTTCAAAGTGCGCTTCCACGCCGGCCATGCCTTCAACTTCTACCGCAACGAACTGGAGCAGGCGCTGATCCGCGCACTCTCACCCTGGGCATTCGACGCGACGCGCCAGATCGAGTTCGGTGGGCACCTCTACCGCTCGGTGCTGCTCGATCTCGTAGAGGAACTGCCTTATGTCGACTTCGTGACCGACTTCCGCATGGGCGTCGTTGATGACCTTGGCGCGGGTTTCAAGGACACGAATGAATTGATCGCCGATGCGCCGGACATCATCTTCGTCTCCGACGCCTCGCACGCCATTGCCGAAGTTCCGCTCCCCTGAGGTCCGATCAAAATGCTGCTGACGCCGACAATCTCACGCACGCCGGAAACCGATCCCGCGCTGGACCAGAAACAGCTCTACGCGCTGGGCCTGGATCACGTGCGGCGGCTCTCGCGCCGTTTGTGGACCGATCACAACATCCACGATCCTGGAATCACCACGCTGGAACTGCTTTGCTATGCGCTGACCGATCTCGCCTATCGCTCGCGTTTCCCGGTCGAAGATCTGCTCGCCGCAGCGGAGAAGAACGCCGAAAACATGGCGGCACAGTTCTTCACGCCGCGCCAGATCCTGCCCAACCGCGCACTGACCGAACGCGACTATCGCAAGCTGCTGATCGACCTGCCGGACGTCAAGAATGCCTGGATCTACCCGGTTGCTCCGGTGTTGTTCGCGGACACTCTGCATGGCGAGCTGCTGCACGAGGATCCGCACACGCCGGGGGTCCGCGAAGTGCGCATCGCCGGGCAATACGGCGTGCGCATCGAATACATGGACTCGGTCAACACGCTGGTCGAGAAGAGTGCCGTGCGCTCTGCCGCCGAATCCCTGCTGCAGGCCAATCGCAATCTCTGCGAAGACTTCGTCGCCTACAATGAAGTGGAGAGCCAACCGTACGCCCTCTGCGCCGAGATCGAGCTGACCCCGGACGCCGATCAGGTGGAGATTGCCGCTCAGATACGCTTCCAGGTCGAGCGCTATCTCGCACCGCCGGTGCGCTGCTACAACCTCAGCCAGATGCTGGCGCGAACCCACCCGGATGGCTCCCCTTACAGCGTGGCCGAAATTTTTGAAGGGCCAGCCCTGCAATGTGGCTTCATCGCCGATGCCGAACTGGACCAGGCTTCGCTGCGCGAGGAAATCCGGCTCTCCGACATCATCAGCATCATCATGGACATTCCCGGTGTGCGTGCGGTGCGCGACATCGTGGTCAACGAATTGTCATGGAACGCACCTGGCAATACCTGGGACTCGGTTGAAGCCATGGACAAATGGCGTATCGCCGTGCCGACGGGAATGCAGCCCACACTCTCCGATGTTGTCGGTCGCTTGGTGTTCTACAAGCGCAATGTGCCGGTGCCGGCCGACCCCGCGAAAGTCGCCACACGAATCGGCGAGCTCGATCAGGCCGAGCAGCTTTCACTCGAAACCTTCAATGCCGAAGACCTGCCAATTCCACTCGGCCGTTCCCGCGACACCGGCAGCTACCATTCCTTTCAGCATCACTTCCCCGAGCTCTACGGCATTTCCAGTGTCGGCTTGTCGACCAGCGCCGACGCAAAACGTCGGGCGCAGGCGTTTCAGCTCAAGGGCTACCTGCTGTTCTTCGATCAGGTGATGGCCAACTATTTTGCGCAGCTCACCAATCTGCGCGCGCTTTTCCGCCGAAATTTTGCCGAGGACTATGCCCTCGACCCGGCGGCGGCGCGCACTGTTTTCGCGCAACGTGTCGAAAGTTTTCCCGACTTTGAAAAGATTTACGGCGAAGGCATCGACGCCAAGGCGCTGGCCGGTTTGCTGGAAGACGACGCCGGTGCGCTGGAGCGCCGAAACGTCATTCTTGACCACCTGCTCGCGCGGTTCGCCGAACAATTCCATCACTACGTGGACATCATTCGTTCGGCCTTTGGAGCAAGCTCGGCAACCGCCGCACTGACCAAGAGCCGCTTCCTGATGGACTACCCGGCGATCGGGGCAGAACGCAGCCTGGCCTGGAACAAGTCGCTCAAGACGACGGATGCCCTGTGGAATTCGCTCAACATCTCCGGCCTGGAGCGGCGCATTGCCCGGCTACTGGGCATCAGCGATTTTTCGCGCCGCAATCTCGGAACGGTCTCCTACGACACCTACGCCGAGCTGGACACGACACCGGACGATGAATTCCGCTTCCGCGTCAAGCATCCGGTCAGCGGCAAGATCCTGCTCTCCAGCAGCACCCACTACGTCACGCCCGAGGCCACCAAGCTGGTCATGGAGCAGGCCATCGTGCGTGCCCAGCTGGTCGAAGGCTACGAGCGCAAGCTCACCGTGGATGGCAAACACTACTTCAATATTGTCGATGCCGAAGGCGAGGTCATCGCGCGGCGCATCGAATACTTTGCGACCCCGGAACTGATGGAAGGTGCAATCGACGCGCTGCTGTCCCACTTTCGCGAGTACTACAGCGGCGAAGGACTCTATCTCATCGAGAACCTGCTGCTTCTGCCCGGCGAAAGCAATCCGCCCTATTTCGAGCCGTTCATGCCGATCTGTATCGATCCGAACTGCACGGACTGCGCGGACGACGATCCTTATTCATACCGCATTCACGTGGTGCTACCCGCCTACGCCGGACGCTTCCAGCATGCGGCGTTTCGCCGCTTTGTCGAAGAGACCATCCGTCACGAGACTCCCGCCCACATCCTGCCCAAGGTGTGCTGGGTCAATGAATCGGACATGGCCGAACTCGAACAGGCCTACCGCGACTGGATCCCTGTCTGCGCCGGAGTCACCAGCACGAACCGCGTCAAGAAGATGCAAAAGCTGATCGGCATCCTGTTCAGGATCAAGAGCGTCTATCCCAAGCGCTTGCTCTACGACTGCAGCAGCGACGAAAGCAAACCCCCCTTCATTGTCGGCCGCACGGCACTGGGCAGTGAAGATTAGCAGGCCTGACCCACGGAGTATGAAAAATGGCTGATCCCGTAAAGACAATCCGTAGTCTGGAAACCTTATCCAGCGAATACAGCGTATTCGAGCGCGACCAGGTGCTCACCGAAGCGCAACTCAATAGCGTGGCACGCTACTTCGACGATCAGGAGCGGCTGACCCGAGTCGAGCTGCTCGGCGTCGGACTGGTCGGCGGCCTGCGCGTCAGCCTGACGTCGGGCAAGATCCGGATCGGCAAGGGACTGGGGCTGACGACGGATGGCGATCTGCTGTTGCTGCCCGCTGACACGGCGTACGACTCGATCAAGGCCTATGACGAAAAGGCGCCTTTCTACGCGCCCTTCTATAGCGGAACGGAAGATGCCCAGGTCATGCTCAAGCTCTGGGAGCTGGTCAAGGAAGGCGAAAGCGACGTTGCCAAGCAGCCGCTCAATACTCTGCCCGGCGCGCTCACGGACTACGTCGTCGTGATGTACATGGAGAGCTACGAACAGGACCACGACCTGTGCAGCGCTGCCGATTGCGACAACCTA
This sequence comes from Candidatus Propionivibrio aalborgensis, assembly GCF_900089945.1. GTDB lineage: Bacteria > Pseudomonadota > Gammaproteobacteria > Burkholderiales > Rhodocyclaceae > Propionivibrio > Propionivibrio aalborgensis. Next base: position 14,743 of record NZ_FLQY01000351.1, on the reverse strand, counting down.
GGCATCGTGACCACCCACATGCCGCGCATGCTGTTGGTCTCGCGCATCGATGCCGCAACGCTGCTGACCGTGCTGCCGACTATCGGCAGCGCCGCACTTGAACTGCCGGTACTGAGTGCGCAACGCCCGAAGCTCAGCGTCGCACTGGACAGCACCGGCAAGCTGGCCGCACTCTACCGCGCGGCCTGCAACGGCATTCATGCCTCGCTGATCGCCAGCCTGCCGACGCTTGACGGCAAACTGCCCGGTCTGCTCGCCGAAGCGTTCGCCAGCGATCCGGTCGGCGGCTGGATCGGAAAGCTCAATGCCTTCAACGGCGTATTCGCCAGTCGCGACGCGGGCATTCAGTACTACTACGCTTTTCTCAAAGACCTGGCGGAAACCTGGAACGATCTTCGCGAGCAACTTCTCGACGATGACAGCGTTTTTTGCCCGGAACTCGGCGCTTTTCCCAAGCACCTGCTGCTCGGCGATTTCAGCGTCCCCCCGCAGATGCGTACCGGGCTCTATCCGTCGCCGCTGACCAGCGATGCGCGTACGCCCAGGGCGCATGCCCGTTTCCTGCTGCGCAAACTCGACACCCTGCTGAACGCGGCGAGCTTTCCGCTACCCGCCGCGACGCCGATCCGCATCACGCCAAGCAAGAGCGAAGGAAGCCCGCTGGAGGAACGCGCCATTCCGTTCTACTACGCACACAAGAGCGACTTCCCCGTTCTGCCGGCGTGGAGTTACCGGCTCACCGCACGCAAAGGCGCGCAGCGCAATCAAGGCTACCGCTGGGCGGAGTACACCGGCACAGCCGCGCCGGATGTGTTTGCCACGCAGATCGGTGGCCACGACTTCTTCCGCATCGAAGGCCATCTCGGACAGAAAGTGGATTCCGTCAGCGCGACCCTGAAAGCGGCCATAGCCTCCGCCAACTTGCCGCTGGCCGTGCGCACGGCGCTGCTGCACAACGACCGCAAGAAGATCGTCATCCGTCCGCCACGCTATGGCGACCTGCACCGCTTTCACTATCTGGTACGCAAGGAAGTGACCGCCCAGCTCGATTTCGGCAAGCGCTTCAACCAGGCATTCAAGAACAAGATCGACGCGGCAGCCGGCAAGGACATTCCCGATGTCATCAAGGGCGACAAGGTGGTGGATACCGCCAAGACGGCCTACGACAAGATCAACACCGCCATCGACAAGGCCAGCGCGCCGCTGGGAGTCAAGAAGTACAGCAGCTATCGCCAGACCCTGAGCGACACGAGCGGCAACTGGAAAGCATCTTACAAGGAGGCCATTTCCACCGCTGGCGGCTTCAAGGTTTCATTCGGCGATGTGGTCCGGACCGATTTCTCCAGTCCATTCGATTCGATGATGACGAGCAACCACAGTGCATGGCTCGACTGGCTGGACATCATCATCGACCGTCGCGACGAGCGCGAAGACAAGCGACTGCTGCTCTCGGGATTCATCCAGGAGCACCCTGGCATCGAGCACTCCGGCGGCGTCGCCCGTGGCGGCACCTTCGTGCTGGTCTATGACGACAATGCCAACGTCGTCGCCGATTTCTGCCTGCCCTACTACGTTCAGGAACATTCCGAAGACGAGCCCGACGACGAACCCGATCTCGTTCTGCCGGACTATCGGCTGCCCGACATCTTCGACAAGGGCTACCGGATCATGGAACCGATCGACACCCGCTTTACCAAGGAGCTCAACGCTTTCGAAGCGAAAATCCGGCCGCAATGGATGGAGGAAATCAACATCCAGAAGAACTACTCCAAGTTCTTCCAGGAATCGCTGGGTTCGCTTGGCGATGTTCTGGGCAAGTTCGGTGCCGACGCGCGTGCCGGGGTCAATGTGCTGCCGAATACCAATGATGCCTACCTGAACTCGCTGCTCGAAGACATCCAGGCCAAGACAAACCAGATCGACAAGATGCGCGATCAACTGGCCAAGGGCGACATGCCGGATGAGATTGCCAGCAAGATGAAGGACCAGCTCGATCGTTATCAACAGGACCTAGGCAATACGGTCAAGGAAACGACGCGCCACATGGTCGAAACAAAGACCGATGTCGCTGCTGGCCAGCCGGCCGCCGATGCGCTGCAGGTGATCGGCGGCGCCATCGTCACAATCAAGGACGAGAAGACGCTGAAGAGCATCGCATCCGATTTCAAGGGCATTTCGGCCGGCGCTCCAGCGGCGCAGCAAAACATCGTCAACGGCGTCATGAATGCCGGCGGCATGAGATTCGGCTAAGCAATATCGCTCGCCATGAGTTCTGCCGCGCACCGCATCCGCCGCCAACGCTGGGAGCTGCGCGCCCCTGACGAGGACACGGCGTTCGCGTTGCGCGCGCAGATGCGCAGGGATATCGACAGCGTGCTGATGCCGGCGCTGGAACAGGCCTTCGACGCGCTGGATAGCGGCGACGAAGTCGTACACCTCTCGCGCCTTAGCCTGAAACTCAAGGTACGCAACCTCGAACAACTGGCAGCGGAATTGCCCGCGCTGATCGCGGAACAACTCGACGAAGCACTAGGCGGGGCAGCGGCCCGGATCTCAGGCGCTGCGGGCCGACGGCCTGCGGCAACGCAGCGGCGGATGAACCTGCTGCACTACCTGCACAGCGGCCAGCTCGACTGGCAAGACCTGCACGGCGAAGTCGCCACGCAGGTCGGGACGTTGCGCGAGGCGGCCGTTCAACTGGCGCACGAATGGCAAGGCAATCCGGCCGAAGTGCGTGCTGCACTGCCGGGACGGTTCGATGCGTTGGTTGCATTCTTCTTCCGCTTCCTGCAGCTCCTGCCCGCGTCACTGCATCGCGAATGGATGCCGGCGATGCTCAAGTCCGCTCCCTGGCCCGAAAGCCCGCAGCGCCGGAAACTCGAAAACTGGCCTGCAGCGAAAATGCGGGCCGAGCTGCCGGAACACGGCCAGTTGCAGATACAGGCGATCCAACTGAGTATGGCCTGGGCGGAGCGAATTCCGGATGACGATGAGCTGCGACCCGCTCTGCTCGCGCTGCCCGGCAACGATGGCACGCTGATGAGAGCGCTTGGACCACTGCTGTATTCCGATGACGGAATACGGGCTGGCGAAGGAGCGGCTCAACGAGCGTCGGACAACCGAAACACCGGCGAATCCGATACGCGCGCTCCCGAACAGGACGAACCGTCCACGCCGAGCGGCCCGAATGCGGCACCGACCGATGCACGCTCCCTTGACGACCGGCCGGACACCAACAGCATCGTCAGCCCGCCGACCGAAAACGACGCTGGCATCGACGGCGCTGGCCTGCGCGTGCACTCCGCGGGTCTTGTACTGGCGCATCCTTTCCTGAGCAGCCTGTTCGCCGCACGCGGCTTGCTCGACGAAGACGGCACGAAGCTCTCGCCTTTCGAATTGCCACACGCCGCTGCGCTGCTGCACTGGCTGGCCTGCGGGCGCGAGGCGATTTTCGAGTTCGAGTTGGGACTGATCAAGCCGCTGCTTGGACTGCAGCCGACAGACCCGCTGCCGGTCACACAAGGCTTGCTCAATGCCGAAGATCGCGAGGAATGCCAGGCGCTGCTTGCGGCGATGGTCACCCATTGGCCTGCACTGCGCTCGACCAGCGTCGAGGGTCTGCAAGTCTCTTTTCTGCAGCGACCGGGTTTGCTGCGTCCGACGGATGCGGGCTGGCAGCTGCAGCTTGAATCCGAATCATTCGACCTGCTTCTCGCGCAACTGCCGTGGAGCATCAGCATTGTGAAACTGCCATGGATGACCAAACCGATATTCACCGACTGGCCGTCGCCCTGATCGCCAACGCGCAGGATCTGGCGCGTGAGCTCGACTGGCTCGCCACCCTGCTCGAGGTGCGCCTGAAGACATGGTTTGCCGAACCATCGCAAAGCCCGCCGCTGCCGCTGGCTGGCGCCAAGCCGCCGGCATTGGACAGCAGCAGCTCGACCTACGCGAACTTTCTCGCGGAGCACGATTTCTCGGCAGCGGAACGGCTGATTGTCGCGCTCGCCCTGGCACCGCATTTGCGTCCGCAACTCCTCGATGTCCTGTTGATCCGCAACGACATCACCCAGCGCGGCTTCACCGAATTCGGCGGTTCGGCCGCTTCGGGCTCCGGCTTCATACCCAGCGTCGAGACCGCGCTGTTCCTTCTCGCCGGCGACGATCTTGCCGAGCGGCTGAAAGTGTCGCGCCTGTTCGAACCCGGCGAGCGCCTCGCGCGTCTCGATGTGCTTCAGGCAGCGGGTGTCGTGCCCGGCGAGCCGCTGGCGGGCGGCGTGTTGCGGGTGTCGCAGCGCTTCCTCGGCATGGTCACGCGCGGCCGCGAAACCGGCCCGGACTACAGCCAGCATTTCCCGGCACGACGCGTCGATACCGGCATGCGCTGGGAAGATCTGGTGTTGCCTGAAGCCACGCTCGCGCAACTCGAAGAGATTCGCAACTGGTTGCAGCACGGCGAAACCCTGTTGAACGATTGGGGCATGAGCCACCGCCTGCGCCCCGGCTTCACCAGCCTGTTCTACGGTCCGCCGGGCACCGGCAAGACGCTGTCGGCCTGCCTGCTCGGCAAACTGTGCGACTGCGAAGTCTACAAGATCGACCTCTCGATGGTCGTCTCCAAGTACATCGGCGAAACCGAGAAGAATCTGGCCCGCGTCTTCGACCAGGCCGAGAACCAGCGCTGGATCCTGTTCTTCGACGAAGCCGACGCGCTGTTCGGCAAGCGCACCACGGTCAGCGACTCGCATGACCGATATGCCAATCAGGAAGTCAGTTTCCTGTTGCAACGAATCGAGGAATTCAATGGTGTTGTCATTCTCGCCTCCAACCTCAAGGGCAATATCGACGACGCCTTTCTGCGCCGCTTCCAGTCGGTGGTGAACTTCCCGTTGCCGCGCGCATCCGATCGCCTGCGCCTGTGGCGCGAAGCCTTCCCGCCGCGCGTCACCCTCGACCCGCGCCTCGACCTGCCCCGCCTGGCCGAGCGGCACGAACTCTCCGGCGGCACCATCATGAATGTCTCGCGTTACGCCTCGCTCCGGGCTCTCGCACGTGGCGACACCGTGATTCGTGCGGCCGATGTCGAAGAAGGCATCCGGCGGGAACTCAACAAGGAAGGGCGGGCGCTGTAGCCCCGTTTCACCCATGCCGACACCGGGGGCCAGACTCGTCAACCGACCGGCAACACCGCCTCGCGTCATCACACCCGCCCCCGCTGCCGCGACGCACGCCAATCCGGCCAACGCCACAGCAGCCACCAAAGCCGGTCACACTTCCCGAAGCGGCGCCGGCATTACCCAGACCCTGCAGAACGTACTGGCCCGCAAGCCGCCACCGGTCGTACCGGATAAGGCGCGCCAGGGGAAGGCGCCAGGAACACTGGCGGAAGACGTAAAGCCACCGACCAGGCTACCTCCCAGCCTGCGGCCGTTTTCAGCGGTTTCGGCGGCGCTCGACAAACCTTCCGACGACAAGCCCGACGCCGAACAGCGCCCGCTCAAGCCTCCCGCAAACGCCGCACCAACACCGCTCGAAAAGACGGCCACACAGGCGGCTACGGCGAAGCCACCGCCCGAGGCAGTCACCCCGGAGCCCAGGACGGCACCGACCACTGCCAGTGCCGGCAAGACGGATACAGGCACGCCAGCGAAGGCGGAATCGCTGCTGGCGCCGCCGGCAAGCGAAAAATCCCCGACACCCGCAACACCAGACAAAGCAGCCACCCCGGACAAGGCCGCAATACCCAGGGACGGCGACAAGGATGCCGAAGCCGGTACGCCGCCTGCAGCCGCTGCGAGCAAAGACGCCACGCCCTCGGCCGCGGCGCCGGCTCAAGCCGAAACACCGACGGGTCCTGCCGCGGCGCCAGCCGGCGCCGGACGCGCTGCTCCCGGTGCGGCGGCAAACGCGGAGAAAACGGATGCTGCCGATTCGAGCAAGGTGGCAAATGACGCAGCACCCGCTGCCGCACCCCATGCCACACCGCAGGCCGGCAGCGCCGCCCCGGATATCGGCCCCGCAGCCGAAGCGGCCGGGCCGCGCGAGCAAGCCGACGCCAATCTGGCGCGCATCGCCAATGCCGAACCCTCGCCGCTCCAGGCTCAGGCACTGGTACAGGCCGCACTGATCGACAGCGACACGCGCCAGAGCGAGGCACGCATCGCACAACTCGCGGCCCAGCGCCAGCAAACCGTGAACAGCCATGTCGTCGCCGCGCAGCACATGCTGAGTGGATTTGTCGCTACCGGACTGGCCAGTGCGCGCGGCTTCATTTTCGGCAAACAGGCGCAGGTTCAAAGCGCCGCCGTCGGTGCGCTGAGCTGGCTCGCCGGTGCCGTGACCGGAGCGCTGCAAGCGGCGCAGCTCAACGCCGAGCTGGCCCGTTTGCGCGTGCAAACCAGTTTGGGCAGTCTGTCGCTCAGCCTGCAGGAGCGAGTCAGCGGCATCGCCGGGCGCATCACCGGATTTCTCAACAGCTTCTCTTTGCCCGATCTGCCGGGCGTCGCCACCTTGCGCAATCTGGCCACGGGCATGCTCAACGGCGCGGCCAATCTGGTCAACCAGGCGCTGGGCGGCACGCTGGCCCTGCTCGGACAGATCGCCAACGCCGGATTCGGTTTGCTCGACGCACTGCTGAACGCCTGCTCGGCCACGCTCGGCTCGCTGCTCGCCATGGCCAGCGCGGCCATCACCAACAGTCTGCGGCTGCTGACGCAAGCGCTCAACAGCGTGATGTCGGCGATCGCCGCCATGCTCAATCGCGTCATGCACGGCATTGTCATCCCCGCCATCGGGCGCGTGGGCGCGCTGGCTACACACTGGATCGGCCGCGTGCGGCGCACCGCCGTACAAGCGCTGCACGACAACCGCCGCAAGGCGCAAGAGGCGCTGGCCGACGCGCTCGCTCCCCGCGGGTCCGACAACAACGGAAATGCGCCGCCCGCCGACCCGCTGCCCAACGAGGCTGCACGCTTCGACGCGCTACGGCAAATCCGTCAGGATGCACTGCACAGCAACCAGGGCATCGTGCGACTGTTCAATCTGCTGACCGGCGGCACCTTCGCCGCCATTCTGCGCGCCATCGCCACCGGCGTCACGCAGGTACTCGGTGGCATCGGCCGCCTGGTTGGCGGACTGCTAAGCCGCATCGGACTGCTCACCACGCAGGCATTGCAGTCCATCAGCCAGGTCATCCAGCGGATCGGCCAGACGCTCAGCGACATCGGCGGAGCGCTTTCGCGGCTGCTGAGCGACCAGCTCGACGCCATCGGCCGTCTGCTGCAAAACCCGATCGATCACGTATTGCGCTTCGCCGGCAATGCGTTCGACCGCATCAGCGGTTTCATTCGCACGCAGGTCAGCAATTTCATTCGCGCCGTAACCGGGTCATCAGGCAGTTCGGCCAGCCAAATCGTCGGCGAGTTCAGCCCGGCTGCCAGCGCGCTGGTGTCTCCCGGCGTCACGCCGCACGGGCCGATCACCAAGCCGCTACCGACGCTGATCGAATTCATCCTCCGCGTCGCTGCGCCTCTTGTGGTGGCCGGCGTCACGGCGCTGATGGTCTTCCTGTTCGGCACCGAACTGGCGCTGATCATCATGGCCAATCCACTGCTCGCCATTGCGATACTGGTGGTGCTGGCCCTTCTGCTGTTACTGTTTCTCGCGCTGCTGTACGCGCTGCTCAAATTCATCCTGCGCATCATCAAGCCGAAGCCGCCGAAGAAACCCGTCAAGCGCGTCATTCGCATCACCCCGGCGAAACCCGAGCTGGGCGTCGGCGGGCGAGACCTGCGCGTCGACGCCACTGTCAGCCCCGGCTCGCCGCGCAACCCGCCACTGACCTGGACGATCAACCCCGGCGGCACGCCGCCCACCGGCGTGTCGGTACTCGGCGCCGGGCGTCGCGTAAAACTGCACTCGGCCCACCCGCCTCATGCGACGGTGCTGGGCGGCACCGGTTTCACCGTGCGCGCCGCGCTCGCCACCAACCCGGCCGACTCGGCCGATTCGGCATCGATCAATCTTATCCAGGTGTTGAGTGCCGACTACACCGCGAACCCGCCGCTGGCCAATGTGCCGTCGTTGATTCCCGGCGTGGCACCGCCCAACACCGGCGAACCCAATCGCGATGGCATTTTCGGCAACACGGTCGCGGTCAATGCCACCACCGCCCCGACGCCGCGCAGCCTGCAGCTCACTTTGCGGCGCGCCCTCGGCGCTCGCGTGTCGGGAATGTCGGTCAAGCCCGGCAGCAGCACGGGCGACGTCGGCTTGCGCATCGCCGACCGCGCCACCGGCGCGACGCTCGACGAAACCCGCCCGTCCACGACGGGGCCCGCGACGCTGATGGCCGACCTGACCATCAATGCCGTCCCGACCCGTGTCTCGGGGCTGGCCAACGCCGGCAACCTCGGCCCCTACGGCGTACTCAACACCATCACCTTCGCCAGCTCCGACAGTCAGCACCCGCCGCTCACGCGCATCACCGGCGAGTTGATCACCAACGGCGGCGACCAGCTCAACGTCCCGCCGCCGAACGCCGGCTTCAATAACAGCTTCCTGCTCAGCCTGGCGGTACCGGCCAATCAATGGAACGATCAACTGATCACGCCGTCGGGCATTGCCAACGCCACCGACGGCCGCCCGGCGATCGACGTCAATCGCTTTGTCGGCCCGGGAGTTCCACAGTTGCCGCGAGCGCTGATCTACCGCCAGCGCTTCCAGTATTCCGCCTGGCAGGGCGCCGGCACGGTGATCAGCAAAACCATTGCCGACGGAAAGCACATCCGCTCGCTGATCGGCGTGCCGGGCACCTTCCAGTTCAAGACCGAACACCGCTTTGGCAGCGTCGCCGCCGCACCGCGCATCGAACCCTATGTCGGCAATCCGCTGATCGTGCTCAGCAACATGACCCAGACATTGGCGCCTGGAGCCACGTCGCTGGCCGCGGACAACACCAGCACGGCGGCCATCGCCATCACTTCCAGCGTGGCCGGGCGCACGATCAACTGGAGCGTGCGCACCGGAGACATGAGCTTCATCGCCGGCAATCCGTCGACACCGCCGGCGACGGCGACGCTGCGCGCCGGGGTTCAGGCCGGCAACTTCACCATCCGTGCCGCCGACAGCGTTTTTGCGAATCGCCAGCTCGATGGTCTGATCCGCGTTGCCAAGGTGGTGCTGGCCAACATGCGCGCGGCCGACCCCAGCGTACCCCCCGGCAGCCTGAGTACGACCGTTTCGCTCGACGCCCAACCCGGCGCCCGTACTGTCAACTGGTCGGTCGATGCGACCGCCGCCGCTGCCGGCGTCACCGTCACGCCGGGCAGCACAGGTCCGGGAGCGCCGGCGATGACCGTTACCGTGACGCGCCCGGCCGGCTTCACCGGCCGCGTCACCGTCACCGCGGCCGACGCGGTGATTGCCAGCCGCACGTCCACCGTGCGTATCCGGTTCAAATAATCCGATGAGCGCCGTCGCCGCCCCGCTGGTCAACCGCGCCGCCACCGTCACCAAACCGGTGATGGCCCGGCCGCCGTTGCTGCGCATCGCATCGCCGCCGGTGACTGTCCAGTGCGCATCATCCCTGCGCGTCTCTTCACCGCACGACCCGGCCGAGAAGGAAGCCGAAGCGACCGCCCGCCGCGTGATGTACCAGCCCGCACCAGCGCACGGCCTGCGCGGCATCGCCGACGCCGCCAGACCGTCGACGCAACTGGCGCGCATGGCCGGTCACATCGTGCAGCGCGACACGGCCCTTGCCCGCATCATGCGCCAGGGCGTACCGCCGTCGCTGCGGCAATCGGGGCTGATCGCCCGCGCCCAGCAAGAGGGGCAACCTTCTACATCGGCCAACATCGACGCCGAGATCCGCAGCAGCCAGTCTACGGGTACGCCGCTGCCGCCGAGCGTGCGGCGCTTCATGGAACCGCGCTTTGCGGCCGACTTCGGCAATGTCCGGGTACACACCGGCGACAAGGCGGCGAACCTGAGCCGGCAACTGTCGGCCCGCGCCTTTACCGTCGGCAGCAGCATCTTCTTCGGCGAGGGCCAGTACCAGCCCGACAGCCACGACGGGCGCGAACTGCTGGCGCACGAGCTGACGCATACCATCCAGCAGGGCGCGGCCACGCAGGCACTGCCCGTGCAACGCAGCACCGTACCCGAAGTCCGCCAGCGCAGCGGCGACTTGGCGCAACGCGGCTTCCTGCCCGACCCCTTCGAGTACATTTCAAACAAGGCCAACTCGATTCCCGGCTTCACGATGTTCACCGTGGTCATCGGCTTCAACCCGGTCACCAAGGCCAGCGTCGACCGCAGCGCGGGCAACATCCTGCGCGGTGCCATCGAGCTGATCCCCGGTGGCAGTTACATCACCGAAGCGCTCAACAACCACGGCATCTTCGACAAGATCAGCACCTGGACCAAGACCCAGTTCGACACGCTCAAGGACATCGGCAGCAACATCTGGACCGACATCAAGCAATTCGTCAAGGGCCTCGGCCCCCGGGATCTGGGCGACCTCGAAGGGGCGTGGAACCGCGGCAAGCGGATCCTGACCGGGCCGATCGACCAGATGATCGCCTTCGCCAAGAATCTCAAGGACGGCATCGTCCAACTGATCAAGGACGCCATCCTCAAGCCGATCGGCGCCTACGCGCAGACCACGTCGGGCTACAAGATCCTTTGCGGCATCATGGGCAGCGACCCCATTACCGGCGATGCCGCCTCGCTCGACGGCGAGCAACTGATGGGCAGCTTCATGGACTTCATCGGTCAGGGCGACACCTGGGCCACGATCAAGACGGCCAAAGCCATACCGCGCACGGTGGCGTGGTTCAAGCAGAACACGGCCATCCTCAAGCAGAAAGTGGCGTCCATCCCCAGCCTGTTTGTCACAGCGCTGAAGTCGCTGACGATCGCCGACATCGTGCTGATCCCGCTCGCCTTCGTCAAACTCGGCAAGGTCTTCGCGAACTTCGCCGGCGACTTCATCAGTTGGGGCGCCAAGGCCGTGTGGGATTTGCTGGAAATCGTCTTCGACGTGGTCAAGCCCGGCGTCATGGGCTACGTCAAGCGCACCGGCGGCGCCATCAAGGGCATTCTGAAGAACCCGATGCCTTTCGTCGGGAATCTCGCCCGCGCCGCCAAGACCGGCTTCAACATGTTTGCCGGCAACTTCCTGAACCATCTCAAGAGCGGGCTACTCAACTGGCTCACCGGTTCGCTGCCCGGCGTCTACATCCCGAAGTCTTTCGCCCTGCTGGAGCTCTTCAAACTCGGCCTGTCGGTGCTGGGGCTGACGTGGGCCAACATGCGTGCCAAGCTCGTCAAGGTGCTGGGCGAGCCCGCCGTGGCCGTCGCCGAGGGTACCGTCGAAGTCGTCAAGACGCTCGTGCGCGAAGGGCCGGTCGCTGCATGGGCACAAATCAAGGGCCACCTCAGCAGCCTCACCGGCATGATTGTCGACGGCATCACCAGTCTCGTCGTCGATGCCGTCGTCAAGAAGGCCATCCCCAAGGTCGTCGCCATGTTCATCCCCGGCGCCGGCTTCATCAGCGCCATCCTCTCCATCGTCGATCTGGCCGTGACGGTGTACGCCAAGATCAAGCAGATCGCTGCCGTCGGCAGCGCCATCGTCAGCAGTATCGTGCAAATTGCCGCCGGCAACATCGGCGCGGCGGCCAAGAAGGTGGAGAGCATCCTTGCCGGCATGCTTTCACTGGCCATCAGCTTCCTCGCCGGCTTCGCCGGGCTGGGCAAGATCGCCGACAAGATCATGGGCGTCATCCAGAAGATACGCGCGCCGGTCGACAAGGCGCTGGATGCAGCCATCGCCTGGGTAGCGGGCATTGCCAGGAAGTTGTTGGGCAAGATCATGGGCAAGGCAGCCGACGAGCGTAGCCCGGCGGAAAAACAGGCGGATCTCGACAAGGGAATTGCCGAGGCGCAGGCCTTGCAATCCGACCCCAAGGCTACCGAAGCGTCGATCCGCAAGGGGCTCGGCAAGATCAAGAGCAAGTACAAGATGAAGTCGCTCGACATCGTGGTCGACGCCGACAGCGAACTGGAGGAAACACTGCATGTCACGGGCGAGGTCAACCCGAAGAAATCGACGCCGTCGGCACGCATCCAGAAAGACGGCACCGTCGGCCCGCTGGGCATCGTGCGCAAGATGCTGAGCTGGACGGCCGACACCCTGAAGCGACTGTTCAAAGACCCGATCTGGAACAAGTTCAAAGCCAAGCTACGCGGCAAGTACGAATCGGCCGGGCTGGCGATCCGCCACAAGGTATCGATCAGCGACACGATCAAGAATACCGACGCCGCGATTGCGCCGAAGAAACCCGAACCGGCAGCGGACTTGCTGGCCGCCAAAGGCCATCCGGTCGAAGGCAAGCCCAAGACGAAACCGAAGATCGTCGCTTCCGCGCGCTCTTACCTGCAGGCTGCGAACAACGACCCCAACAACCTTTTCATCGGCGATGCTTTCATCAACAGCGTCATCGTCAAGGAACGCTACGACGCCGGCGACACGGGCGACGCCAGCGCCGCCGAGCACGTGGCCCAACGCGAGGATTTCGTCGAGACCTGGGGCTTCAAGGACGAGGAGTTCGTCATCACCATGCAACGCAAGTCCAAGCGGCTCGGCACCAGCCTGGAAACGGAGACCCGCAAGAGCAGTGGCAAAAGCGACGTGCCAGTCAGCCCTTGATGTGGGCGCAGCGCATTGGCCGAACTTCCGTCGATGCCTTTGGGAGACGCTTGCCAAAATGCCGTATAAATCGTCTAATCCGATTTGGATAAGAGAGTTGGACAGGTGACGCAATTGAAGACAATTTGCGGCCTCACCTAATTGGAGCAAGTCATTGACGAAATACAGAAAGATACTGAACACCGGGTTTGTAGGCGTCCTATTTGACGGGATGTTTTGCGTCATGACGGAATACTCTGCGTCAAATAGGCGCCCCACTTTACGTTAGAACTTTCGATTTCCTTCACGCGCTCCATGAAACTTTCGTCTCCTGTGTCGCCTGAATACAACCATTCAGACTCCCTCATGAGGGCTGCCGTTCGTCGTGCCAAGTGCTCAATTCCACGCAGCTTGGCGAGCGTCGCCGGCTCGAATTTGTTTGGGGTTTCGCCCCACTCATTCACTTTGTCCGCTTCGTCAAGCCTTAAACCCAGTTCGTCCGCGAACTGATTCACTCGACTGTATGCATAATCGAAACTTCCACCGCTCATTTCTTTCTCCTTTTCAGCCAAGTTCTAACCCTTCGCTCAACCGGACTCCGTTCCGGAGCCGGGTAGCTGGGCGTTAGATCACTCGAACTATGGGCATCGACGACGTTTCCCCTAAGCAAATCCGCGCATTCCAACGGTTCTTGGCGGTGCTACCTCATGGAAAGGATCAAGACCTTGTGCTTCTCAAAGCGCACCTATTGATCGAAGAGCAAGTACGCCAAATTATCGACGAGAGACTCAAGAACCCAGGTGCGCTTATTGATACACGCATCGACTGTCATCAAGCAATATGCCTTGCGCAGTCTTTCTTTCCAGTCGACTTCCAGCCGTGGCTTTGGACTGCGTTGAAGAAGCTAAACAAAATCAGAAACGACATCGCACACAAGTTGGAACCGAAGGGGCTGAACGACAAGATCAAAGATTTCGTTGCTTCGTTTCCGTCTGGTTTCGCAGACGCAACTCCGGATGCGGAGCGCTTTGAGTTGACTCTTTGGTCGGTATTCGTCGCCGTATCCGATCTCGTAGAAACTCCTTCGGCACAAATCATTGAACTGGTGCCCAACAATGAACCGTGATCTAACCCGGCGCTCAACCTCGCTCCTTTCAGTCGCTGGACGCTGCGCGATAAAGCCGCGCAGCGCCGGTTAGCTCTACTACAAGGGCTTCCCCGACTTCGCAAGAGCGCGTGATCGGTTGCGTGATGGTTTTTCAGTTCATCGTTTTTCCTGATCTGGTTTCGGTTCGACTGCGTGTGTCTGACAAGAAGATGGCGGACTGCGAAACTACAACCGGTCATTCTGGACAAATTGTCCGGACCCTGATGAAAGACGCGCGCCGGGACCTCAATCGTTAGTCGGGAATGACTTCTTCCCCGTGAGCTAATCAGGCGCTCCCGGCGCGGGTCCAACCCGCTTCACATCAACGCATGCAGCGCACTGGTGATTCCTGGCCGCCCTCTGGCGGCACGTGTATTCCTTTCCGTATCCTTTCCCTATAGACGCTCTTGCAGTGGATCAGGCCGTGCTCTGGCTGAGCCGGAAATCCTCGCCGTAGTGAAGTACCGCCCAGGCCAGCCGCGCATTCTTGGCGGCAATGGCCACCACCGCCCGCCAGTACCCCCGCCGTTCGACCAAACGGCGTGCCCAGCGGCTGAAGCCATCCTGTTTGTCGCTCAGCCCGGAGAGAATGGCGCGGGCGCCCATGACCAGCAGACTTCTGAGATAAGCGTCACCCGCCTTGGTGATGCGCCCCAGCCGGGACTTGCCGCCACTGCTGTATTGTCCCGGCACCAGTCCGATCCATGCGGCGATCTGGCGGCCGTTCTTGAAGTCGTGTCCGTTGCCAATGCTGGCCAGGAGTGCGCTGGCGGTGACGGGGCCGATACCGGGGCGTTGCATCAGGCGCTTGCTGCGTGCGTCCTCGCGAGCGGTCTGGCCGATCAGCCGGTCGTACTCCGCAATCCTGGCATCGAGCGCATCAGCGTGGGCGAGCAGATCTC
>NZ_FLQY01000350.1 GCF_900089945.1 Candidatus Propionivibrio aalborgensis | reverse complement strand
TTTTCGAAATCCGACTCGGTGCACCAGAAGCAACCGCTGGCAAAAATGGCCGTTGCAGTGTTTCCAGGCTTGACTGCCGGGGTGTCGGCAGCCGTAGCGCTGGTTCCGGTCAGGAAACTGGCAGCTACGGCAAAAACGCCCAGCGCCATCGTCAGGCCCATGGCAATTCGCTTCATCATGTCCGTAGCTCCGGAAGCTTGTCTTCGCGTGGTACGAACTTCAACGCAACGCCGTTGTTGCAGTAGCGTTTACCGGTTGGTTTCGGACCGTCATTGAAAACATGCCCCTGATGACCACCACAACGAACGCAGTGGTACTCGGTACGTGGCAGAATCATCTTGAAGTCGGTCTTGGTGGCGACGGCTTCAGGCAGAGGTTGCCAGAAGCTGGGCCAGCCGGTCCCACTTTCGTATTTCGTCTTGCTGTCGAACAAGGGCAGGAAACATGCGGCGCAGATGAAGGTCCCATCGCGTTTCTCGTCGTTGAGAG
>NZ_FLQY01000349.1 GCF_900089945.1 Candidatus Propionivibrio aalborgensis | reverse complement strand
CCTTTGCATCCTGCACCAGAGCCGCCATACCAAGGTTCTCGCGTTTCCAGCCAGAGGGTAGTGTGACGGTTTGCTTCCACTCCGCCCGGCCTGTTTGCGCGTCCAGTGTTACCGGTGCAGACCAGAAGCGCACTACATTGTCGTGATTCAACCGGGAACCTCTGTTCTCACCAGCCCTGACTTCGGTGGACAGGTGTTTCTCATATAGAACAACCACTCCCTGCCCAGTTCGTCCCGTTCGTGCTTCGTCATCCAGCGCGAACCGTGCTTCAAGGTCGACTGAATCGCCGCCAGACGATTGCATTTGCACAGTGATTTGGGCACGAGCCGGTTGACGGTTAATGCTCTGAATACGGTTTTCAAAGCTTTGTCGGTTGCTCCAAGCGCGCAGTTCCTTCATCCCGGCAAAGACCTCAGGAGTGTAGATGGTTGCGCTTGAGGCCAACTGGCTCAGCCAGCGTTGCCGATCAGAAAACTGGGCCTGAGCGAAAGGGTCTTTCCAGCCAATGTAGTCCCAGTAGTCAACGTGCAAAGATAGCGCCAGAACTTGTTCGGCAGTGAATCGACGCGGCAGTTCCCCAAGCCAGCGATCAGCGGGCGGACAGCTGCTACACCCTTCGGAAGTGTAAAGCTCGACCAGCGCCACAGTATGTGCCGGGCTTTTTGCGCTGCAGCTCGCGGCAAGCGAAGCGGTCATCGGCAGGGCGAGGCTGAGCGCTACGGCAACTTTGGAAGCTATGGTCAGGTGCGACACAGGAATCTCCTGAATGAGTGTGTGCGGATTAGTCGTGCGAGTTGCGGAATACTTACAGCGAATCGTGTTCGCGCGGGTGTCGTGGAGAGACACGCATCGCTTCCATACAGCAGGTTTCTTTACCTAAAGTAGCGAAATCCGCCGTCGTCAGCGTCATTCCCGTGACCCGCGCCCAGATGCGACCGCAACCAGCCTCAAGCAGCATACTTGTGGTTACCGAAACTATGTAGTATCCGGGCCACGACTGTGCTTTAATCGGCAGACAAAGACTCCAATTGAACGCTTTGCTTACCTGATCCTACGGTAGAACTGTAGCCGAGCAGGTGCGTTGCACTGAACACTGGAGCGCATGGATATTGTGCCAACAACGCTGGGAGGATGCCGTGATCGTCGTGCCGACATTTCCTGGATACCTCCTTTGCCTGGCTTGCTCGGTGCGGGGGCTTCGTGTTTTTTCAGACGCCGATCAGTATCCTGCAGAACCGGCTCAGTTCTTGGGTTTGAGCCGGTGGGGCCGGGCCATCAGGCCTCAAATTGCAGTACGTCGGGTGATGTGTTAAAAGGCTCACTTGCTTCTACCGATTCAGATCGACCTCGTTGACCATGGTTTTCTCTTTCTTCAGTAAAAAAACGCAGGAAAAAAAGATGGTCGCCAGGCCGGCTGTCATCCCTCGTGCCAAAGAAGCGCCTGAAGTTGCTTTGCCGCCCGCTGAAGACAAGCTTGATTCTTCCGCTGGATCACCTCAGTCCGGCACGGTTCCCCCACCGGAAGCTGCCAGCGATGACTTGTCATCGCTCGATTTCGTCAAGTCTGATTTCAGTGAATTTGATTTCAGCGAAGTCTCTCCGGATTTCCAGATCGAACAAGATGTCGACCCTGTGGATGCCGAGGCCGAGGAAGCGGCGATCCTCTATGCCAATGGCCAGGACGAAGCGGCACGTTCAGTGCTGGAGAATGCTGTTCGCATCCATCACTTTGGTCCCGGAGAGCGTTTGTGGATGATGCTTTTCGACCTCTATAAGCTGACCGGTCAGAAGGCGGCCTTCGATGCGCTGGGAATCGACTACGCGCGGTCATTTGAAAAATCACCTCCAGCATGGCGCGACAAGTCCACGGGTCAGGCAAAGGTTAGCGAGGCGGTTGCCGGGAGTCTGCTATTCAAGGGCGATTTGACGGGGGAAAACGACGGCGCCTTTGAAGCAGTTCGCCAGTCGCTCGCAAAGAATGTCAGGCTCCGTCTCGATATGTCGAGAGTGAGTCAAATTGATGCAGTGGGCTGCGGTCTCCTGCTGACCTTGTTGCAGCAGGCAAGAAAGTCCCGGCGTGAAGTGGAATTGCTGGGCCGCGACGCACTGGCTGAAATGCTTGAACAGCGTATCGTGGCCGGGAGTGCAGAGGACAGCGAGTGCTGGCTGCTGCTTCTGGAGCTTTGTCAGTTGCAGGGGCGGAACGAGGCTTTCGAGGAGGTGGCAATCAACTATGCCGTGACTTTCGAGGTCTCTCCACCCTCCTGGGAATCCAGTCGGGTAGCCGCCCCCGAGCCGGCGAAACAAATGGCAGCTGACGTTCCTGGCGACGATGGCGTCCAGGACGCCTATGTGTTGCGTGGGGATGTCAAATCATCGCGTTTTGGGGATCTGACGGCGCATGCCGATTTGCATGATCCTGTACTCATTGATTGCGCGCCGCTCGTGCGCCTGGATTTCATCAGTGCCGGCGCGCTTCTTAATGTGCTGTCGACTATCCGGCAAACCGGCAAGCAGATCGTGTTTCGTCATCCGAATCATCTTATTGCCGAATTATTTCGCGTTATCGGATTGCGGACAGTCGCCGCCATCATTTTTGCAAAACACTAGGGTTTTTACATGGAGCAATACCACGGCACCACAATCCTGTCGGTGCGACGAGGCAAGCGGGTTGCCATGGGCGGTGACGGGCAGGTTACGCTCGGCAACATCGTCATTAAGGCGGGCGCACGCAAGGTCAGGCGGATTCACAAGGGTGATATCCTTGCCGGCTTTGCTGGCGGCACTGCCGATGCTTTCACGCTCTTTGAGCGTTTCGAGGCCAAGCTCGACAAACACCAGGGCAATCTAATGCGCTCAGCTGTCGAGCTTGCCAAGGACTGGCGCAGTGACCGGGCTTTGCGCCGGCTTGAGGCGATGCTGGCCGTCGCGGACCATGAAAATTCACTGGTGATCACCGGTAATGGCGATGTGCTGGAACCAGAGCAAGGCATAGTCGCCATAGGATCCGGCGGCGCGTTCGCTCAATCTGCGGCACGCGCCCTGATCGAAAACACCGAGCTTGATCCGGCCGAGATTATCCGCAAGTCGCTCGAAATCGCGGGCGACCTGTGTATCTACACCAATCACAAGTTAACCATCGAGACGCTTGACTGAGTATCGCCCACTCGCATTGGTTTGCCATAACGCATGGCCGACGAGCGCATGAGGGCCTCGAAGCCATGTCTGACATCGCAGGATTACCATGTCACAAATGACCCCGCAGGAAATTGTTCGAGAACTTGATAAGCATATCGTTGGCCAGGCAAAGGCCAAAAAGGCCGTCGCGATTGCACTGCGCAATCGTTGGCGGCGAGCGCAGGTGAATGAACCTTTGCGGCAGGAAATCACGCCGAAGAACATTCTGATGATCGGGCCGACCGGCGTCGGAAAGACGGAGATAGCGCGCCGACTGGCTCGGCTGGCCAATGCGCCGTTCATCAAGATCGAGGCCACCAAGTTCACCGAGGTCGGTTATGTCGGACGCGACGTTGAAACAATCATTCGCGACCTCGCCGAAATTGCCATAAAGAACGGCCGGGATATGGCCATGAGCGGTGTTCGTGAGCGCGCGGCGGATGCTGCCGAGGAGCGCATTCTGGATGCCTTGCTTCCTCCGGCGCGCGGAGAACATGGGCGGGGCTCGCAAGAAATCGAGAAAACTGAAGATCAGCGAAGTCGAGCAGAACGGTATCGTTTTTCTTGACGAGATCGACAAGATTACGTCGCGCAGCGACGCTCATGGCGCCGATGTCTCGCGACAGGGGGTGCAGCGCGATTTGCTGCCACTGGTTGAAGGGACGACGGTATCGACGAAATACGGCATGATCCGTACCGATCATGTGCTGTTCATTGCCAGCGGAGCATTTCATCTGGCCAAGCCCTCGGACCTGATACCG